>DASQQF010000054.1:0-20928 GCA_035643535.1 Gaiellaceae bacterium
CCGGCGGCCGCCGCTCCTGGTTCCGTCGAGGCTAGCGCCGGCTCGGCGGCGAGAGGGGCCGGGCGCCGCGACGGCCGTACGGCCCCTCTCGGTGTCCCTCGCCTAGACGGCGACGGGCGTCCGCTCGAGGATCGGGAGAAGCTCCTCCTCGAGGAGCTTGAACTCCTCCTCGACGCGCTCGCCGCTGATCGCGGGGATCATGCTGAACTTGGCGAACTCGCGCTCGGTGAGGAGCCGAAGCCTGCGCATGTCCTCGCGCTCGGTGATCTGCATCAGCTTGACGGGATCACCGAAGACGAGCGTGAAGCCGTCGAGCTCTCCTCCGTGCGGTCCGAGCACCACCGTCAGGTAGTCCTCGATCTCGCCCTTCGTCTTGAGCTCGTCGAGGATCGCGACCCACTCGTGGAAGCCGTCCAGCGCGAAGTGCTCACGGCCCGGATAGAGGCCGCCCCAGCCGACGAACAACGCCGTCTGCTTCACGATTGCCACCTCCTTTCCCTCAGTCGAGGCTACTCGGCTTCTTACGGATGCTCATCGGGGAAAGCCCCGATCAGTGCGCCGCATGCAGCGGGAAGTGGAGCTGCAGGTGATGGCCATGCCGTGGCGTCACGTGCGGGCGGTGGCGCCGCCCGGTCGTGCCCCCAGCCGGCACCGGAGACTCCCACTCGTGCGCCAGGATCTGCACGTGCGCTTGTGCGCACATCTTCTCGCCCGGCCAATCTGTCCGCCAGGACCACATTTCCTTCCTCCCTGTCGAGCTCACGATGCACGACGGGACTCAGGACCGGATCACGGCCCGGTCACGCTTCGGTCACCGGATCTCGATCGACCCCTGTGCCGCTCCCAGGCGCTCTCCAGGAAGGCCTCGATCTCGCGGGCGACGGACTCGAGGTCGCCGCCCCCGAACATCACGCGGTCCGAGCCGGGCAGGGCGACGTGCCGGGCGCCCGCGATGTGCTCCGCGAGATACGTGCATCCTGCGGCGACGCCGTAGTCGTCCTCGCGGTCGAGGACGAGGGTCGGGACGCGGACGAGCGGCAGTGCGTCCCGCACGTCGACGTCGAAGTAGTGCTCGGCGAGAGCACGCACGATCCCCGGCGTGGCGCTCTGCCGCCACAGTGACGCGAGCTCGGACACGTCTGCCGCGCCGACCGCACGTGCGCGGGCTTCCGCGTACCCCGGGTCGGTCCAGATCCGCTCGTCCTCCGTCATGCGCTGCTCGAGCTCGGACCGCCGCATCCCGGACCGGTAGTCCACCGCCCAGGCGACGCGGGCCGAAGCACACCACAGGACGAGAGCCCACACGCGCCCGGGATGTGCCGCGGCGAAGAGGACGGCGAGAGGCCCTGCCTCTGCCGCGCCGATGATCGCGGCCTCCTTCGAGAGCGCGGCATCCATCACCGCTCCCACGTCGTCGACGCCCGTCTCGAGCTCGCCGACGTTCACGCGGTCCGACATGCCCGTGCCGCGCTTGTCGAACCGGATCAGGCGGCACGACGAGCCGAGACGCCTGAGCAGCTCTGCGAGGCCGGGCACCTGCCAGGCGAGCTCGACGTTCGTCACGAACGGCGCCGCGTACACCACGTCGTACTCCCCCTCCCCGAAGATCTGGTACGCGATCGCCGCGCCGTCGTTGCGGACGTAGCGGGTCACGGGAAGCTCGACGGGCTCCGCCTCGACGCGCATGAGCAGCGGATCCTGCCGCAGGATCGACGCCTGCACGTGGCGGAGCTCGGCTTGCGGTTCGAGACCCTCTTGCGCGAGCAGGCGGTAGCCGGCCCGGTACGCGTCGAGCGCATCGGCCTGCCGGCCGCAGCGATAGAGGGCGCGCATGAGGAGGGCGCGTGCGTGTTCGCGCAGCGGCTGCGCCGCCACGAAGGCCTCGAGCTCGGAGACCACGTCCTCCTCGCTGCCGGAGCGAATCACGGCTTCGAACACCGCTTCGAGTGCATCGAGTCGCAGCTCCTCGAGGCGCCCCGCCTCCTCCGCCAGGCACGAGCCGTACGCGAGCTCGCCGAACGCGTGCCCGCGCCACTCGCCGAGCGCTTCGCGCAGATACCGGATCGCCGCTTCGTGATCCCCTGCGGCAAGCGCCCGCCGGCCGGCGGCGGAGAGCCGCTCGAACCGGTCGACGTCGAGCTCCTGCGCGGCGACCGACAGCCGGTAGCCCGCCGGTGTCGTCTCGACTCTGGAGCCCGCATCGCGACCGAGCACGTGCCGCAGGCGCGAGACGAGCACCTCCAGGCCGTGGCTCCCGCTCGACGGCGGCCGCGCCCCCCAGACGGCGTCGATCAGGTGGTCATGCGAGAGCGTCTGGTTCCGGTTGATCAGCAGACAGGCGAACAGCGAACGCAGACGCCGCCCGCGAACCCGAATCACACGTCCCGCGCTCTCGACCTCCAACTCGCCGAGTAAGCGAAAGCGCACAACCTCATCCCCTCGTGGGAGCTAGGACCAATGCTCGCAGCGGAGCCACCCTGCTGCCATCCGGGAAAGACCCGATAGGGCGGGCTGGTCCTCGCGTCGGCAGGCCGGCCGGAGGCGAGGTCAGGCGGGAGCCGGCAGGCCCTCGATCGCGCGGAGCGCGCGGGCCATGCCTTCCTCGTCGAGGGCGACGTCCTCGAGATCGCCGGCGAGGTACCTGTCGTAGGCGGACATGTCGAAGTGCCCGTGCCCGGAGAGGTTGAACAGGATCGTCTTCGCCTCCCCGGCCTCGTCCGCCGCCTTGGCCGTCGTGATCGCGCCGTGCACGGCGTGCGCGGCCTCGGGCGCGACGAGGATCCCTTCGCTGCCGGCGAACGTCAGCGCCGAGGCGAAGACGTCGTTCTGCCGGTACGCCTCCGCCCGCACGAGCTCGTCGCGCACGAGCTGCGAGATCAGCGGCGCGACCCCGTGATAGCGGAGGCCGCCGGCATGGATCGGCGCCGGTACGAAGTCGTGGCCGAGCGTGTGCATCGCGACCAGCGGGGTCAGCTTGCTCGTGTCGCCGAAGTCGTAGGCGAAGACGCCGCGCGTCAGCGTCGGACAGGCGGCCGGCTCGCAGGCGAGGACGTCGATCTCGCGGCCGGCGATCTTCTCGCGCAGGAACGGGAACGCGAGCCCCGCGAAGTTCGAGCCGCCGCCGACGCAGCCGATCACGACGTCGGGATAGGCGTCGGCGAGCTCCATCTGCGCGATCGCCTCCTGGCCGATCACCGTCTGGTGCAGCAGCACGTGATTGAGGACGCTGCCGAGGGAGTACGCCGTGTCGGGACGGCCGGCCGCGTCCTCGACCGCCTCCGAGATCGCGATCCCGAGGCTGCCGGGGGAGTCCGGATCCTGCGCGAGCACCGCTCGTCCCGACTCGGTCTCGGTGGAGGGGCTCGCGACGATCTCCGCGCCCCACGCCTGGATCATCGAACGCCGGCTCGGCTTCTGCTCGTACGAGATCTTGACCATGTAGACCTTGCACTCGAGGCCGATGAGGCTGCACGCGAACGAGAGCGCGCTTCCCCACTGCCCGGCGCCGGTCTCCGTCGAGAGACGTGTCCGCCCCTCCTGCTTGTTGTAGTACGCCTGGGCGACGGCCGTGTTCGGCTTGTGGCTGCCGGGCGGGCTGACCCCTTCGTACTTGTAGAAGATCCGCGAGCGCGTGCCGAGCGCCTGCTCGAGCCGGTGAGCGCGGTAGAGCGGGGTCGGTCGCCAGAGGCTGAGGATGCCGAGCACCTCGTCGGGGATCACGATCTCCGGCTCCTCGCTCACCTCCTGCTGGATGAGCGCCATCGGGAAGAGCGGCGCGAGGTCGTCCGGCCCCACCGGCTGGCCCGTCCCCGGGTGCAGCACCGGCTGCGGCGCCGTCGGCATGTCGGCGCGGATGTTGTACCAGCGTCTCGGCAGCTGCGACTCGTCGAGCAGGAACTTCGTCCGCTGGGCTGCGCTGGTCGCCATCAGACCGGTCCGAGCATAACGGCTATCCGCCGCGCGCGCGGACGGCGCGCTCGGCCGCGGCGAGGAAGGCGCGGCAGAGGCGGCGGCCGAGCTCGTTCCACCCGCCGATCCTCTCCTGCGTCTCCCGGCGGAGGCGCTCGGGGTCCGGCGGCGGGTCGGACTCGTCCGCGATCCACGACGCGAGCTGAGGCTCCGTCACCTCGGGGTGGAACTGGACGCCCCAGCACCGCTCGCCGAGCCGGAACGCCTGCAGCCCCGCGGGGCTGCGCGCGAGCTCGACGGCTCCGTCCGGCAGCCCGTGGCCGTAGTGGTGCCACTGGAGAGCGTCGAACCGCGCGGGGAGCGCCGACAGCACCGGGTCGTCGGCCGCCGCCTCGTCGAGCCTGACCTCGTGCCAGCCGATCTCGGCCTCCGGCAGCGGCCCGACCCAGGAGCCCGCGGCGCGCGCGAGGAGCTGCGAGCCGAGGCAGATCCCGAGCGTCGGCACCGGCCGTGCGAGCAGCGCGCGCAGCCACTGCAGCTCGTCTCGCAGCCATGCGTGCCGGTCGTCCTGGTCGGGATGCATCGCGCCGCCGAAGACGAGGACGGCGTCGTACGAGTCGAGCGGCCGCGGCGGTGCGGCATCGGAAGCGAAGCTCCACTCGTCGAGCCGGTGGCCGGCCTCCGCGAGCACCGGCGCGAACAGCTCGGTGCGCGCGTCGACTCCGTGGACGAGCGAGAGGAGGTTCACGTCCCGCCGCTCGCGGCGATGCCGTTCACGTCGAGCAGCCCGCGCAGCTGGCGCGCGTTCGTCGCCGCCTGGGCGACGCGCCCGAGCGGGTTGTCCGGGTCCTGGGACGAGGCGTTGTTGTTGAAGAACGCGAACGCCTGCTCCGACTGCCCGGCGAGCTCGCGCAGAGGCCCGACCCACTCGCCGAGCTCGTCGTCGGAGTAGAGGTAGTCGAAGCGCTCCGCCGCCGAGCCGCCGCGCCTGTTCCACGTGCCGAGGTTGCGCCCGTGGAAGCGGACGTACGCGGTCGGCGACGTGGTCGCGACCACCGTCGGGACGAGGTTCCGGGCCGTCTCCGAGCGCGGCGCGTCGACGGTCACATAGCCGGCGCCGATTCGCTCGAGGAAGGCGAGGCTCTGGGCGCTGTGCTCGTCCTCGAGCCACGAGCGGTGGCGGAACTCGACGAGCATCTCGTCGCCGCCGAGCTGCTCCCGCGCCCACTCGAGGTACTCGAACGACGCGTCCTTGAAGACGACGTAGGGCGGGAGCTGGAACAGGATCCCGCCGAGCTTGCCCGCTGCGCGCAGCGGCTCGAGCGAGGCGAGGAAGCGGCGGAAGATCTCGCTCCGGAGCTCACGCGGCGGTCGGTCGACGCGGCCGCGCTCGTCGAGCGGCATCTCGTCCCGCAGGTCGGCGGGGATCGCCTCGGCCTTGACCGGGTGGCGCGTCATGAGGCCGAACGCCTTGACGTGCATCGTGAAGCCGGGCGGTGTCCGCTCCGCCCAGCCGGCGACGGCCGTCTCGCCCGGCAGCCGGTAGAAGGTCGAGTCGACCTCGACCGTGTCGAAGTGCTCCGCGTACCAGGCGAGCCGCTCCTTCGCGGGCAGCTTCGGCGGATAGAACCACTTCGAGAGCGCCTCGTCGGCCCACGAGCACGTGCCGATGCGGACGGTGGCGGTCACGAGGCGGAGGATACGGTCGCACCGTGCACGCGGAACGATTCGAGAGCGCGCTCTGGCAGACCTCGTCGCTCCTGCTCGCGAAGGACGGCGAGGCGGTGCTCGTGGACCCGGGCATCTCGACGCGGGAGATCGCACGGATCGCCGCCCGCGCGGACGAGCTCGGCGTGAGCGTCGTGGCCGTTCTCGCGACGCACGCCGACTGGGACCACGTCTGCGGCATCCCCGCGTTCCCCGGCGCCGAGGCGCTCATGGGCGAGCTGAGCGCTGCACGTATCGAGTCGGGCGAGCCGTGGGGGCGTATCGAGGAGGCTGCGGCGGAGTACCGGCTCGAGGTGGCGGGGCCGCCGCGCGTCGACCGACGGCTCGAGGTGGGCCGCGCGCACCGGGTCGGACCGTTCACCGTCGAGACGCTGCCGCTTCCCGGGCACACGGTCGACGGCGTCGGCTATCGGATCCGCGAGCTCGACCTCCTCGCGGTCGGCGACCATCTCTCGGCGATCGAGTTCCCGTTCGTCTCCTCGCCCGCGGCCTACCGCGCCAGCCTCGCCGGGCTGATCGACCTGCTCGAGCGCGACCCGCCGGGGCGCGTGGTCGCCGGGCACGGCCCGGAGCACACTGCGGCCGAGGCGCTCGCGATCGCCCGGGCGGACCTCGACTACCTCTGGCGCCTCCACGACGCGGAGCTCCGCGGCACCGAGCCGGCGCAGCCGCCGCGCCCGTGCGCCGACGATCTCGAGGAGATGCTCGTCGCGAACGCCGAGGCGCAGCGGGCGGAGCTCCGCGTCTAGCGCGAGACGGCGAGGCGCAGGAGCGAGAGGTTCAGCGTCACTCGGCCGAGCGTGATCGTCGCGCCTGCCGGCTCCGTCCCGCCGAAGACGCCGCCCGGCGACGTGGCGCCGACGGTGACGACCAGGCGCTTGCCGCGCGGCAGGAGGACGGCCTCGTCGAGCAGCGGGATCCGGAGCAGGCCCGACGGTTTCGTCAGCTGCGCGGCGCCGATCGTGACCGGCGTCGGCGAGCCCTGCACGGAGACGGCCGCGACGAGGTGCGTCCAGCCGCTCGCGCCCGAGTACCGGACGACGACGGAGCCGCCGCCGAACGTCTCGAGCGGCCCGCCGGTGAGCCGCGCCGCTCGACGGACGACCTGCGTCGCGCCGAGCGTCGCCGTCCCCGGCAGCGTCACGCTCGTGCTCCGCGTCGGCGGGATGCCGGCGAACGAGCTCACCCGGCCGTCCCAGGGATCGTGGGCGAGGCTGACGGCCCGGTCGACGCCCGGCTCGCGGGAGATCGCCTTGATGTACGTGTCGAAGAAGCCGGTGACCAGCTTCAGGTAGACGGCCGGCTCGGTCGCCGGGTTCGGCGCCGGTGCCGCGCCGAGGTCGCCGGCGTATAGCTCGTGCGACGCCTTCAGCCTCCGGTACGCCGCGAGCGCCTGGTCGAGGTCGAAGGAGAAGTCGTGCCGACCCTGCAGGATCAGTGTCGGCATCGTCAGCGCACGGAGCCGGAACCGCGAAGAGCGCGTCGCCGCGAGCGTCTGGACGGCGGCGCTGTCGGTGCCGGCGAGGAGGTCGTTGCGCGCCTGCGCGAGCGACGGATCCCACCTCGACGCGGGGGCGGCCTGCGCCAGCTGCTGCGCGACCCCGTCGTCGAAGACACCGTGCTGCGCGAGCGCCCGCCCGAGATCGGTCCACGTCGCTCCGGGCGCGATCGCCGCGAAGGGGACCCCGGCGACCGCGGCGTTCCAGATCTCGGCGCCGCCGAGCGAGAGGCCGAAGGCGCCGATGTCCCCGTTTCCGAGCTGGCCGGAGAGCCAGGTGAAGAGGTCGCGTGCGTCCTGCACGTCTCGCGGGCCGGCGAGGCCGAACGTCCCTCCCGACGCACCGGTGCCGCGCGCGTCGCACGTGAGCGCCTCGTAGCCGTCGGCGGAGAAGAACTGCGCCGCCGGGAGCAGATCGCCGTGCGTCTGCCCGAAGCCGGGAAAGAGGATCACGCCGGGATGCCCGCCGCCCGGCAGCTCGTTCGGGACGTTCTCCGGGTACGTGACGGAGCACGCGAGCGGGACTCCGTCGGACATCGGCAGCGTCAGCTCCTGGGTCGAGCCGGGAGCGGGAGAGCCGGCGCCGAACCCGCCGGCCGCGTACGCGAGGGCGGTGCCGATCGCGACGGCGAGGACCGCGGCGGCCGAAAGCACGATCCTGCTGCGACCCACGGCGCCAACCTAGCGCCCATCTACGATTGCCGCCATGGATGCCCGTGCCGTAGGCGTCTTCGACTCGGGAGTGGGCGGCCTGACCGTCCTCCACGAGTGTCTCGTCTCGCTCCCGCACGAGGACTTCGTCTACCTCGGCGACCACGCGCGCCTGCCGTACGGGCCGCGCCCGCTCGGCGAGGTTCGGCGCTTCGCGCGCGAGATCGGGGCCTTCCTCGAGCGGCAGGAGGTGAAGCTGATCGTCGTCGCCTGCAACACCGCGACCTCGGCCGCGCTCCCACGGCTGCAGGAGGAGCTGAGCGTGCCCGTCGTCGGCGTCCTCACGCCGGAGGCGCACGCGGCCGTGCAGGCGACGCGCAACAGGCGGATCGGGCTGCTCGCGACCCAGGGCACCGTCGAGTCGGGCCGCTACCGCGAGCTCGTGCACGCCCTCGACGCCGGCGTCTCGTTCCACGCCGTAGCCTGCCCGCGGCTCGTGCCGCTGATCGAGGGCGACGACCCGTACGGCGAGGAGACGGAGCAGGCGGTGCGCGAGTACGCGGCGCCGCTCAGGGAGGCGCGCGTCGACACGGTCATCCTCGGCTGCACCCACTACCCATTGATCCGCCACGTCTTCGAGCGCGTCTTCGGCCGCGACGTCACGCTCGTCTTCTCGGCGGAGGAGACGGCGCGCGAGGTCGCGGAGACGCTCGCGCGGAAGGGCGTCGAGAACGAGAGCGAGCGGGAGGGGCGCTACCGCTTTCTCACGACCGGCGATCCCGAGGCGTTCCGCGAGATGGGCCGGCGCTTTCTCCAGCTGCCGATCCGCGACGTCGAGCACGTGACGGTCGCGACCCTCGAGGAGGCGATGGCGTGACCCGTGAGGGAGGCCGCAAGCCGGACGCGCTGCGCCCGATCGAGTTCGAGCCGGACTTCCTCGAGAACCCGCACGGCTCGGTCGTCGTCACGCAGGGGCGGACGAAGGTGCTCTGCACGGCGATGATCCAGGAGGACGTCCCGCGCTGGCTTCGCAACAAGGGGCGGGGCTGGATCACCGCCGAGTACTCGCTCCTGCCCGCCTCGACGGGCGATCGTGTCGAGCGGGAGGCGGCGCGGGGCAAGCAGCAGGGGCGGACGGTCGAGATCCAGCGGCTGATCGGGCGCGCGGTCAGGGCGGTCGCCGACTTCGACGCGCTCGGCGAGCGGACGATGTGGCTCGACTGCGACGTCCTCCAGGCCGACGGCGGCACCCGCTGCGCCGCGATCTGCGGCGCGTACGTCGCGGCGATGCGCGCGCTCGAGCGCTTCGGCCTCTCGCGCGCCTTCCGCGACTCCGTCGCCGCCGTGTCGGTGGGCGTGGTCGACGGCGTCCCGCTGCTCGACCTCGACTACGCGGAGGACTCGAGCGCCGACACCGACATGAACGTCGTCATGACCGGCGACGGGCGCCTCGTCGAGGTGCAGGCGACCGCCGAACGCGATCCGTTCGCGCGCGAGACGCTCGACGAGCTGCTCGAGCTCGCGGCGGCGGGGATCGGCGAGATCGCTGCGCTCCAGGCCGAGGCGGTCGCCCGTGAGCTCCCCTGAGCTTCTCGGGATCGTGACGTCGATCGGCTGGGGCGGCGTCCTGCTGCGTCTCTTCGTCGCGGCGGTGCTCGGCGGGGCTATCGGCCTCGAGCGTGAGCTGCGGGAGCGACAGGCGGGGCTGCGCACGCACCTCGTCGTCTGCGTCGGCGCCGCCCTCTTCACGCTCGTCTCCGCCTACGGGTTCTCCGGCTTCGCGGGGGTGGACCGTTCGCGTGTGGCGGCGGGAATCGTGAGCGGGATCGGCTTCCTCGGCGCGGGCGCCATCATCCGCCAGGGCCTCTCGGTGCGCGGCCTCACGACGGCCGCCACCCTCTGGCTCGTCGCGGCGATCGGGATGGCGGCCGGCGCCGGCTACTGGGACGGCGCGCTCCTCGCGACGATCGGCGCCCTGCTCACGCTCGGGCCGCTGCGTGGGGCGGCATTCCGCGTCCTCCGGCGCTTCCGGCCGGCACTCGACCGGCTGCTCGTCGAGATTCCCGCCGGCCGGAGCCCGGCGCCGATCATCGAGGCCGTCGAGCGGAGCGGCGGCCGCGTCGTCTCGCTCGACGTCGCGCAGGAGGGAGACCGGCGCTCGGTCGCGGTGGACGTCGAGCTCGCGGTCGGCCGGGCGCCCACGGTCGTCGCCGGCGTCGCGGAGGTCGAGGGCGTCCTCGAGGTGCGGTGGACGGACTGAGCGCGATCCTCTGCTCGAGCAACCGCCACAAGGCGCGCGAGCTCGAGCGGCTCCTGCCCGGCTGGACGATCGAGCCGCTCGACCGCGACGACTACCCGCCCGAGACGGGTGCCACCTACTACGAGAACGCCGCGCTGAAGGCGCGCTTCGGCCGCGGGCACGCGCCGGCGGACGCGTGGGTGCTCGCGGAGGACTCCGGCATCGAGGTCGCCGCGCTCGACGGGCGGCCGGGCGTGCTGTCGGCGCGCTACGCGCCCGAGGGACCGCCGGCGGTCGCGAAGCTGCTCGCCGAGCTGGCCGGGGTGGAGGAGCGGACGGCGCGCTACGTCTCCGAGCTCGTCCTCCTCTCGCCGGACGGCCGCGAGCAGCGGGGCACGGGCGTCCTCGAGGGACGGATCGGGCGGGAGGCGCGCGGCAGCGAGGGTTTCGGCTACGACCCGATCTTCGTCCCCCTGGGCGAGGAGCACACGGTGGCCGAGCTCGGGAACGAGTGGAAGGCCGGGAACTCGCACCGGGCACGTGCCGCACGGGCGCTGCTCCAGGCGCTCAGGGACTGAGCCGCGCGAGCTCGGCGTTCGCGGCGCGCACCTGTGCGGCCGACGGGCGGTCGGTGCCGAAGAAGATGGTCAGCCCGATGTCCCAGCCGGATGCGCCGGCCTGCAGGCGCCGAACGGCGCCACCCGCGTCGAAGCAGCGCGCGCGAGCCGCCGGCGGGCAGAAGAACCCTTCCGGCGGATCCGTCGCGACCGCCCGGCCGACCCGGAGCGGCGCCGCAGGGAAGCCCCGATCCGCCGCCTCGTGGCGCCGCACCACCAAGACCCAGATCACGACGCCTCGCCGCGGCAGCGTCGCGACCGTGTGCGACGGCGGGCTCGAGAGGTTCCGATCGGCCGCCGCGAACGGCACGTTCGCCGCTGCGAGTTCACCGTCGCGCGACAGGAGATGCCAGCCGCCCGCCCGCTCGAAGCGAGGCTCGCCGGCGCCTCCGCAGCCGGCGGCGAGGGCCGCGACGAGCGCGAGCACGACTGCCGTCCTCGCCATGCCCTCCTTACGCCGCGGGCACCTTCTCCGGTCCCTCGCCGAGTCGCTGCCGCTCGCGCCACCACCAGTTGAGCTCCCCGCCGAAGACGATCACGTTCGCCATCACGTAGAGCCAGAGCAGGAGGATCGCCGGGCCGCCGAGCGTCCGGAGGGTCACGTTGACGTCGGCGAACCGGATGAACAGCGGCAGCGCCTGGAACGACGCCTCGAGCACGACCGCCGCCGTGATCGCGCCGGGCAGGGCCTCGTGCAGCGTGATGCGCGTGTTCGGCAGCCAGAGGTAGACGGCGAGCAGGAAGAAGAAGACGCCGATGAGCGAGGCGCCGATCGACACGATGTACGCGAGCGCGGTGCTCTTCCCGAACGGCACGTTGTGCTTCAGGAACTCGGCGCCGACCGCGCCGACGACGAGGCTGGCGAACAGCGTCACGAGCGATCCCGACATCAGCCCGGCCGCGACGCCTTTCCCGTGCAGGAAGCGCCGGTTCGGCAGCCCGTAGACGATGTTGAGCGCGGATTCGAGCGCGCTGAACAGCGACATCGACGACCAGAGCAGGCCGACGCCGCCGATGATCCCGAGCGTCGCCGCGTTGTCCTGTACGCGGTGGACGAGCGTGATGATGCTGTCGAGCGACGTCCCGGGGAACGCGCGCTTCAGCTCCCGGACGAAGAAGTCGCCCGCGTCGGCCCGGTGCGCGAGCCCGAACAGCGAGAGCGCGATGAACACGAGCGGGACGAAGGAGAGCAGCGCGAAGTAGGCGACCATCGCGGCGAGATGGGTGCCGCGGTCGGCGAAGAACTTGCGGAAGAGCTGGCGCCGGCGGGCCCGCACACGGGAATCCTCCCGCATGCGCCTGCTAGCCTCGCCGCGATGGACGCTGCGCAGGCACTTGCCGACCTCCTCGAGGTCTCGCCGCAGGTCGAGGCGGCCGCGATCTTCCGCGGCGAAGAGCTCCTCGGCGCCGTCGGCGTCGACGACGAGGCGGCCGGCAGGGTCGTCGGCTCGGCGGGCCGGCTCCTCGACGCCGCGGGAGCGTCCCGCAGCGGCGGGGCGCGCGTCACGCAGGTTCGTGCGTCCCTCGCCGGCACCGGCGTCTTCGTCGTGCGCGAGCCGGAAGGCGAGCGGGCCGCGGTCGCCGTCGCCTCGCGCGCAGCGACCCCCGGGCTCGTCTTCTACGACCTCAAGCGCTGCCTCGCGGCGACGGCGGAACAGCCCAAGCCGAAGCCCCGCCGCCGGCGGACGAAGAAGGAGGAGCCGGCCGACGATGCTCCGTAGGCTCCTTGCGCTGATCGGCCTCGCGGGCGGCGCGGTTGCCGCCGTGCTCGCGCTCCGGCGCCGACTCGACGGCCGCCGCGAGCGGATCGAGGTGCACTTCGAGGACGGCTCGTTCGTCTCGTTCGGCCCGACCTCGCCGGAGACGCAGCGGCTGCTGCCCTACGCTCGCGACATCGCCGCCACCGTGCAGCACCCGTGACCGACGCCGAGCTCCGGGAGGCGCTCGTCGCGGCCGCGTACCTCGAGGGCGACTTCGTCCTCCGCTCGGGCAGGCGCTCGCGCTACTACCTCGACAAGTACCGCTTCGAGACCCGGCCCGACCTGCTCGGCCCGCTCGGCGAGCGCATCGCCGCCGCCGTCCGCGAGCACGAACCGGAGGCCGTCCGCCTCGCGGCGCCCGTGCTCGGCGGCGTCGTCCTCGCCGCCGCCGCCGCCCTCGTGTCGGGGCTTCCGTTCCTCATGGTCCGGGACGCCGCGAAGGAGTACGGGACGGCGAATCGCATCGAGGGCCTCTTCGAGCCGGGCGAGCCGGTGTGCTTCGTCGAGGACATCGTGACTTCGGGCGGGGCACTGCTCTCGGCGATCGAGGCGGCTCGCGAGGCGGGGCTCGTCGTCCGCACGGCGGTCTGCGTCGTCGATCGCGAGGAAGGCGGCGCGGACGCTCTCGCGCGTCACGCGGTCCGCCTGCGGCCGCTTTTCCGGGCAGGAGAGTTGTCGGGAGGCGAGAAAACCCCCGCAAAACCGCATGGTTGAGCGGCAAACTAGTCCCTGGTAGGGTCGTTCCGGCCCTGCAAGCGATCAACGACGGGAGGAGAGAGTGACCAAGCAGGAGTTCGTTTCGGAGGTGGCCCGCCGGGCGCAGCTGTCGAATCGCGACGCGGGCAAGGCCGTCGACGCCTTCCTCGAGGCCGTCACGGACACGCTGAAGGGCGGCGGCGAGGTGACGTTCACGGGGTTCGGCAAGTTCTCGACAGCGAATCGGGCCGCGCGCACCGGCGTCAATCCGCGCAACCCGGGTGAGAAGGTTCACATCCCCGCCGCGCGCGTGCCGAAGTTCTCCGCCGGCAGCGGTCTCAAGTCGGCCGTCAAGCAGTAGCCGCAAGGGCAACACGTCTCCTCCGAGGATCGAGAGGCCGCCCGCGGGGCGGCCTTCTCGTCTCCTATCCTCAGTGCGATGAGCGCGGCGTCGAACTTCGCCGACCGGCTCGCCGAGGCGGTGGAGCGGAAGGGATCTCCTCTCTGCGTCGGGCTCGACCCGATGCCGGCACGGCTGCCGGAGGAGCTCCGGGACGCCGAGCCGGTGGAGGCCGTCGAGCGGTTCTGCCGTGGCATCGTCGACGCGGTCGCCGACACGGCGGCTGCCGTCAAGCTCCAGTCGGCCTTCTTCGAGGCGCTGGGCTCGCGCGGGGTCGCGGTCTTCGAGCGCGTCTGCGATCACGCCCACGCTGCGGGACTGCTCGTGGTGGCCGACGTCAAGCGCGGCGACATCGCGACGACCGCGGAGGCGTACGCGGCCGCCTTCCTCGAGCGGCGCGGCGAGGAGTCCGCGCTCGCCGACGTGATGACGGTGAGCCCGTACATGGGCGGCGACTCGGTGGAACCGTTCCTGCGCGTGTGCCGCGAGCGCGGACGGGGAATCTTCTGCCTCGTGAAGACCTCGAACCCCGGCAGCGGTGACGTGCAGGATCTCCCGCTCGCCGACGGCCGGCCGCTCTGGCACCACGTGGCCGGGCTCGTCGACCGCTGGGGCGCCGACCTCGTCGGCACCGCGGGCCTCTCTTCCGTCGGCGCCGTCGTCGGGGCGACGCACGCCGGCGTCGTCGAGGCCGCGAGGCGGTTGCTGCCGCGCGCCGTCCTGCTGATCCTCGGCGTGGGGGCGCAAGGGGCGCAGCCGGAGGAGGTGGCGCCGGCGTTCGCCGATCATCCTGCCGGCGGGCTCGTGTCGATCTCGCGGCCGATCCTCTATGCCCACGAGGTGCGGGGAGGAGACTGGCGCGAGGCGGCGGCTGCCGAGGCGGCGAGGTTCGCCGCTGAGCTGCGCGCCGTGGCGCCGGGCGTGACGTGAGCCGTCGCAGCCTCGCCCGTGTCGGTGCGCCCGTCGCGTTTCTCGCGGCGGTCACCGCCGGTGCCCTGCTCGTGCGCGCCGGGCTCCATGGTGCGCCGCCGGCGAGCACCTCCGGCACGACCGTCGAGGCCGCGGCAACCGTACAGAACCAGCACGCGAAGCACGTGCTCTACAAGGTCGAGAGGGGGGAGACGTTCGCCTCGATCGCGCAGAAGCTCGGGACGACCGTCGCCCGGCTCGAGCAGCTGAACCCGCACATCGATCCGAGCTCCCTGACCATCGGCGAGAAGATCCGCGTGAAGTAACCTCCGCAGCGCGGCAGATGATCGTCACCGTCACCCTCAACGCCGCCGTCGACCGGACGCTCACGGTGCCGAACTTCCAGCTCGCCCACCGGCACCGGGCGAGCCACAGCCTGACGAGCGCCGGCGGCAAGGGCATCAACGTCGCGCGCGCTCTCAAGCGGCTCGAGACGCCCGTGGTCGCCACCGGCCTCGCCGGCGGCCGGACCGGTGACCGCATCGTCGAGGAGCTGGCGGTCGAGGGGATCCTCAGCGACCTCGTCCGCATCTCCGACGAGTCGCGCACCTCCTTCGCCGTCGTCGACCCGACCGCCGGTGCCCTGACCGAGATCTACGAGTGGGGCCCGGCGGTGCGGCCGGAGGAGCTGGAGATGCTGACCGACAAGCTCCACTACCTCTCGCGGGTCGCGAGCTTCGTCGTCTTCTCGGGCTCGCTGCCGCGCGACGTCGACACCGACTTCTACGCGAACGCGATCCGCGATCTGACCCGGCGCGGCGTCCAGTGCGTGCTCGACTGCGAGGGAGAGCCTCTCCGGCTCGGCGTCGAGGCCGAGCCGTACCTCGTCTCGCCGAACCAGCAGGAGGCCGAGAGCCTCGTCGGGCAGGAGTTCATGGACGAGGAGGACTTCGTGATGGCCCTCGACGCGATCGCCGACCTGGGGGCGCGCAACGTCCTCATCACCCGGGAGACCGCGTGCTTCGCGCTCGTCCGCGAGGAGCGGCAGGTGCGCCGCTTCCGCGCGTCCGTCGAGCGCCTCGAGCCGGTCGCGCACGTCGGCGCCGGTGACGTCCTGCTCGCCGGCTATCTCGCCGAGCGCTTCAACGGCAGCTCCTTCGGCGAGGCGCTGCGCAGGGCCGTCGGGTGTGCGGCCGCCTCGGTGCTCGAGCTCGGTGCGGGGCGGTTCGACTCGCACGAGGCGGCGCGGCGCGCGAGCGGGGTCGAGATCGTCGAGCTCGACCCGGTCGAGGCCTGAATCCGGCCCGGTGCGGCTAACCGACGGCCAGCATGCGGATGCGCCCGCCGGCCGGGCGGTTCTCCGCCCACGCGAGGCGATCCTCCACGAGGGAGAAGCCGAGCGGTCGTGTCGCGGCCCGGGCGAGCGTCCGCACCCGGTCGGAGGCGAGGTTGATCCCGCGCAGGCGGAGGCCGATGCGGAAGACGACGAGCTGGTCGCTCGCAGCGAGCTCGGGTGCCACGCGCCGGGACACGCGCATGCTGCCGAGCTGCGCTCCCGCCACCGAGTCGTACCAGGAGACGCGGTCGGTCCGGCCGTCGCGCGTGAGGACGGCGAGGACGTCGGCCGAGAGCGCAAGGGCGAGCGGCCGCCCGCGCGGACGGACCGAGCAGACGGCTTCGCCGGTGTCCGCGTCGACGACGAGCACCGGTAGGCGTGCGCTCGCGACCGGGCCGCTCGACCCGGCGGCCGCCTGGACGTAGGCGAGGCGGCCGGCCGCCGTCGCGAGGGAGAGCGCCGGCCGTGTGTCGGGAAGGAGGCGTTGCCGTCCGTCCGAGACGACGTGGACGCCGCCTCCCGCGATCCGGCGCCGGCACGACTGGCCGGCGAGGCAGGCGAGCTCGTCGGCGTACTCGACGTCGGCGACGGAGTACGCGAGGGTCGTCCCGGCGCCGGCAACGCCGCCGAGCCAGAGCCCCGTCCCGTCGCTCGCGTGTGCGAGCCGGTCGACGCGCACCTCACGGCCGCCGAGGCTCGCCGTCATCACGTAGTCGAAGGAGACACCGCCCCCCTGCGACAACGTCCAGAGCGCCGCGGAGGCCGCACCTGCGATCGCGAGCTGCGGGCGCTCGCCGGCGAGATCCCAGTGGCACGTCATGCTGCCGCCGGCCGGCTCCGGCGTGCTCAGGCGCGAACCGCCGCCGGTGAGGACGCTGACGCTGTTGCATCCCCGGCCGACGCCGAGCCAGGCGAGCACGCCGCCGTCCTGTGCGAACGCGGCGATCTTGTCGTGCTCCCCGGCGCGGAGCATCCGCGGCGCCGGCGCCCGCGTGCCGGCGACGGTCGTCAGGGCGAGCAGTCCTGCTGCGGCCGCGGCGGCTCTCACGCGGGGACGTTAGCGGCGACCTGTTAGGGCGTTGTCAGGACAGGGGTCACATCCGCGGAGATTGATACCCTGACCGCTCCTTGAGGGATCCCACGGCAGCCGAGCTGAACGCCGACGACGTCCAGCGGCTGCTCGAGCTCGATCGCAAGTTCGGGCAGGAGGGTCTCACGTTCGACGACGTGCTGCTCGTTCCGGCGGAGTCGCGTGTTCTCCCGGCCGACGTCTCGACGCGCACCCGGTTGACGCGGTCGATCGAGGTCGCGATTCCGCTCGTCTCGGCCGCGATGGACACGGTGACCGAGGCGCGCCTGGCGATCGCGCTCGCGCGGCTCGGCGGCATCGGCATCCTCCACCGCAACCTCACGATCGAGGCCCAGGTCGCCGAGGTCGACAAGGTGAAGCGGTCGGAGGCGGGGATGATCGTCGAGCCCGTCACGCTGCCTCCCGAGGCGCTCGTCCGCGAGGCGCTCGAGCTGATGGCGCGCTACAAGGTCTCGGGAGTGCCGATCACCGACGCCGAGGGCGTGCTCGTCGGGATCCTGACGAACCGCGACCTCCGCTTCGAGAGCGACGTCGAGCAGCCGGTCTCCGCGCTCATGACCTCACGCGATCTCGTCACCGCGCCGGTCGGGACGACGCTCGGGGAGGCGGAGGAGATCCTCCACCGCAACAAGATCGAGAAGCTGCCCGTCGTCGACGCGGAGGGACGCCTGCGCGGCCTGATCACCGTCAAGGACATCCAGAAGAAGATCGAGTACCCGCAGGCGACGAAGGACGAGAAGGGTCGCCTTCGCGTCGGCGCCGCGGTCGGCACCGGGCCCGACGCGCTCGAGCGCGCGCAGACTCTCGTCGCGGCGGGGGCCGACGTGATCGTCGTCGACACCGCCCACGGCCACTCGCTCGGTGTGGTGGAGATGGTGCGGAAGGTCAAGGATGCGGTGTCGGTCGACGTCGTCGCCGGCAACATCGCGACGAGCGAAGCCGCGCGGGCCTTGATCGACGTGGGCGCAGACGCGGTCAAGGTGGGGATCGGGCCGGGCGGCATCTGCACGACCCGTGTGGTCGCGGGAGTCGGCGTGCCGCAGATCACGGCGATCCACGAGGCGGCCTGCGTCGCGGCCGACGAGGGCGTGCCCGTGATCGGGGACGGCGGGATCACGTCTTCCGGTGACATCGCGAAGGCGATCGGCGCCGGAGCCGACCTCGTCATGCTCGGATCGATGCTCGCCGGCACCGACGAGGCGCCCGGCGAGGTGATCATCGTCCAGGGCGAGCGCTTCAAGGCGTACCGCGGCATGGCGTCGCTCGGAGCGATGCGCCGCGGCTTCTCGAAGGACCGCTACTTCCAGGGCGAGGTGGAGGACTCGGAGAAGCTGATCCCGGAGGGGATCGAGGGTCGCGTCGGCTACAAGGGCCCGCTCGGCCCGGTCGTGCACCAGCTCGTCGGCGGCCTCCGGCAGGCGATGGGCTACTGCGGTGCGGCGACGATCGAGGAGATGCAGCGGGCGCGCTTCGTCCGTATCACCGGCGCCGGGCTACGCGAGTCGCATCCGCACGACGTGACGATCACGAAGGAGGCGCCGAACTATCGCCGCTGAGGAGACGGCGCGGGTCGTCGCGTTTCCCGGCCCCGAGGAAAGGCCGGTACTGGTGGTCGACCTGGGCGGGCAGTACTCCCAGCTGATCGCGCGCCGCGTCCGCGAGTGCCGAGTCTACTCCGAGCTCGTCGGGCACTCGATCTCGCCGGAGGCGGTGCGCGCGCGGAATCCGTACGCGCTCGTCCTCAGCGGCGGCCCCGCCTCGGTCTACGCCGACGGTGCGCCCCGCGTCGATCCGGCGCTGTTCGAGCTCGGCATCCCGACGCTCGGCATCTGCTACGGCGCACAGCTGATGGCACTCGAGCTCGGCGGCCGGGTCGACCGCACCGGCGCATCCGAGTTCGGACGGACGCCGCTCTCGGTCTGCGACTCGCTGCTGCTGCACGACACGCCCTCCGAGCAGACCGTCTGGATGTCGCACCGGGACACCGTCGTCGAGCCGCCGGAGGGGGCGCACGTCGCCGCCACCTCGCCGGCGACGCCGGTCGCGGCGTTCGAGGCGCCGGAGCGCGGGCTCTACGGCGTCCAGTTCCACCCGGAGGTCGTCCACACGCCCCACGGCATGGAGGTGCTGAAGCACTTCCTCTACGACGTCGCCGACGCGCCGCCGGTGTGGACGCCGGCCGCCGTGATCGAGGAGCAGGTGGCGCGGATCCGCGCGCAGGTGGGGTCGGAGCGCGTGCTGTGCGCGCTCTCGGGTGGCGTCGACTCGGCGGTCGCGGCGCTGCTCGTCCACAAGGCGGTGGGCGACCGGCTCACGTGCGTCTTCGTCGACCACGGGCTGCTGCGCCGGGACGAGGCGGAGCAGGTGGTCGAGACGTTCGGCGAGCACTTCCACGTGCCGCTCGTGCACGTCGAGGCGCAGGAGCGGTTCCTCGCTCTGCTCGACGGCGTCGAGGAGCCCGAGCAGAAGCGGAAGATCATCGGCCGCGAGTTCATCCGGGTCTTCGAGGACGAGGCGCGGAAGCTCGGCGACGTGCGCTGGCTCGTCCAGGGGACGCTCTACTCGGACGTGATCGAGTCGGGCGGCACCGAGGGCGTCGCGGCGACGATCAAGTCGCACCACAACGTCGGCGGCCTTCCCGAGGACATGCGGATGCGCCTCGTCGAGCCGTTGCGGCTGCTGTTCAAGGACGAGGTGCGGCGCGTGGGCGAGGAGCTCGGGATGCCCGAGCGGATGGTGTGGCGGCAGCCGTTCCCCGGGCCCGGCCTCGCGATCCGCGTCATCGGCGCCGTCACCGCCGAGCGGCTCGAGATCCTCCGCGAGGCCGACGCGATCCTCCAGGAGGAGGTGCGGCGTGCCGGTCTCTACGGCGAGCTGTGGCAGTCGTTCGCCGTCCTGCCGGCGATCCGCTCCGTCGGCGTCCAGGGCGACGAGCGGACCTACGGCTACCCCGTCGTGATCCGCGCGGTCACGAGCGAGGACGCGATGACCGCCGACTGGGCGCGGCTGCCCTACGACCTCGTCGAGACGATCTCGGCGCGGATCGTCAACGAGATCCCGGGCGTGAACCGCGT
The DNA here is from genome assembly GCA_035643535.1 of Gaiellaceae bacterium. Taxonomy (GTDB): domain Bacteria; phylum Actinomycetota; class Thermoleophilia; order Gaiellales; family Gaiellaceae; genus Palsa-739. The sequence continues at coordinate 19,908 of DASQQF010000054.1, forward strand.
CGTGCTCGACGTGACGTCGAAGCCGCCGGCGACGATCGAGTGGGAGTAGCGCCGAGCTCGGCCAGCGACCTCAGGTAGTCCTCGAGCTTGTCGAAGCTGTCCTCCTGGCCGTCGCCGGAGGTCATGCGGGAGCGGCCCGCCTCGTTCCGGAACGCCAGCTTCATCGTCAGCGTCGTCACGCCGTCGTCCTCGTGCAGCTCGACCGTCTCGACGGCGTCGGTGTCCGGCCCCCACCCCTCGAACCACCATGTCTCGACGGTGCGAGTCGGCCGCTCGATCTCCAGGTACGTCCCCCGGAAGGAGCACTCCTTCCCGTCCGGGGTCACGAAGACGATGTGGTAGTCGCCCCCGACGCGCAGGTCGATCTCGCACGTGGTCACGCGGTCCTCGAAGGGAGCGAACCAGCTGCGCACGTGCTCGGGCTCCGTCAGGACGTCGAAGACGAGCTCGATCGGAGCGTCGAACTTCCGCGTCGTGACGATCTCGAGCTCGCTCGGGAACTCGGTCACCGACGAGCCATGGCGGTCAGTGGTCACGCGACTCTTCCTTTCCGTTGCAGTTCTCCGAGGTAGTCGTCCATCCGGTCGAGCCGCTCGTTCATGGCCTGCTCGTACCTGGCGAGCCAGGCGCGCATCGGCCGGAGGGGCGCGGGTTCGAGGCGGTACAGCCGCCGGCGGCCGTCGGCACGGCACCGGACGAGCCCTGCCGCACCGAGCACGCGCAGGTGCTTCGAGACCTGGGGCTGGGACAGGGAGAGGTCCTTCACGATCGCCCCGACCGGCTTCTCGCCGTCCATCAGCGCGTCGAGGATCTCGCGGCGGCGGGGCTCGGCGAGTGCCGTGAAGGCATCCGCGCTCGTGGGGGTGGGCGCCATCGCAGCATCATATTCCTATATCGGAATATGTCAACGCGCCGCGATGCTTCGGTAAGACTCGCGGCGTGGACTTCCACGATCTGCTGAAGGAGCGCCGTCAGGTGGAACCCCTGGACTTCGTAGCGCGGCTCGCCGGCACGCCGATCG
>DASQQF010000055.1:0-14827 GCA_035643535.1 Gaiellaceae bacterium
GCGGCGCGGAACGCGTCGTCCCCCACGCTGGCTAGGCGGTTCCCCGTAGGTCCCGGGGACAGCACCTCTACGGGCTGGTACCTCCACTGCCCGTACTGTCTGAAATCACTGCCGGACCACCTCCTTTCCGCGGTAGCCGCCACGATACCGAAGGACCCTGCCGGCGCAAGTGGCTTCAGGAGTCGGCGGCGCGGAGCCGGCGCGCGAGCTCCTCCGCGATCGCGACCGCGATCGCCGGCTCTGAACGGAGCAGCTTGCGGAAGCCGGCCGCCGGGATCGTGAGCGTCACGAGCTCACCCTTCGCAGTCACGGTCGCGGTGCGCGGGCCGCCGTCGAGCAGCGCCAGCTCGCCGATGACGCTCCCGACGCCGAGCGTCCGCGGCCGCCGGTCGGGCCGGAGCACCGAGACCGCGCCGTCGACGACGATGTGGAGCGCGTCGCCCGGATCGCCGTAGCGCACGATCGGGGCGCCGTCGGCGAAGCGGCGGATCCGGGCCAGCGAGGCGACCTTGCGCCGCTGGCGCGAGCCGAGCTCCGCGAAGAGCGGAACCTCGGCGAGGACGTTCTCCCAGCCGCGCGCGTCGTCGGGGCGGAAGCCCTTGCCGAGGAGAAGCGTCGCGAGCGGCGTCGCGGAGGGCATTTCCCGCGACCATACACCGCTCAGCGCAGGACGATGCTCAGCTCGAGACCGCGGTCGAGCGGAACCGTGACGCTCTCGAGCGTCGGATCGCTCTGGCGCGCGGCCGAGTAGAGGGCCAGCGGGTCGGGGTGCGAGAGGATGTTGTCCGCGACGATCAGCGCGCCCGGCTCGACGCGGGTGCGGGCGAGCCGGAAGAGCTCCTCGTAGTCCTCCTTCTCGGCGTCGATGAAGACGACGTCGAAGACGTCCTCGAGCTGCGGCAGGATCGCGAAGGCGTCGCCCTCGAGGAGCTCGGCCCACTCCGAGAGGCCGGCCTCGTCGACGTTGCGCCGCCACGCCTCCGCCTTGCGCGCGTCGTGCTCGATCGAGAGGACGCGCCCGCCGAAGGTGCGAACGCCGGCGGCGAGCCAGATCGTCGAGTACCCGCGCGAGCCGCCGAGCTCGAGCACCTCGCAGTCGGTCTGCGGCGTGACGAGCGAGAAGAGGAAGCGGCCGGTCGTCGGCGCGACCGCGCGGGCCCGCTCCTCGCGCGCGACGCCCTGCTCGCGCTCCTCGGCGTCCTCGCGGGCGAGGCGGTCGAGGACGGTGCGGACCCGGTGGTCGAGCATCAGGTGCCGAGCCTATCCTTCAGATCGTGCAGGCCGAGCTGACGATCGAGATCGACCGCCCGCCGGAGGACGTCTTCGCCTACCTCAGCGACCCGTCGAACCTGCCGGCATGGCAGTCCGGGGTTCGGAGCGCGAAGCTGCGCGACGACGGCCGGATCGAGGAGTCGCGCTCGCTCCTCGGACGCGAGCTCCACACGACGCTCGAGATCGTCGAGCGGGAGGAGCCGCGGCTGTTCACGCTGCGGGCCCTCGACGGCCCCGTGCGGTTCAGCGTCCGGCACGAGCTCGAGCCGTCCGGCGGCGGCACGCTCCTCACGGTGACCGCGGAGGGCGACGTGCCGAGCTTCGCCGGCGGACTGCTCACGCGCCGGGTCGAGAAGCAGTTCCGCAAGGACTTCGAGCGGCTGAAGCAGATCCTCGAGGGCCGCTAGAGGGTTGATGTGAATTCGAGCCCGCGCGGGGCCGTTTCAGGCCAAGCGAGGGCGGTTCGGCGGTCGCAGCACAGGCCGGCGGCCTGCGCAAGACCGACGAGACGGCCTCGCGCCGCGCCTGAAGCGGCCTCCGGGCGCCGCTCCTATTTCACATCAGGCCGCTAGACCCTCGCGCGCTCGCGCTCGACCGCCTCGCGCACCCAGCAGTCGGCGCGGTGGTCGTCGACGACGCCGCAGGCCTGGAGCGAGGAGTAGACCGTCGTCGGGCCGACGAAGCGGAAGCCCGCCCGCTTGAGCCGTCGCGACAGCTCGCGCGACGCCGGCGTCTCGGCCACCGGCGCCCGGGGCGGCGGGCCGTCGCGGCGGTACTCCCAGACGAGCTCGTGGAGCGGCGTTCCCGCCTCTCGAAGCGAGAGCGTCGCCCGTGCGTTCGCGATTGCGGCCTCGATCTTCCCGCGATGGCGGACGATCGCGGCGTCGCCCAGCAGCCGCTCGACCTCGCGCTCGCCGTAGGGCGCGACGCGCTCCGGATCGAAGCCGGCGAACGCCGCGCGGAACGCGTCGCGCTTCCGCAGGATCGTCGCCCACGACAGGCCCGACTGGAAGCCTTCGAGGCAGAGGCGCTCGTAGATCCCGGGCTCGTCGCACACCGGCCGCCCCCACTCCTCGTCGTGGTAGGCAGCGGAGAGCGCGTCGCTCACCGGCCAGCAGCGGATGCGGCCGTCAGGGAAGCTCGACACGAACGGCGCCGTCGACGATCCGCACCGGGTAGGTGTCGACCGGCTCGGTGGCGGGCAGCGACAGCGGCCGACCGCTCGCCAGGTCGAACGCGGAGCCGTGGCGCGGACAGATCACGCGGCAGAGATCCTCGTCCCAGTCGCCCTCGCAGAGCGGCCCGTCGTCGTGGGAGCAGCGGTCCTCGATCGCGTACAGCTCGCCGGCGCAGTTGTAGACGCCGACGAAGAGGGACCCCTGCTGGACGATCTTGGCGGAGCCGGGCGGGAACTCGTCCGCCGCGGCGACGTCGAGGTCGGGCATCTACGAGAGCTCGAGGTCGTCGAAGCCGGCGAGCCCCTCGGGCAGCGGCGTGCCCTTCGCCTTGTGGAGGGCCACCTTGAGCGTCGTGAGGCCGAGCATCGCGCACTTGAGCCGGACGGGCGTGAGCGGGACGCCGATCTCGTCGAGCAGCTCGTCCTTGTCCATCTCCGCCACCTCGGTCGCCGTCCGGCCCTTCGTCATCTCCATCAGCATCGACGTCGCGGCCTGGGAGATCGCGCAGCCGCGGCCGGAGAACTTGACGTCGTCGATCGTCTCGCCGTCGTCGCCGAACGCCACGTAGATCGAGACCTCGTCGCCGCAGAGCGGGTTCTGTCCCTCCGCCTCGGCATCGGCGTCCTCGATCACGCCGTGCCCGCGCGGATTCTTGTAGTGGTCGAGGATGACCTCGCGGTACAGGTCGTCGAAGGCTGCGTCGGACATGGCTATGCGAACACCTTACGGACGGCGTGCAGGCCTTCGACGAGCTGGTCGATCTCCTCGGGGATCGTGTACAGGTAGAAGCTCGCGCGATTCGTCGCGGCGACTCCCAGCTTCTGCATCAGCGGTTGGCAGCAGTGGTGGCCGGCGCGGATCGCGACGCCCTGCAGGTCGAGGATCTGCGCCACGTCGTGCGGATGGATCCCCTCGAGGTTGAACGAGACGATGCCCGCGCGCCGCTCGGCGGGCGGGCCGTAGAGCGTGATCCCCGGCACCTCGGCGAGCCGCCCGAGCGCGTACGCCGCGAGCTCGTGCTCGTGCGCCTCGATCGCGTCGAGCCCCGCCGCCGTGACGTAGTCGGCGGCCGCGGCGAGGCCGACCGCCTCGGCCATCGGCGCCGTTCCCGCCTCGAACTTGTGCGGCAGCTCGCCCCACGTCGTCCGGTCGACCCGCACCGAGCTGATCATGTGCCCTCCGGTGAGGAACGGCTCCATCCGCTGCAGGAGCTCGCTCCTCCCCCAGACGACGCCGATGCCGCTCGGCCCGCACATCTTGTGTCCGGAGAGGGCGAGGAAGTCGACGTCGAGCGCCTGCACGTCGACCTTCATGTGCGGTGCCGCCTGCGCCGCGTCGCACACGAACAGCGCCCCCTGCTCGTGCGCCCACGTCACGAGCCGGTCGACCGGGTTGATCGTCCCGAGCGAGTTCGAGACGAGGTTCGTCGCGACGACCCGGACGCGCCCCTCGCGGGCGATCGCTTCGAGCCCGGAGAGGTCGAGCTCGCCGTGGTCGTCGAGCGGCAGCACCCGCAGCTCGGCGCCGCGCTTGGCGGCGACGAACTGCCACGGGACGAAGTTCGAGTGGTGCTCGAGTTCGGTGACGACGACGAGGTCGCCCGCCTCGAGGTTCCAGAGGCCCCACGCGTACGCGACGAGGTTGAGCCCCTCGGTCGCGTTGCGGACGAAGATCACCTCCCGGGCGTGCGGCGCGTTGAGGAAGGCGCGCATCCGCTCGCGTGCCTGCTCGAGCGCCTCGGTCGCGCGCTCCGCGAGCTCGTAGACGCCACGGTGGACGTTCGCGTACGAGGTCTCGTAGAAGCGGTCCATCGCCTCGAGCATCCGGCGCGGCTTCTGCGAGCTCGCCGCCGAGTCGAGGAAGGCGAGCGGCTTCCCGTGGATCTCCTGCTCGAAGATCGGGAAGTCGCGGCGCAGCGCGCGCGCATCGAGCTTCGTTGCCTCCGTCACACCCACGTCCTGATGGTAACGAGGCGCTTCACATCGACATCTCATCGGTCTGGAGCACACTTCCCGCTGCCATGGCTGCGCACTCGCGGATCGAGCGGGCCCGGGGGCGGGCGCGCGTGGCGAAGACCGCGCTCGGCGCGCTGACCGCGCTCGTCTTCGGCGTCGCGTTCGTCGGTGCGAAGACGCATGCGCCCGGGCACTCGAAGGGAAAGGCGAAGCCGCTCGGCGCCCCTTCGTCGTTCGAGCATGCGGTCCACGAGAGCGCGCTCCACGGTGGCCAGATCGCCCCGGCGGTGCAGCCTCCGCCGGTGGTGACCTCGTCGTCATGATCCACCGCTTCTCCGCGATGGGATGCGAGGCCGTCGTCGCCGGCGGCGAGGCCGCCGCGCCCGCGGCCGTGCTCGAGCGCTGGGAGGACGCCTTCAGCCTGTTCCGTCCCGACTCGGAGCTCTCGCGCGTCAACCGCTCGCCGGCGCGCGTGCTCGTCGTCTCGCCGCTCTTCGCGCGCGCGCTGAGCGCAGCCCTCGAGGCGGCGGCGCAGACGCGCGGGCTCGTCGACCCGACCCTCGGCACCGGAGTCGAACGCGTCCGGCTCACCGGGCGCGTGCTCGTCCGTCCGCCGGGCCTCGCGCTCGACCTGAACGGCGTCGTCAAGGCGCTCGCCGTGGACGAGGCGGCGGCGGCGCTCCCCGGCGACGGCTTCGTCTCGGTCGGCGGCGACCTCGCCGTCCGCGGCCCGGTCGACGTCGGGCTTCCCGGCGGCGGCGCGGTCCGCGTCGTGCGCGGCGGCCTGGCGACGAGCGGCACCGCCACCCGCGGGCGCCATCTCGTCGACTCGCGCACGGCCCGGGCGAGCGACTCGCCGTGGAGCCAGGTCACCGTCTCGGGCGCCTCCTGCCTCGCGGCGGACGTCGCCGCGAAGGCGGCATTCCTGCTCGGCGACGAGGGGCCCGCGTGGCTCGATGCGCGGGACATGCCGGGCCGCTTCGTCGCCGGCGACGGCGGCGTCGTGGAGAACGAGACCTGGGCCGGCTCGCTGCGGGAGGCGCCGGCGTGCACCTGACCTCGAGCCCGGTGATCTGGTACGCGGCGCGCGCCTCGGGCGTCGCGGCCTACGTCGTCCTCAGCCTCGTCGTCTCGCTCGGGCTCTCGCTCGGCGGCAAGGCGCAGAACCGCCGCTGGCCGCGCTTCTCCGTCGAGGACATCCACCGCTTCGGCGGCCTGCTCGTCGGCTCGCTCGTCGCGATCCACGTGCTCACGATCGCAGCCGACTCGTTCCTCCCCTTCTCGCTCACCCAGCTGCTCGTCCCGTTCACGGCGTCGTACCGGCCGGTCTGGACGGGGCTCGGCATCGCCGCCGCCGAGCTGCTGCTCGCGCTCGCGATCACGAACCATTACCGGCGACGGTTGCCGTACCGCTTCTGGCGCAATGCGCACTACCTCAACTTCGCCGTCTGGACACTCGCATCGCTGCACGGGCTGATGGCCGGCACCGACCGCGGCGCGCCGTGGCTCGCGATCCTCTACGGCGCGTCGGTGGCGACGGTCGCGATGCTGCTGCTCTGGCGCTTCGGCGGTCTCGTCCTCCGTTCGCCCGGCGTCGCGACGGCCGGCGCGGTCGCCGTCGTCGGGCTGCCGCTGCTGATCGTCGGCCCGCTCAACCATTCGCCGCTGCCGTGGAACGCGGCGCGCGTGAACGAGACGCTGACGGGGCAGGTGATCCGGAACGGCACGAACCTGAAGCAGATCGTCTCGTTCGTCGGGCAGGCCCAGCGCCCGCAGAAGCTGCTCGTCCGCGCCGATCTGCTCGTGTCGCCGGCCTCGCTCGACGCGACCTCGCTCCAGCTCGAGTACCTGCCGAGCGGGGACATCTGCCGCGGGCGCGTCACCGGCGTCGGCGGAACCGGCTTCACCGGGACCTGCCGGCTGCCGAACGGCGACCGCCGGGTCGTCGACGCGAGCTGGATTCCGTCGGAGACCGGCTCGGGCGTCGACGGGACGATCAAGCTGCATGGCTAGATCCGGTGTCGCCGCGCTCGCGGCGGCCGTTCTCCTCACCGCCGGCTGCGGCGGCGGCAAACCATCGCCGCCGCCTGCCGCGAGCGCCGGTACGACCGGCAAGACGGCGGCGAGCGCAAGAGGCCGGCTCGTCCCGTCGCGCCTGCGCGTGACGAGGATCGGCTCGCTGCCACAGGCGCTCTCGAAGGCGGCGGCGATCGCCCTGCCCGGCGGGAGGCTGATGATTCTCGGCGGCTACGCCGGCGGCTCGTCGCTCGACACGATCCTCTCCGGGCCGCCCTCCGCGCTCCGCCCGGTCGGGCGCCTCCCCGAGCCGACGCACGACGCGGCCGCCGCCGTGCTCGGCGGCTCCGTCTACCTCTTCGGCGGCGGCGAGGCGTCGTCCTGGACGTACGTCGTGCGTGTCGAGCCGGGCTCCGGCGCCGCCGCCCATGCTCCGGCGCTCGACGAGCCGCTCTCCGACCTCGGAGCCGTCACCATCGGCGACCATGCGTATCTCGTCGGCGGGTACACGGGGACGCAGTTCGCGACGGCCGTCCTCCGTTACCTGCCGCAGGGCGGTACGCGGACGGTCGCGCGGCTGCCCCAGGGGACGCGATACGCCGGCGTGACCACGGTCGGCCGGACGATCTACGTCGCCGGCGGCCTCACCACCGCGGGCGCGACACGCGCCGTCTACGCCGTCACCGCCGGTGGCCGCGTCCGGCGCATCGCGACGCTGCCGGCGCCCGAGGACCACGCCGCTCTCGCCGCCCTCGGCGGCAGGCTCTTCCTCGTCGGCGGGCGGCGTGTGCTGGAGATCGACCCGCGCAGCGGGAAGGTGACGAGGGCGGCGCGACTGCCGGCCTCGCTCTCCGACCCCACGGCCACGACCCTCGGCGGACGGATCGTCGTCGCCGGCGGCGGGACGAACGGCGTGTGGGCGCTCGCCCCGGCCGGGTGAAGCTACAGCTGCGTGTCGGCGTCGTCGAGCGGGGGCCGGTCCTCGGCCGCCTCGTCGTCCTCGATGCGCACGTCGTCGTCGCCGCGCCGGTCGCGCGTCTCCTCCGTCGCATCCGCAGCGCGCTCCGCGGCGCGCTCCTCGGGCTCGCTCTCTCGATGCTGCGGTTCCATGGCCGGCTCGTTCCCGCCGGCCGCCGGCGGCAATCGCTCGAAGACGGCGTTCTCCCAGGCGAGGCCCTGCGGCTCGCGCCGCGCGAGGCTCAGCCCTTCGCGACGCGCAGTCTCCACCATCGCCTCGACCGGGTGGACGTACGTCCGGAAGCCGCACCGGGTGAGCCGGAGCCAGAGGTTGACCGCGCGGGCGCCGAGGCGGGTGAGCGACCGCTCGCGCGGATACGTCAGCAGGAGGCGGCGATGCGCGTGCCCGGCCGCCGCGGCGAGGAGCCGTTCGGCGTCGGGATAGCAGCAGACGACCCGGTGGAGGACGACGACGTCGTGCGGCTCGACGAGATCCGCCTCGACGACGAAGTCTCCCACGCGCCGCTCCGCGCGATCGGCCAGCCGGTGCTCCGCGAGCAGGGCCTCCGCCGAGGCGTCGTAGCCGGCGGAGAGCTCGACGGTCGTCGCCCGCGACGCACCGCGCTCGAGCAGCTCGAGTCCGAGCGCCCCGACGCCGCCGCCGACGTCGAGCACGCTGGCACCCGCGACGTCGCCGGCTGCCTCGACGAGCCCGCGCGCGGTGAGCGGCAGGCCGCGGCGCCGGTACCGCCTCGCGTCGTACCGCGCCATCCGGCGCGAGAAGAGCCGCCGGTACTCGGAGGGCGGCGTGCAGCAGGGACAGCTCACCGGATCACCGGCCCCAGCGTACGCCGCTATCGTCAGGTTCCGCGATGGCGAGCGACTACGTGTTCACGATGTACCGGGTCGACAAGTTCTACGGCCCCGACCGGCAGGTGCTGGCGAACATCTCGCTCAGCTTCCTCCCGGGCGCGAAGATCGGCGTCCTCGGCCCGAACGGCGCCGGCAAGTCGACCGTCCTCCGGATCATGGCGGGCCGGGAGGAGCCGTCTTCGGGCGTCGCCGAGCTCGCCCCCGGGGCGAGTGCGCGCCTGCTCGAGCAGGAGCCCCGGCTCGATCCCGAGAAGACGGTGCGCGAGAACGTCGAGGACGGCGTCCGGCCGCTCCGCGACCTGCTCGACCGCTTCGGGGAGATCAGCGCCGCCTTCGCCGAGCCCGACGCCGACTTCGACGCGCTGCTCGCCGAGCAGGCGAAGGTGCAGGACGCGATCGACCGTGCCGACGCGTGGCAGCTCGACGACCACCTCGACCACGCGATGGACGCCCTCCGCCTGCCCGACGGCGACGGCGACGTCGAGACGCTCTCGGGCGGCGAGCGCCGCCGGGTCGCGCTCTGCCGCCTCCTGCTCTCCGCTCCCGACCTGCTGCTCCTCGACGAGCCGACGAACCACCTCGACGCCGAGTCGGTCCTCTGGCTCGAGCGCTTCCTCGCCGACTACAGGGGCACCGTCGTCGCGGTCACGCACGACCGCTACTTCCTCGACAACGTCGCCGGGTGGATCCTCGAGCTCGACCGCGGCCGCGGCATCCCGTTCCGGGCAACTACTCGGCCTGGCTCGAGCAGAAGCAGGCCCGACTCGCGCAGGAGGAGAAGCAGGAGTCGGCGCGCCGCCGCACGCTCGCACGCGAGCTCGAGTGGGTGCGGGCGAGCCAGCGCGGGCGGCACGCGAAGGCGAAGGCGCGTCTCGGCGCCTACGAGCGGCTGCTCGCCGAGGAGGAGAACGTCAAGCTCGAGCGGGTCGAGATCCACATCCCCCCGGGGCCGCGCCTCGGCGACGTCGTGATCGAGGCCGAGCACGTCCGCAAGGGGTTCGGCGACCGGCTGCTCGTCGACGACCTGACCTTCTCGCTGCCGCCCGCGGGGATCGTCGGGATCGTCGGCCCGAACGGGGCCGGCAAGACGACGCTCTTCCGCATGATCGCAGGCGAGGAGCAGCCGGACGACGGAAGCCTCCGCGTCGGCGACACGGTCCAGCTCGCGTACGTCGACCAGGCGCGCGCCGACCTCGACCCCGCCAACACCGTCTGGAAGGAGATCAGCGGCGGCCTCGACACGATCGAGCTCGGCAGGCGCGAGGTGAACTCGCGCCAGTACGTCTCGTGGTTCAACTTCAAGGGCTCCGACCAGCAGAAGCGGGTCGGCGACCTCTCCGGGGGCGAGCGGAACCGGGTCCACCTCGCGAAGCTCCTCCGCTCGGGCGGGAACGTGCTCCTGCTCGACGAGCCTACGAACGACCTCGACGTCGACACGCTGCGCGCGCTCGAGGAGGCGCTGCTCGACTTCGCCGGCTGCGCGGTCGTGATCACGCACGACCGCTGGTTCCTCGACCGCGTCGCGACGCACATCCTCGCGTTCGAGGGCGACAGCGAGACGATCTGGTTCGAGGGCTCGTGGGCCGAGTACGTCGAGTGGATGAAGGAGACGCGCGGCGCCGAAGCGGTCGAGCCGCACCGGATCAAGTACAAGCCGCTCGTGCGCGCATGACGCACACCGGTCCCCGCTGAGCGGGACGAAGGGCCGCCGCCGGCCGCGGCGGACGGCCCTCCGATCGCGCTCTAGACGAGCGACTTGACGAAGACGTCGACCTTCTCGACGGGGAAGGTCTCCGTCTTGATCACCTCGAGCTTCCCGATCTTCGCGAGCGCGCGGAACGCGGCGGCGTTGTCGGGGTACTTCACGAGCGCGAGGAAGTCCCAGGGCCCCATGAGCGCGAAGGTCTCCTCGAGCGTGCCGCCCTCCTCCTCGATCAGCTTCTTGAACTTCTCGAGGTACTCGGGCGCCTTGTCGAGGGTCTCGCGGCCCTCGGGCGTGAGGGTGATCAGCCCGGCGTATGTGAACACGGTGTCACCTCCCTTCGAGGCGACGCTACTGCGGCATCCGAGCAGCGTTCATCGGGGGATCCTCGGAGACCGCTGCCACGCTGGTCATCTCGCGCCTCCTTCGGATGGGAGTAGGCTCCGGGCGTGGAGGAGATCGCACCCGGCCTCTGGCACTGGACGGCCCGACGCGAGAGCATCGACAGCGAGGTCAGCTCGTACTACCTCGCCGAGGAGCGCGTCGCCGTCGACCCGATGCTGCCGCCCGAGCGGCCGGAGTGGTTCCGGCCCGAGCACGCGATCCTCACCTGCCGCCACCACAGCCGCGACGCGTGGACGCTCGGCTGCACGCCCTGGGTGGTCGAGCAGGGGGCGCACGAGCTGGAGGGGCGCGGCGAGTTCCGGACCTTCGCCTGGGGCGACGAGCTGCCGGGCGGGATCGTCGCCTGCGAGGTCGACGCACTCAGCCCGGACGAGACCGCATTCCACATCCCGGCGCACCGCGCGCTCGCGATCGGCGACGGCGTCGTCCGCTGGCCGGGCGTCGAGGGGCTGACGTTCGTTCCGGACTTCCTGATGGACGATCCGGAGCAGACCCGCGAGGGGCTGCGGGCGGCATACCGCCGCCTGCTCGACGAGCTCGAGTTCGACCACCTCCTGCTCGCGCACGGCGCACCGGTCGTCGGCGGCGCGAAGGAGGAGTTGCGCGCGCTGGTGGGTTAGATCGCGTCCGGGTGCCGGCGGACGTACGCCTGCACGAACGGGCAGATCGCCCGCGCCTGTAGGTCGCGCCGCTTCAGGTCGGCGAGCGCCTCGCGCACCATGGTCTCGCCGTGGCCGCGGTTGCGGAGCTCCGGCACCACCTCGGCGTGCGTGAGCGCCACCGTCCCGTCCTGGCGGTCGTAGTCGATCCAGCCTCCGAGCCGCCCGTCGAGGCGGAGCTCGAAGCGGTTCGCGCTCTCGTTGTCGGTGACCTGCGCCATACCGCCCTCGATCAGGCCTTCTCCCAGACCCCGCTCAGCTCGCGGAGGAAGATCTGCGCGCCCTTCTCGCCGATCCCGTTGAACTCCTGCAGCCGCCGAGCGAGGTCCGCGCGGCTCTCGGCCTCGTCGTGAAGCCGGTTGAGCGACCCGCCGTAGCGCTCGTGCAGCAGCTTGGCGGTGTCGATGAGCTGCGTCGCCGTCGACTCCTGGTAGCGCGTGTAGCTCGCCCGGTGCAGGGCCGCGACGACGTCGTCCCAGCTCGCCTCGCGCAGGTTGTTGAGCCGGTCGAGACGCTCGCGCCGCAGCTCGCCCAACGCATCCGCCGCGATCTCCTGCGCAATCGGCTTCGTGAAGAGCGAGCAGCAGACGAGCCAGTCGAACAGCTCGGGGTCGCTCCTCGACGCGAGGTCGATCCCGAGGTCGTCGGGGCCGATGCGGTTCTTCGTCCGGGCCATGCGTCACGCCTACCGAGCGGGTGCAACGGCAAACGCGGATACGCTCGGTCGGCGAGCGGATGACATTTCGCGTTCTTCGCCCAGACCAGTTCGAGTGGATCACTCGCCCGCACGGGCCGGGTGAGCCCGCGAGACACGTCGCCGAGCTGAGCGACCGTCTCGGGGCGCGGCACGTCCGCGGCAACGTCTGGCGCTACGAGGCGGGCGCGGCCGGAAGACGTCACCGGCACGCGACGCAGGAGGAGACGTTCGTCGTCCTTGCCGGCACGTTGTCGCTGTACGTCGGCGAGCCGCCGGAGCGGGTGGACGTGCCGTCCGGCGGCGTCGTCCTCGTCGAGGCGGGCACCGCCCTCCAGTCCGCGAACCACGGGGAGGACGATCTCCTCGTCTACGCGTACGGCTATCCGCCCGAGACGGAGAGCGCCGAGCTACTCGAGTCTGTGCTCTAGAGGGTTGATGTGAATTCGAGCCCGCGCGGGGTCGTGACGGCCTCGCGCCGCGCCTGGAGCGGCATCCGGGCGCCGCTCCTAATTCACATCAGGCCTCTACTACTAGGCCTGCGGGATCCGTGCCTCGAGCGCGGCGGTGACAGCTTTGCGCACCGGCTCGAGCTCGATCCGGTCGAGGATCTCCTGGAAGAAGCCGCGCACGATCAGGCGCTCGGCCTCGAAGCGGGGGACGCCGCGGCTCATCAGGTAGAAGAGATCCTCCCGGTCGACGCGACCGACCGTGGCGCCGTGGGTGCAGCGGACGTCGTTCGCCATGATCTCGAGCCCCGGGATCGGCACGGCGTGCGTCGTCGGGCTGAGCATGAGGTTGCGGCACTCCTGATACGCGTTCGTCTTCTGCGCGTCCGGCTCGACGCGGATCATCCCGCGCCAGACGGCGGTCGCCTCGTCGCGAAGCGCGCCCTTGAAGGCGAAGTCCGACTCGCAGTCGGGGGCGATGTGCTCCTGGAACGTGTCGAAGTCGAGGTGCTGCGTCCCGTCGGCGAAGTACGCGCCGGTGACGCGCGAGGTCGCGCCGCGGCCGTGCAGGTCGTTCTGGATCCGCGTCTTCCCCTTCTTCGAGCCGAAGCCGCCGGCGACCCAGTCGAGCTCGGCGTCGCGCTCGACGCGGGCGTGGTGCGAGGAGAAGTGCCACGTCTCGTGCGAGAGGTTCTGGAGCGAGACGTACTCGAGCTTCGCCGCCTGCTCGACGAACAGCTCGGTGACGGCGTTCGAGTAGGCGGCCGTGTCGGGCGACGGCGACGCGTACTCCTCGATCAGCGAGGCGCGCGCTCCCTCCTCGGCGACCACGACGAGCCGCCAGAAGGTCTGCCCGGTCGCGGAGATGCGTACGTAGAGGGGCTTCTCGAGCTCGACGCCCTTCGGGACGACGACGAGCAGGCCGTGCTTCCAGAGGGCGGCGTTGTGCGCCGCGAACTTCTCGTCCCAGCCGACGAGCGAGTAGAGCCGCTCGTGCTCCTCCGGCAGCGGCGCGAACGTGACCCCCTCCGGCGCACGCTCGATCTCGATCCCGTCCTGGGTGACCGTGGCGAAGCCGGCCACGTCCAGGTCGACCATCGTCCCCTTCGGCCTCGAGCGGGGGTCTGACCCCGGGTCGTGTCCGAAAGCGTCGGGGTCGAAGCCGCGGAGGTCGGTGAAGCGCCAGTGCTCCTCGGTCGTGTCCGGGAGCGGGAGCGCCCGGTATGCGGCCAGGGCGTCGCTACGACTCATGCGGTGCGTACCGGCGGTGGAGCATGAACGCGTTGCCGTCCGGGTCTCCGAAGATCGCCATGTGGCAGACGCCCGTGTCGTAGGTCTCGCCCTCGAAGACGATGCCCTTCGCCTCGAGCTCGGAACGCGCCTCGGCGACGTCGGCCACGCGCAGGGCGACGCCCGAGGTGTGCGGCCCCTCGAACACTCCGCCGATCGCCTTGGGGTCGACGAGGTAGAGGAACGCGTTGTCGCCGAGCTTGAACTCGGGAAAGCCGCCCTCGGACGTCTGCGGCAGCCCCAGCGTGTCGCGGTACCACGCCGTCGAGCGCTCCATGTCGGTCACGGGCACCGAGATGAAGTCCACGTGCTCGACGATCATGTCTAGCCGACCGAGCCTTCCATCTGGAGCTGGATCAGCCGGTTCATCTCGACCGCGTACTCGAGCGGCAGCTCCTTCGTGATCGGCTCGACGAAGCCGCTCACGATCATCGCGCTCGCCTCCGGCTCGGAGAGCCCGCGCGACATGAGGTAGAAGAGCTGCTCCTCGCCGATCTTCGACACGGTGGCCTCGTGGCCGATGTCGACCTCGTCCTCCTCGATCTTGATGTACGGGTACGTGTCGGAGCGGGACTCCTCGTCGAGGATCAGCGCGTCGCAGACGACCTTCGACTTCGAGCCGATCGCCTTGGAGTCCACCTGCAGGAGCCCGCGGTAGCCGGCGCGGCCGCCGTTCCTCGAGATCGACTTCGACGTGATCACCGACGTCGTCCTCGGCGCGACGTGCACCGCCTTGCCGCCGGCGTCCTGGTGCTGCCCGGAGCCGGCGAACGCGATCGACAGGACCTCGCCGTGGGCGCGCTCGCCCATCAGCCAGATCGCCGGGTACTTCATCGTCAGCTTCGAGCCGAGGTTGCCGTCGACCCACTCCATCGTGGCGTCCTCCTCGGCGACGGCCCGCTTCGTGACGAGGTTGTAGACGTTCGACGACCAGTTCTGGATCGTCGTGTAGCGGCAGCGGCCGCCCTTCTTGACGACGATCTCGACCACCGCCGAATGGAGCGAGTCGGTCGAGTAGATCGGCGCCGTGCAGCCCTCGACGTAGTGGACGTACGCGCCCTCGTCGACGAGGATCAGCGTCCGCTCGAACTGGCCCATGTTCTCGGCGTTGATCCGGAAGTAGGCCTGGAGCGGCATCTCGATGTGCACGCCCGGCGGCACGTAGATGAACGAGCCGCCCGACCAGACGGCCGAGTTGAGCGCGGCGAACTTGTTGTCGTTCTGCGGGATGATCGTCCCGAAGTACTGCTTGAAGAGATCCTCGTGCTCGCGCAGCGCCGTGTCGGTGTCGAGGAAGACGACGCCCTTCGAGGTCAGGTCCTCCTGGAGCTTGTGGTAGACGACCTCCGACTCGTACTGCGCGCCGACGCCGGCGAG
>DASQQF010000056.1:0-16744 GCA_035643535.1 Gaiellaceae bacterium
CCTCGGCGCCGCCCGTGCCGACCTTGCTCCGGTGCCGCTTGGCGAACGCGCGGGCGCGCGTGATCAGCTCGTCCCACTCGCGGCGCGCCTGCTCGGCATCCGCGGCGAGATCCCCGAGGTCCCAGCGGACTCCGGTCGCACTCAAGGTCGACACCGCCACGGCGGGCAGCGTACCCGGCAAGCGAGGCGAATGCGATACTGGAGGCGACGTGTCTGCCCAACAATCGTCCGTGCCGGCCGGGCGCACCCTGTTGGGCGTGCCCTGGCTTCTCTGGGTGATCACGTTCGCCCTCGGCGTTGCCACCGCGCTCGTGATCGCTCTCTTCGTGCTCGGGAACGGGAGCCCGAGCACGCAGGCCGCGTCGGGACAGGAGGTCCTCGCGGCGAAGGGCGGCCCCGCGTTCTCCTGGCGGGCCGGGAAGATGGTCGCGCCCCGCTTCTCGCTCACCGACGCCAAGGGGCTCCCGATCTCGCTCGAGCGCTTCCGCGGGCGGCCGGTCGTCCTCACGTTCATCGACCCGCTCTGCACGACCTTCTGCCCGCTCGAGGCGGCGGTGCTCAACCGGCTCCTCACCCGTTTGCCGGCGGCACAGCGGCCGCAGATCGTGGCGGTGAGCGTCAACCGGCTCGGCGACAACCAGCGCGCATACGCTCACGATGCCCGCAAGTGGAAGCTCACCAGCGCATGGCACTGGGCGGTCGGCTCGCAGGCGGCGCTGGAAGGCGTCTGGAAGTCCTACTCGATCGGAGTCACGGTCGACCCGAAGACGAAGGACGTCACGCACACCGAGGCCGTCTACCTCGTCGATCGCAAGGGCTACCAGCGGGCGCTCTACCTCTGGCCCTTCAGCTCCAAGGATCTCCTGCGCGGACTACGTTCGCTGAACGGGTAGCCGTCCGGGACGCCGGCGCCGGATCGCACCCGCGGCGAGGAGCAGGATCGCCGCGCCCGCGAGGATCTTCACGCGATCCCGGTTGTTCCGGTCGGAGGCCACCGCCGCCGTGACGTGCAGGCCGTCCGCCGCCGCGAGGCGCTGCACCCCCACGAGCGCCGCGTCGGCCAGCTGCGCCGCCGAACGCCCGAGACGAACGCGCGCGAGGATGCGGTGGGCCGCCGCCGTCGGGTGCCCCTGCCAGGCGAAGCCGAAGCCGTCGGGCATCACCACGAGCAGCCGGCCGCTCTTGAAGTAGTACGAGTTCTCGCCGTAGACGAACGCGGCGTAGGCACCCGGCCTCCGCCAGTACTGCGGCACCTTGCCGAGGTCGCCCCGCCGCCAGATGAGCGCGACGCGGATGTCGAAGCCCTGCCCCACGGCAGAGGCGACGACCGATTCGAGCCGCTTTACCTCGCTGCTCGAGAGGTGCGCGTCGTACGAGACGAAGACCCGCTGCGTCGTGAGGAACTCGCCGGCCGGGTCGGGATGCGCGTCGGCCGGAGCGGCCAGCAGCGCCGCGGAAAGGGACGCGGCCGACAGAGCGGCGAGGACGGAGAGACGCCGGCGCATCGGCGCAATCGTGACAGAGCGATTCGCGCGAGGACAAGGGCCGCCCCGCTCGAGCGAAAGTTGGTCGAAGCTACAGAAACCTGTCCTCTTCCCCCCCAAAAGGGGGATACCAGGTCGGTTGCCCCTCTGGTCAACTTGCCTTCCCCACCGACTGAGCGGCCGTGCTGTTGCCCGCGGCTGCGCCCTTCGACGGGAGTCCTCCTTCTTCCATGCGGAACATCCGCCTCCTCCTTCTGTTGCTCCTCGTCGCCGCCGCCGGGGCCGTGGCGCTGGTGCGGCCGCTGCCGGGACGCGCCAACGGCGACGGGTCGGGCACGCCCACCGATGGGACGACGGGGGTGCTCCCTCCGGTATCGAAGACGCTGCGGAGGGCGAAACGCCGGCTCAGCGCCGAGAAGCGCGCAGAGGCGCAGCACTTCGGGTCCCGTGTCGTCCGGTATGCGAGACGGTTCCTCGGCGTGCCGTACAGCTACGGCGGCACCTCGCCGGGCAGCGGCTTCGACTGCTCCGGGCTCGTCCGCTACGTGTACGCGCACTTCGGGATCACGCTGCCGCACTCGAGCTTCTCCGATCTCTGGCTCGGCCGGCGCGTCGGGCGCGGGGGTCTCCGGCCCGGTGACCTCGTGTTCTTCGACGGCGGCGGCCACGTCGGTATCTACATCGGCGGTGACCACTTCATCGACGCGCCGCATACCGGCTCGGTCGTCCGGATCTCGACGATGAACCTGGCCGGCGAGCCGTTCTACACCGCCCGCCGTCTCAAGAGCGCTCGCTAGACCTGCTGCCTCAGCGCATCTTCTCGGCCATCGCGGTGAGGAGCTTCCACGCGATCTCCGAGTTCGACTCGACGAGCGGGCGGAAGTCCCACGGCGTCATGCCGTAGCAGAGCATGTCCGTGCGCGCGACGAGCGTCGCCGTGCGCGGGGAATCGGTGAGAAGGGCGATCTCGCCGAAGTAGTCGCCGGGCCCGATCGAGCCGCGCTGCTCGCCTCCGACGGTCACGTCCGCCTCGCCCTCCTCGACGACGAAGAACCCGGCGCCGCCGGATCCCTCCTGCGTCACCGCGTCGCCGGCTCCGTATCGCCGCTCGCGCAGCGTGCTCGCGATCTGCTGGAGCTCGCGGTCGTCGAGACCCGCGAACAGCGGCACCTTCTTCAACGTCTCCACCGGGGCTTTGGTCATGCGCGCAGTTATACAGGACCGTTGCCGCTGCGAACACCCGGCGCTTCGTGTAGGGATTCGCGGATGCGCCTCCGAGTCGTCGGCTGCTCGCCCGCCTGGCCCAACCCGGGCGGGGCCCAGTCGGGCTACCTCGTCGAGGCCGAGGGACGGCGCCTGCTGCTCGATTGCGGGCCGGGCGTCCTGCCGCGCCTGCGGCAGGAGGAGGCATGGCCGCGCGTCGACGCGATCGTGATCACGCACTTCCACCTCGACCACTGGGGCGACCTGGTGCCGTGGGCGTTCGGCGGCCTCTTCGGCGCCGGCCGTGACGTCGAGCCGCCCGAGCTCTGGCTGCCGCACGGCGGACGGGAGACGGTGCACGGCCTCGACCCCGTGCTCTACGCGAACGCGATCCTCGAGCTGTTCCCGATCCACGAGTACGAGGAGGGGACGCCCTTCCGCGCCGCGGGCTTCGAGCTCGTGGCGGTGCGGATGCTGCACTACGCGCTCGAGAGCTACGGGCTGCGCGTCTCGAACGGGACGCGGACGCTCGCCTACAGCGCCGACTCGGCGCCCTGCGACGGCCTCGTCGAGCTCGCGCGCGACGCGGACCTCTTCCTCTGCGAGGCGACGCTGGCCCAGCCCGAGCACGGGATCCGCGGCCACCTGACCGCCGACGAGGCGTTCGAGGCGTTCGACGCCTCGGGCGCGAAGCGCCTCGTCGTCATCCACCGTCCCGACGAGCTGCCGCTCGCCGACGGGGTCGACCGGGCCTACGACGGGCTCGTGCTCGACGTCTAGGCGTTTCTCGGCACGAGCTCGACGACGAGCTCGCACTGGAGCGCCTCGGCGATCCGGAGCAGCGTGTCGATCCGCGGCGGGCGGCCGCCGCGCTCGAGCCGGGCGATCGCAGACTGCGTCGTGCCGCAGCGTTCCGCGAGCTCCCGCTGCGACAGGCCCAGCGCCGTTCGCTGCTCGGCCACTCGGTCGGCGATCTGGGCGAAGAACCAGCCGCGGTCGCCCGCGACGAAACGCTCGTGGAACCGCTCGACCGGCCCCTTCTCCTTCGCCCGTGCCCTCGTGGCCATCGAGAGGATGATAGCAAGACTGCTATGCCGGGACGGACGCTCCGGCCGGCCGCACCGGGTCGCCGACGCGGACGCGGCCGGGGCGCACGACGGCGCCGTGGACGCCGAACGGCAGCGGCTCCGACCGAGCCCCGGGGCGGTAGCGCGCGAGCACCTTCAGCGTGTCGAGATCGACGAGGCCCGTATCGGGATCGTGCGTCGTCACGGCGCAGCGGCCGACGTCGCCCGTGGGCGCGACGACGGCAGCGCCGAGCTCGACGCGGCGACCGATCCACTCGTCCTCCTCGTGCTCGCCGATTCCGTCCAGCTCGAACAACATCCGGAAGCGGCGGCCGTCGACGGGCCCCTCCGCGTCCGCCTCGACGCGGAGCCGCTCGAGCGATGCGCGCGAGACGAGCGAGACGGCGCCGCCTTCGACGCCGCGATCGACCGCCCCGTCCTCCGACCACAGCAGGGTGAGCGGTGTTCCGACGAACCGCGACAGCGCCGCCTGCCACGGCCCCGGCACGGCACGAGAAGGATGCGGCTCGCCGTAGAGCTCGGCCGCGACCGGCTCGCCGGGCTCGACGACGCCGGCGACCTTCTCGCCCTCGGGGAACCGGAGCGCCAGCCGCCGCGTCGCCTCGTCCCACTCGGGCCGCACCTGGACGAGCCGCGGGAAGTTCTTGTCGTTGGCGAGCCGCCCGCTCTCGTCGACGAGCCAGAAGCGCCGGTCGCCGGCGACGCCCGCCCGCGTGAGCTCGACCTCCTCGGGATGGACGAGCCCGAGCGCCTTGACCGGTGCGATCGAGATGCGGACGACACGGCCCTCCACGCCCGCCAACCTACCTACGCCTCGGGCTCGCGCACCTCGACCACTTCCCCGCCGCCCCGCCGCGCCTCGAGCTCGAAGATCCAGAAGTCCCGGCGGGTCACGTGGACCGAGACGTTGTAGACCGGGATCTCGCCGATCGCGTCCTCGAACGCGCCCGCGTGGGCATGCCCGTGCAGGACGATGTCGGCGCCGTTCTCGGCGATCGGCGTCGCCAGCCGCTCGCACCCGAGGTACGTGCGGATGCCCTCGGGCTCGCCCTCGAGCGTCCCGGCCACGGGTGCGTAGTGGAGGAGGACGATCCGCAGGTCGCAGTGGGCGGTCGCCTGCAGTCCGGCGGCGATCGCGGCGGCCTCGGCGCTCGTCTCGGCGTACACGCGGCGGAGGAGCGGCTCGCCGAAGTCCGGCAGCGCCGAGCCGGGAAAGCCGCCGACGAAGCCCTTCGTCCCCACCACGCCGAGCTCGACCTCCCCCACCGTGCAGATCTCGCACTCCCGGTCGAGGACGCGCACGCCCGCGCCGGCGAGCACGTCCTTCAGCTCGCCCGTGCGCCGAGCATGGCAGTCGTGGTTCCCGAGCACCGCGAGGACCGGGATGTCGAGGCCGCGACAGGCGTCGGCGAGCACCTCCGCCTGCTCGGGCTCGCCGGTCGTGGTCAGGTCTCCGGCCAGGAGGACGACGTCGGCCTCGCCCGCGACCTCGACGAACGCCCGCTCCGTGCGCTCCCGCGTCGCCTCCGACGCGTGGACGTCGGCCGCTGCGGCAATGCGGATCACGGAGCGGATGTTGCGCGATCGGACAAGGGGGAAACGACTCGCCGGTGCCCGAGCCGACGTTCGAGGAGCTGCTCGTCGCGATGAAGGCGGGCGCCGGCGCGCTGCAGCGGCGCGACATTCCCTTCGTCCTCGGCGGGGGCCTCGCGGTCTGGGCGCGCGGCGGGCCGAAGAGCGAGCACGACGTCGACTTCATGGTCAAGCCGGAGGACGCCGACGCGGCGCTCGAGGCGCTCGAGGAGGCGGGGCTGCGCACCGAGCGGCCGCCGGAGGGATGGCTCTACAAGGCGTGGCACGAGAACGGGTCGCTGCTCGACCTCATCTTCCGGCCCTCGGGCGGACCGATCACCGACGAGCTGGTCGCACGTGCACCGCTGCTCGAGGTGGCGGCCCTCCGCATCCACGTCTTCTCGCTCGAGGACGTGATGACGACGAAGCTCCTCGCGCTGAGCGAGCAGAGGCCCGACTACGGCCAGGTGCTCGACTACGCCCGCGCCCTCCGCGAGCAGATCGACTGGCACGAGGTGCGGCAGCGCACCGAGGCCTCGCCGTTCGCACGCGCGTTCTTCACCCTCGTCGAAGGGCTCGGGATCGTGGAGACCGCGCCGGCTCAGTAGAAGAACGACGACCAGGCAGACCACCAGTCGCCGCCGCGGGCGACGAGCGTGCGGGCCCCGGTGACCTCGACGCCCTTCCGGTTCGCGTACTCCTGCAGCCGGTCGGGGGAGGTGAACTCGATCTCGATCTCGCACGGCCGGCCGGGGTCGTACGGCGGCACGGCCGAGAGGTCCGAGAGCGCCTGCTTCGCACCCTCCTCGATCAGCTCGCGGGCGCGGCGCGGCGTCTTCGACCGGGCGCTGAAACGGCCGAGGCCCTCCTTCACCTCGACCGTCGTCAGCCCGGCGCCGAGCAGCGCCCGCGCCTCGGCGCAGACGGCGCGGTCGCCGGTGACGAGCAGGACGGGAACGCCCCAGTGGCCGCAGAGCGCTGCGTTGATGCCCGTCTCGCCGACGAGCGCCCCGTTGAAGCGGAGGTCGTGCCACGCCTGGCTCGACACGGTGTGCGAGAGGACGCCGTCGGCCGTGCCGGCCATCGCGTGCATGCCGACGAGGAGCGCGGCGTCGCAACCCGACTCGAGAAAGGCCGTGTACTCCGTCCATTCGCTCTGGACGACGTACTCGCAGTCCGGGTCGAGGAGGTCGGCGACGAGGGAGTTGAACGTGTAGTCGCCGCCGGCGCCGTGGCAGTCCATGACCACGATCTCGGTCGCGCCGGCCGCCTTCGCGCCGCGGACGGCGGCGTTGATCTCCTCGGTGTAGAGGACCCGCGCCTCGTGGAAGAGCCTCGTGTCGCCGCCGGCCTGGCCCCACTTGACGATGCCCGCGACACCTTCGATGTCGCTGATCACGTGAACGCGCACGGACGCATCCTCGCGAAGTTCGGTGGACTTCGCGACGCACGTGCCGCGGCGAGCCGCCGGTCCTGCGGCGCAGGCGCACGACCGGCCGAGCCACGAGAGAGGCGATGTGCAGGCCCCAGCGCAGGAGCGCTCTCGGAGCGAAGCTCGCGGCGGACCGCGCTCTGCCGCGAGCGGAGCACCGTTCGTCCGAGCGAAACGCGCGGCGTTTCGCGAGGATTGCCCCCGTGGAGACGGGTCTCGCGGGGAAGGGCATCCTCGTCACCGGCGGCGCCGGCGGGATCGGCTC
The DNA here is from genome assembly GCA_035643535.1 of Gaiellaceae bacterium. Taxonomy (GTDB): domain Bacteria; phylum Actinomycetota; class Thermoleophilia; order Gaiellales; family Gaiellaceae; genus Palsa-739. Next base: position 7,045 of record DASQQF010000056.1, read on the forward strand.
GGCCTGCGTCCGCGCGTTCGCCGCCGAGGGCGCGCGCGTCGCGATCCACTACAACACGAGCGCCGAGCGGGCGGCGGAGCTCGCGCGGGCGACCGGCGACGTCGCCCTCCAGGCCGATCTGACCGACGAGGCGGCGGTCGAGCGGCTGTTCGCGGAGGCCCGGGAGGCGCTCGGCAGCATCGACGTCTGCGCCGCCGTCGCCGGCTTCTGGCCGCGCGCGGACGAGCCCGTCTGGCGGCTGCCGCTCGAGCGCTGGGAGGCGACGCTCGGCGCGAACCTGACCTCCACGTTCCTCACGGCGCGAGGCTTCCTGCGCGAGGTCGAGCGGAACGGGCACGGCAGCCTCGTGCTCGTCGGCTCGACGGCGGGCCGGTTCGGCGAGGCCGGCCACGCCGACTACGCGGCGGCGAAGGCGGCGGTTCAGGTGGGACTCCTGCTCAGCCTGAAGAACGAGATCGTGCGGATCGCCCCGCGCGGGCGCGTCAACGCGGTCGCGCCCGGGTGGACGTACTCCCCGATGACGCGCGGCGAACTCGACGAGGAGCTCGTGGCGCGGTTGAGCCGGACGATGGCGCTGCGCAAGGTCGCGGTCGCCGAGGACGTCGCTCGGGCGGTCGTCGTGCTCGCCTCGGACGAGCTCTCCGGCCATGTCACGGGCGAGCTCGTCACCGTCGCGGGCGGCATGGAGGGCCGTACCGTCCACGAGCGATGAGCAGGTTCGCGGAGCGGCTCGCCGACGGTCGGCCGATCGTGGCCGACGGCGGGATGGGCGCGCTGCTCGGGAGCGCGGTGCCGGGCCTGCGCTGTCCCGAGGAGGCGAACCTGCGCCGGCCGGAGAGCGTGCTCGAGGTGCACCTCGGCTACATCCGCGCGGGCGCCGACCTGATCGAGACGAACAGCTTCGGCGCGAACCGGCCGAAGCTCGCCCGCACCTTCCTCGAGGACGAGTTCGACGCGATCAACGCAGCTGCGGTCCGAATCGCGCGCGAGGCGCGCGAGGTGGCCGGCCGGGACGTCTTCGTCGCTGGCTCGGTCGGGCCGCTCGGCGACGTCGAGCTGCTCGGGGTCGACCGGAGCGAGCTCTTCGCCGAGCAGGCGCGGGTGCTCGAGGGCCGTGGCGTCGACCTGTTCATGGTCGAGACCTTCTTCGACCTCGACGAGCTCGAGACCGCGCTCACGGCGATCCGCTCCGTCTCCTCGCTCCCGCTCGTCGCGCTGCTCACGTTCGACGCGGACGGCGTGACGCTCGCCGGCGTGTCGGCCGAGCAGGCGGCGAGCCGGTTGCGCCCGCTCGGACTCGCCGCCTTCGGCGCGAATCACGGCGCCGGCCCGGCGGCGGCGCTCTCGGCGCTGGCGCGGATGGAAGGGGACGGCACGCCGCCGCTCGCAGCGCTCCCGAACGTCGGCCTGGCGAGCATGTCGGGCCAGCGGATCGTCTTCCCGCACGCGACGCCCGCGTACTTCGGCGAGTTCGCGGCGCAGGCACGGGAGCTCGGGGCGCGGATCATCGGCGGCTGCTGCGGGACGACGCCGGCGCAGATCGCCGCGATCCGGGAGGCAGTCGACGAGGAGCGCCGTCCCGCCGGCTCGTTCCTCGTCCACGAGCGGGAGCATGCCGAGCCGTTCGCGCCGGACGCCGGCGAGACGCAGCTCGCGCACGTGCTGCGCGAGGGCGAGTTCGCGGTCTCGGTGCAGGTCGACCCGCCGCTCGGCGCGAACCCCGAGGCGCTGATCGAGGCGGCGCGCGCGGTGCGCGTCTCGGGCCGCGCGCAGTTCGTCGACGTGAACGACAACCCGCGGGCGCGAGCGCGGATGAGCGGGATCATGGCCGCGGTCGCGATCGAGCGGTTCACCGGCCTCGAGACGATCCCCCACCTGACGCCGCGCGACACGACGATCGCCGGCCTCGAGTCGCTCCTGCTCGGTGCGCACGCCGAGGGCGTCCGGAACGTGCTCGCGGTGACCGGCGACCCACCGGAGGCCGGCGACTACCCGGGCACGCATGCCGTCTACGACGTCGACTCGATCGGGCTCGTCGAGCTGATCGCGCGGCTGAACGCGGGCGAGGACTGGCACGGGCGCGCGATCGACGCGCCGACCTCGTTCTTTCCCGGCGTCGCCGTCAACCCGACGGCCGACGACGTCGGGGTCGAGGTCGAGCGCTTCCACCGCAAGGTCGCGGCGGGCGCTCGGTTCGCGATGACACAGATCGTCTTCGACCTCGAGCCGCTCGTCGCGCTGCGCGACCGGCTCGGGGGCTGGCCGGTTCCGGTGCTCGCCGGGATCTGGCCGATCCGCGCGACCGAGACGCTGATCCGCGTCCACAACGAGATCCCGGGGATCGTCGTCCCCGAGCACGTCCAGGAGCGATACACCGCCGCCGGAGCCGCGGCACGCGACGTCGGGCTCGCGCTCGGCCGCGAGCTGATCGAAGGCGCGCGCGAGCTGGTGGCGGGGGTCTACGTCGTGGCGCCGTTCCGCCGCCCGCTCGACGTCGTCGAGCTGCTTCCCGAGCGGTAGGGGTCGGGCTAGGGGGCGCAGTCGCCGGTGGAGACCGGCGTCGTGCCGGCCTGCGCGAGATCCTGCCGCACGACCTGCGCCGGGACGCCGTAGCCGCTGGCCCCGCCGACCCGCGCGGCGAAGATGGTCGCCTCGACCGCACCGCCGGTGTCGATGGCGGGCCCGCCCGAGTTGCCGTGCTCCACGCGGCCCGCGAGCGCGGTGATCTGGCGCAGGACGGGCCCGTGGCCGAGCGCGTCCTGCGTGAGGACGTTGCCGGTGCGCCCGACGCGTCCCGGCGTCGACGTGAGACCGCCGTCGAGCGGATAGCCGACGATCGCCACCGCCGTCCCGGGCGTCGGGTCGACGAGCTGCAGCGGCTGCTCGTGGACGCCGGCCACGCGGAGCACGGCGACGTCGTTGTGGACGTCGAAGGCGACGACGTCGGCCGGCCGGGCGAACGGCGCCCCGGGGATCCGCACGATCGTGTCGCGCTCGCCGGCCACGACGTGGGCTGCCGTCACGACGAGGTCCGGTGCCGCGAACCAGCCGCTCCCCTCGATGCCCACGCCGCATGCGGTGCCGAGCACCTTGACGACGCGCGTCGCGGCCGATCGCACCGTCTCGTTCCGGACGACCCCGGGCTCGGGTGGCTGCGCCGGGCCGGCGGGACCGGCGATGGAGGGGAACGGGTCGACGCGCGCGAGCAGGTGCAGGAGCGTGCGCGGTGGAATCGCCGCTTCGAGTTGCTGGACGATCTGCGACTGGGCGACATCCTGTCGTAGCATCGTCTGGCCCGGCGTGAGAAGGGCTACGGCAGCGCCGACCCAGACGATGGCGAGACCGGTCGCCGCCCCGAGGAGGAGCCCGCCCGCGGAGTCGAGCATCCGGAGCGGCGTCACGCGCAGCCCGCCCCGGACGACCGAACCGGCGAGGACGGCGACGATCTGCAGCAGGGTCGCGCCGATCACGGCGCCGACGAGGCCCGCGACGGCCGTCCATGGCGAGCTCGATCCGCCGTGCAGCAGGTGCGGCGCCACGCGGGAACCGGCGTACGCGCCGGCGGCGATGCCGGCGAGCGAGAATGCGCTGAGGACGAGCCCACGCCGCATCCCGCCGAGCGCCGAGAGGAGCACGATGGCGATGGCGACCCAGTCGACGACGGTGAGCGTCACCGGCGCCAGGGTAGACGCCGCATCGCTCTCGACGAGCCCGGCTACACTACGGCCGCCCCGGGGGCGTAGTTCAGCTGGTTAGAACGCCGGCCTGTCACGCCGGAGGTCGCGGGTTCGAGTCCCGTCGCTCCCGCTAAAATGCCTGCAAATCGGATTTTTTTGTCGGCGCTCGACCGCCGGCTTCTCCTTCTTCCCGCACAGATCCCGCACGCGAAACGGCCGCGAATCCCCGCCGGCAGCCGGTCGTAGCCGCTGATCCCCGCACCATGGACGACCGGCCCACCCGGCCGGAGGTCGAATCACTTCTGACCCAGAAGTGGCGCCTGTGCAGGTGTTTCGCCTTCTCAGGCAATAGCCCCAGCAGGCATCCCGCACAGATCCCGCACCCTTCGCTCTCGTTCGCAGAGTGATGTCCAGCGCTGCCGCTTCCTCGCACCCGCCGACGGCGTCTGACGTGACCCCCTCCTTGTTCCAGAGAGAGTCGATCTAGGAGCTCCATTCGTGCTCCACATGCCTCGCAAGCCCCCTATTCATGCGGGATATGGGCTGCTCGGCGAGGACGGCACCGACGAGGCGGATCACGGCGGCGCGGTTCGGGAAGATGCCGCCGACGTCGGTACGGCGGCGGATCTCCTTGTTGAGCCGCTCGAGCGAGTTGTTGCTCCAGACCTGGCGCCAGTGCTCCTTCGGGAAGCCGGTGAAGGCGAGCAGGTCTGGGGCCGCCTCCTCGAGCAGCGCCGCAGCGTCGGGGAAGCGCTCCGCGAGTTGCGCGACGATCCGCGCGTGCTGCTCGAGGACCGTCTGCGCGTCGGGCTGCGCGAAGATCGTCCGCACCATCGTCGCCACGAACGACTGGGTGCTCTCAGGGCCGCTCTCGGTAGCCATTACGGCGGTTGACCCGCTCAGGGCTGCGCTCCCCATAGGTCGCACCGCAGAGCGCATCCACCTCGGCGCCCATCAGCGCCTCGGCGAAGTCCTGCACCATCGCCCGCAACAGATCCGGGCTCGCTTCCTCGGGCTGCTTGCGCAACCAGCCCGAAACGTCCATCGTGGTCTCGACCACCGTGCTCCTCCTCGCGCCGTCGTTCGGAAACCGACTTGCGAGGATGACGCGGTGGTCAGCTATCACCCGGACCCGCGGCCGCCGCTCCGCGCTCGCCTACGGCTCGCGCTCCACGACAGCCGCGGGAGACGACCTTCAACCGGCTCGTACACCACGAGCGGGGACGCTACGTCGCAGCGCCGAGCTCTACACGTTCCTCCATCGCGAGGTGCCCTCCCCGTGCGGGGGTCTGACGTTTCGCTACGGAATGGAGTTCGCCGCCAGCGCGAGCACGATCCCGAGAACGACGAGCGGCACGCCAACGAGCCGGATGCACAACCGACGCCCAGCAAGCCCGCTCACTTTGGCGTCCGTATAGCCCCGAGCTTCCTTCCGGAGCGACTCGACCTCCGTGCGCCACTCCCCCGGCAGTTCGGCAACACCCTTCTCTTATGTCGAAGGCGGCGCGTGGGGTGCAGATACTCGATCAGGTAAGGCGCGAGGCTGCTGAGACGGCGGTAGCGTCGGCGTCCCTTGTCTGCTGGAGATCGCCTTTGCTTGTGTCATGCCTGTACATCCTCGCCCGTCGTCTGCTCGAGTTCGTCGTGCTCCTCGGCCGCGGCGACCGAGCTGAGGAACTCGAGATCCTCGTGCTCCGTCACGAACTGTCGATCCTTCGCCGCCAGGTCAGCCGACCGCGGTCCGAGCCCTCGGACCGGCTCCTGCTTGCGGCCTTGAGCCGGATGCTTCCGCGCCGCTCCTGGACCGCATTCTCTGTGCGGCCGGAGACCTTGCTGGCGTGGCATCGCCGGCTTGTCGCACGCAGCTGGACCTTCCCGCACCGACGGTCAGGCCGGCCGCCGATCAGCCGTGACGTGCGCGAGTTGGTCCTGAGCCTCGCGCGCGAGAACTCGAGCTGGGGGCTATCTGCGGATCGCCGGTGAGCTGCACAAGTTGGGCATCGCCGCCTCGGCGAACTCCGTGCGCAACATCCTCGCCAGCGCCGGTTTGCCGCCGGCGCCGCGGCGCGATGCGCAGTCTTGGCGCAGCTTCCTTCGAGCTCAGGGCGAATCGATCCTCGCCTTGCACCCCACGGGCACTCGCAAACGCCGGCTCCACGCAAGCCGGACAGGGCGGAGGAACTATTTCGGCAGCGGTTGCGGGCCGATTTCCGGAGCTGGAGGTCGCGCTAGCTCACCAACGTCTGATCGGGCAAGCCTTCAGATTGAGCGCTTACCTCGACGGAGTCGACTCGTTGCAGCCACGGCTTCGCTTCGAGCCGCTCAAACGCCTCGCGTGCTTCTCGGCAAAGAGGTTTGGCTTCGTCCCATCGGCCCTGGGTGGTGAGCCACTCGGCGTGCTCGACTTGCGCGGCGGCGTGGTAGAAGGCGAGACCGTGTTGGGCGAAGATCTTCTCGGCCCTCGCGAAATCACCGTGGACAACGTCCTCGGGATCGCGAGAGCCGGCGAGGCGCGCGTGGAAGCGGTGGCGTTGGGCCAACAGCGACGGGGTGAGCTCGCCGGGTTGGAGACCGTCCGCGAGGGCTAGTAGCTGCTCGGCTTTGGCGTGATCATCGAGCTCGAGGGCCGCTTCCAGCGCCTCGACGAGACACGGTCGGACCCAGTTGTCAGAGAGAGTGAGTTCTTGGCGATGGCTGAGGCCGCGCTCCGCGGCGGCGAGTGCTTCCGCGGGGTGATTCTCGGCGCGTAGCAGTCGCGCCTCGCAGGCGGCGAAGGAAGCCATCTGTTGGCCCTGTTCGTGGTCCCGTAGGTATCGGTACTCATCGAGGAGCGTTCGGGCGGCGTCAACGGCGCCTTGCTCGCAGAGGGCGAAGACAGCGGAGATCGCTTCGCTACGGGCCCAGGGACTAGCTTGCAGCTGGTCAGCTTCGGTGGCGAGCGCGAGCGCTTCTTGCCAGCTACCGCGTTCGACGAGGGCATGAATCCGCGTCGTCCGCGCAGCGGCGAACATCTCGCGATCGCCGCGCTGGTGGGCTTGCGCCTCCATCTCGTCGAGGAGCGTGAGCACGTCCTCATACTGCTCGGACTGTTTGAGCAGCTCGCCGAGATTGTTAGCCGCCCGCCACCAGGCGTCGTGCAGCTCCGCGATACGGGCGCGGCTGAGCGCCGTCTCGAGTAGGGCTCGCGCCTCGACCCGGCGACCGTCGAAGATCAGGACGACAGCTCGACTGCTGAGGGCCTGCACGAGGTCCTCTTCGAGGGCGAGCGCCTCGGCGAGCCTTAGCGCTCGCTCGAGCATCGCCGTGGCGGCCTCACGGTCGCCGCGAAGAGCCTGCATCCGGCCGAGCTGGGCAAGTGTCGCAGCGAGTTCCGGACTGGGGCCGGCGGGCTCAAGCGTCGAGAGCGCCGTCTCGAAGCGACGGGTCGCATCCTCCAGCTGCCCTTCGCCGACGTCAACGTCGGCGAGCGCCACCCCGGCGCGAGCGGCGGCGAGCGTGTCCCCAGTCTGCTCGTGCAACCGGATCGCCTGCTCGAGCCGCTCCCGCGCCGAAGCAGTGCTTCCAGCTCCGAAGGCCACTGTGCCGGCCCGCTGGAGCAACTCTGCCTGCACTGCGGGCTCGCCCGCGGCAAGAAAGGCCGCCTGGTCGAGGTAGCGCTGGGCTTCCTCCGGGGCTGCAAGGGCTACCGCCCGGTCTGCCGCTTGGACGAGCGCCGCTCGTGCCCGAAGTCGAATCTCGGGCGTGTCCGGGTCATCGGGTGTGGCCTCGGCGGCGGCGAGCAAGTGGGCCGCGATCACTTCCGGAACCTCGTCGTCGGCGCCCTGGAAAGTCTCCTCCAGCGCAGTGACCGCAGCCAGATGCCGCGCCTTACGATCGCGGCGGGCAAGCGTCTCGTAGGCAACCTGGCGTAACAGTTCCTGCAGGAAGCCGTACTGGCCGCGCTCCGGTGCTCGCGAATCTGCCTGCAGAGAGAACACCTCCTTGCGCACCAGTCCGGTAAGCAGCGGCTCCAGCTCCGCCTCCGATTGTCGTGTCAGCGCGGCGAGGGCGCGCTTGGTGAAGCTCTTGCCGAGGACGCAAGCCTGCTGCACCAGCTGCCGCTCATCCGAGCCCAAACCGTCCAGCCGGGCCGCGGCGAGCGCGTGTAGGGTCTCCGGCACCTCCAGCGTCCCGATCTCTTTGGTCGGCCGGTAGACAGGTCCGTCCTGGGCGAGGAGACCCCGGTCGAGCAGCATCCGCACCGTCTCCACCGCGTACAGTGGCACCCCCTGGGCGCGGGCGAGCACCTGCTCCTTCAACTCCGTTGGCAGGCCAGGCACGTAGCCCTCCAAAAGGAGGGTCATCTCCGCGTCCGAGAGCGGCTCCAGTGAGAGGGTGGCCGAGTTCCGAACGCCGCGCGCGAACTCCGGCTGCTGCTCGGCCAGGCCGGGCCGCGACAACGCCAGCACGTAGAGCCGCTGCGAAGCCGACCATTCGAGCAGGTACTCCACGAAGGCGAGCAGCGCCTGGTCGGCCCACTGCAGATCCTCGAACACCAGGACTACGGGATCCCTGTCGGCCAGCCGCTCGAAGAACAACCGCCATGCCGCAAACAGATCCTGCCGATCGGTGTCGCTGCGATCCTCGATCCCTAGCAGGTTTCCGAGCCGGGGCCCAATCCAAGAGCGCTCTTCGTCATCCGGTACGTACTCTGCTAAACACGCCTGCAGCTTCTCCCTCGCTGCCTCTTGGTCTTCCCCCTCCCGGATCTGGGCACGCGTCCGCACCATCTCCCCGAGCGCCCAGTACGCCACGCCCTCCCCGTAAGCGAGGCAACGGCCCCGATGCCAGAAGATGTTGTCAGCCAGGCCGTCCAGATACTTGAAGAACTCCCACGCCAGCCGAGACTTGCCGATCCCGGCGGTCCCGGTGATTTGAACCAGCTGCGCCCGGGACTGCTCCCATGACCCGTGGAACAGCTCCTTTACAAGCCGTAGCTCGCGCTCCCGTCCGACAAAGGGTGCCTCCAACCCCTCCGACCGCAGCGCCCCACCCCGCGCGGCCATCACCCGGACCGCCCGCCACAACGGCACCGGCTCAGCCTTCCCCTTCAGTCCGTGGTCGCCGGCCTCTTCGAACGCGATCGCCTGCTCGCTGGCGCGGCGCGTCGCCTCGCCCACCAGCACGGTCCCCGGCTCCGCCACCGCCTGAATCCGCGCCGCCGTGTTCACAAGATCCCCAGCAACCATGCCCTCGGCGGAGGAGGCGAGGTTGACGGCTGCCTCGCCGGTCAGCACACCGGCCCGCGCACGCAACTGCGACGCGCCGACCTCATCGCCCAAGGCCGACACCGCCGACACCAGATCCAGCGCCGTGCGCACCGCCCGCTCCGCATCGTCTTCCTGCGCTACCGGCGTCCCCCAAACCGCCATCACCGCATCACCAATGAACTTCTCCACTACCCCGCCGTACAACTCCACCAGCCGGCGACATGAATCGAAATAGCGCGAAAGTAACTCCCGCACCTCCTCGGGATCCCGCGACTCGGACAACGGCGTAAACCCCACTAGGTCGGCAAATAGGACCGAGACGAGGCGGCGCTCTGCTACAGGGCTACTCGCTGGCTGCGCGGCAAGAGCGGGTAGATAAGAAGTGCGGCTAGTGAGCTGCGCCCCGCACTTGCCACAGAACCTGTCCACCGGTTGGGTCGAGTTCCCGCAAGAGGGACAAACGCTGAGAGCGCTCCCGCACTGGCGGCAGAACAGGTGCCCGGCCGGGTTCTCGGCGCTGCAGCTTGGGCAGGTCACCACCCCTGAAGCCTAGAACGGGAAGCATCGCAGCACCAAGCAGCATGCGGCGTATCTCGGCTTCGCGTTCGCGATCTCGCGTCCGGGCACGCCGAGCATTTCCCGCTCGGACGCGATGGCCATCGCCGTCACGGTCCGACGGGGTGGGGTGGTTGCGCGTCGCCTCCGCGGGGGGTCACCTGGGGGATGCCTTCCTGCCGCTGCCGGGTGCGCCTGCCTGCCACGCACGTACAACCC
>DASQQF010000057.1:0-6925 GCA_035643535.1 Gaiellaceae bacterium
CCTCGCGGTCACGGCCGCCCAGGCACCGGGAGGAACCGAGCTCCACGAGGCCGAGCTCCACGTGCTCGCGCCGGCGGCCGCACCCCCGCCGGTGGACCTCCGCCTGCCCGTGCCGAAGGAGCAGCTGCCGACGCGGCTCGACCACGCGCCGGTCGCGCTGCGGCATCCGCGCAGCCGGGCGACCTTCGAGCTCGCCGCCGCGTCGGTCGCGGGGTTCCGCGCGGCACTCGACCGGCTCGGCTTCGTCGAGATCCAGACGCCGAAGATCGTCGGTTCGGCGACCGAGAGCGGCGCGAACGTCTTCCGGCTCGACTACTTCGGCGGACAGCGGCTCCACCGCTACGAGGACTGCGTCAGAGCCCTCGGCGGGCACACGGAGGGCTACGAGGGCTACCTCGAGACCTTCCGGCACGGGATGCCGCCGCACGGCGGCTTCGCCCTCGGGCTCGAGCGCTGGCTGGCGCGGCTGCTCGAGGCGCCGAACGTCCGGGAGACGACGCTCTTCCCGCGCGACCTGAACCGGCTCGCGCCCTGAGCGAGCGGGCGTCTAACGGACGACGGCGATCTTGGTCGCCCGCACGACGGGCCGGCCGTTGAAGGTGGCCATGAGGCGCAGGTTCCGGTGCGAGCCCGACCACTGCTCCCAGGCGGGGACCTCGAACTTGCGGACGGTGCCGGTGATGCGGAGCAGCGAGTCGACCTTCGCGATCTTCCGCAGCGGCGGCGATTTCGCGGTCACGAGCAGGCCACGGCGCGTGCCCTTGCCGAGGGTGAGCGCGTGGTCGCCGAAGACGGCGTTGACCGTCCCGCTGATGACGACGCTCCGGCCGTAGTAGTGCCTCGGCGTGGAGAGAACGGCCTCGACGCTCGGCGAGCCGGAGCGGTTCGTGTTCGCCCCCGAGCCGATGAACGCGACGCCGGCCCCGACGCCGAAGCCGACGACGACGAGCGCGGCCAGAACGGAGATCCACGTGCGGCGTGTCATGAGCTTCGCCTTTCCGTGCCCTGCAGCCGAAAACGCCGTATCGTGATTGGGCAGATGCCGATCGGGTTAGGAGAACGCCATGCTCACGATGACTGATCGTGCCGCGACCGTGATCGAGGACATCCTCCACGAGTCCCAGGCCGGGCCGGAGGGCGGTGTCCGCATCAGCGGCTCGGCCGAGCCGACGGGCGAGGCGGCGCTGGAGTTCGCGCTCGCAGAGGCGCCGATCGAGGGCGACGAGGTCGTGCGCGAGCGCGGCGCGGTGCTCTATCTCGACGAGGTCGCGGCCGCCGTCCTCGTCGACAAGCAGCTCGACGTCGAGGCCCACGGCGACCACTTCCACTTCTCGCTCGAGGAGCAGGAAGACGACGCCGGCTGAGCCCGGCGAAGCCCAGCCCTAGCCGACGACCCAGGTCTCGCCCGAGTGCAGGAGCTCGGCGAGGTCGCCGCGGCCGCGCTTCTCCTCGGCGACGCGCAGCTGCTCGGCCATCAGGTCGTCGTAGACCGGCCGCTCGACGTTGCGGAAGACGCCGACCGGCGTCCCGTCGTGGGTCGCCTGCGTCACCCGCGACAGGGCGAAGGCGAGCGACGGCTCGGCGTGCGTCTCGTCGTGGACGAGCACGTAGGGGTCGGTGGCCGCGCAGGCCTCGATCGTCCCGTCAGGCAGCTGGCGCAGCGCCTTCTCGCCGTCGGCGCCCCACGTGATCGGCTCGCCGTGCCGTAGCGCGATCCGGTTCACGCCCACCTTGTCGTCGCGGACGAACTCCCAGGCGTCGTCGTTGAAGATCGGGCAGTTCTGGAAGATCTCGACGAACGCGCTGCCGCGATGCTCGGCCGCGGCGCGCAGCACCTCGGTCATCCCCTTCTTGTCCGTGTCGATCGCGCGCGCGACGAACGTCGCCTCGGCGCCGATCGCGAGCGAGAGCGGGTTGAACGGCCAGTCGAGCGACCCCATCGGCGTCGACTTCGTCACCTTCCCGAGCTCCGAGGTGGGCGAGTACTGCCCCTTCGTCAGCCCGTAGATGCGGTTGTTGAAGAGGAGGATCTTGAGGTTCACGTTGCGGCGGAGCGCGTGGATCAGATGGTTGCCGCCGATCGAGAGCGCGTCTCCGTCGCCGGTTACGACCCACACCGAGAGGTCGGGCCGCGTCGTCGCGAGACCCGTCGCGATCGCCGGCGCGCGCCCGTGGATCGAGTGAAGCCCGTACGTGTTCATGTAGTACGGGAAGCGCGCGGCGCAGCCGATGCCGCTGATGAAGACCATCCGCTCGCGCTCGATCCCGAGCTCGGGCAGGAACGACTGGAGCGCGGCGAGGATCGCGTAGTCGCCGCAGCCGGGGCACCAGCGCACCTCCTGGTCGGTGCGGAAGTCCTTCGCGGTCAGGTGGCCGTTGCCCTCGCTCAATGCTGCAGCCTCCCGTCCTGCTGGGACGGCACCCAGTTCGGCGGGGCAACCGCCCCGGGTGCGACGCCGCCCGTCACGCCGGCGTGCTGCGCCGCCGCCGCGGTCGCGAGCGCGTCGACCTCGTCGAGCGGCTTCTCGCCCTCTCCCTCCAACGGCCGGAGCCGGACCTTCTTCAACAGTTCGCGGAGCTTCATACGAGCACCTCGATCGCTTCCGCCACCTCCGCCGCCCGCAGCGGCAGGCCGCGGACGCGGTTGTAGCCGACCGCGTCGACGAGGAACTGCGAGCGGACGAGCTGGCGCAGCTGGCCGAGGTTCATCTCCGGGATGAGCACCTTCTCGTAGCGGCGCAGGACGTCGCCCGTGTTGCGCGGAAACGGATTCAGATGGCGGAGGTGGGCGTGCGCGACGGGATGGCCCGCGGCACGGATGCGGCGGACGCCGGCCGCGATCGGGCCGTACGTCCCGCCCCAGCCGAGCACGAGCACCTTCGCGTCGCCGTCCGGGTCGTCGACCCGGAGCTCGGGGATGTCGCTCGAGATCCCCGCCACCTTCTGCGCACGCAGCCGGGTCATCAGGTCGTGGTTGTCGGGATCGTAGGAGATGTTCCCCGTGCGGTCGGCCTTCTCGAGGCCGCCGATCCGATGCTCGAGCCCCGCCGTACCGGGCACCGCCCAGGGCCGCGCGAGCGTCTGCTCGTCGCGCAGGTACGGGAGGAACTCGCCGTCCGCATTCGGGCCGGTCGCGAAGGTCGGCGTCAGGTCGGGCAGCTCGGCGACGTCGGGGAGCAGCCACGGCTCGGAGCCGTTCGCGAGGTAGGCGTCGGAGAGGAGGTACACCGGCGTCCTGAACTTGAGCGCGATGCGGCAGGCCTCGATCGCGGCGGCGAAGCAGTCCGACGGGGAGCCGGCGGCGACGACCGGCACCGGCGACTCGCCGTTCCGGCCGTACATGACCATCAGCAGGTCGCCCTGCTCCGGCTTCGTCGGCATCCCGGTCGAAGGCCCTGCGCGCTGGATGTCGCAGATCACGAGCGGCAGCTCGAGCGCGATCGCGAGCCCGACCGTCTCCGCCTTGAGTACGACGCCCGGGCCGGCCGACGTCGTCACGCCGAGCGCGCCGCCGAAGCTCGCGCCCAGGGCCGCCCCGGCGGCGGCGATCTCGTCCTCGGCCTGGAAGGTGCGGACGCCGAAGTGCTTGAAGCCCGCGAGCTCCTCGAGGATCGAGCTCGCCGGAGTGATCGGGTACGCGCCGAGGAAGAGCGGCAGCCCCGAGAGGCGCGACGCGGCGAGGAGCCCGTACGAGAGCGCCTGGTTGCCGGTGATGTTCCGGTACGTGCCGGGCCTCATCTTCGCCGGCTTCACCTCGTACGTGACCGCGAAGGACTCTGTCGTCTCGCCGAAGGCGTAGCCGGCCCGCAGCGCCTTGACGTTCGCCTGCGCGATCTCGGGTCGCCTGGCGCCGAACTTCGACTCGAGGAACTCGACCGTCGGCTCGATCGACCGCCCGTACAGCCACGACATCAGCCCGAGCGCGAACATGTTCTTCGACCGCTCCGCCTCGCGCGGGGTGACGCCGTCGACCTCCTTGAGCGCGCCTACGGTGAGCGTGGTCAGCGGCACCGCGTGCAGCTGGTACTCGTCGAGCGAGCCGTCCTCGAGCGGGCTCTGCGCGTAGCCCGCCTTCTGCAGGTTGCGCTCGCTGAACGCGTCCGCGTCGACGATCAGCGTCCCGCCCTTCGGGAGGTCGGCGAGGTTCGTCTTCAGCGCCGCCGGGTTCATCGCGACGAGCACGTTCGGCGCATCGCCCGGCGTGAGGATGTCGTGGTCGGCGAAGTGGAGCTGGAAGCCCGAGACACCGGGCAGCGAGCCGGCCGGGGCCCGGATCTCGGCCGGAAAGTCGGGCAGCGTCGAGATGTCGTTGCCGAGGAGCGCCGCCTCCGAGGTGAACTGCGAGCCAGTGAGCTGCATCCCGTCGCCGGAGTCGCCCGCGAAGCGGACGATGACCTGGTGCAGCTGCTCGACCGGCTTGCTGCTCACGTTCTAGAGAGGTATAGCGCACGCGTCAGCACGTCGGTTGCGGAAAAACCCGGGGATCCTTCAGGGTTCCTTCAGCACCGCTGCACAACGGGACGGGCTATGCAACGAGCAGGAGCCGGTTTCCGGACGGGTCGCGGACGAGGATGCCGTCGTCCCGCTGCTCGGGCTCCTGACCCGTCTCGGCGACCGCGGCCGCGAGGCGGTCGCGCTCGGCGCCGCCGGTCAGCGCGATCGTCGCGTGGCGCAGCGTGGCGGTACCGCCCGGCGCGGGCGACGCGCCGCGGGTCTCCCACGAGTTCACGCCCACGTGGTGGTGGTAGCCGCCTGCACTGAGAAAGGCTGCCGCCCGGCCCAGTTGCGCCATGAGACCCATCCCGAGCACGTCGCGGTAGAAGCCGACCGCCTCGTCGACGTCGCGGACGCGGAAGTGGACGTGCCCGACCGTCGTCCCTTCCGACAGGCCGTCGAACGCCTCCCCGCCCTGCTCGCCGAGCAGCGACTCGGCGTCGAGCGGCTTCGTCGTCATCAGCTCGAGCACACGACCGTCCCACTGCTTGCGCGGCCGGTCGGCGTAGATCTCGATCCCGTGCCTGTCCGGGTCGCGGAGGTAGATCGCCTCGCTCACCTCGTGGTCGGAGAGCCCCTCGAGCGGGATCCCCTCCCGCGCGACGTGCGCGAGGAAGCGAGCGAGGGCCGGCCGGTCCGGCACGAGCAGCGCGACGTGGTAGAGCCCGGTGAAGCCGTCGGCCGGCGTCGCGCCCTGCTCCTCGACGAAGCGGAGCAGCGGCGCGTCGGTGCCGAGCTCCGCCGTGCCGGCGTCGCGCAGGAGGACCCGGAGCCCGACCGCGCGTTGCCAGTACTCGAGCGAGCGCTCGAGGTCGGAGACGGTCAGCTCGACGAGCCCCATCCGGGCGTCCGGCGACATCTCCACACGGCGATCCTAGCCCTGCGTGTGCTTGATCCGCGACTCGCGGACCTGTGCCTGCGCGAGCGTCAGCCTCCCGCTGCAGACCTCGGCGTTGAGCTCGTTCTCGATGCGGTCCATCTCGGCCGCGCGCGGGTACGGCTCCGGCCAGAGGTTCCGCGCGTCGGTGGGATCGCCGCCCAGCTCCAGGCTGATCAGGTGATCCTCCTGGTAGTCCGACTTCGACCCGGCCTCGCCGTACTGCCGCATCTGCTTCGCCTTGAGCTCGTTCGTGTACGAGACCGGCGGGCGGACGGTGGCCGTCCAGCCGTGCCGGCAGACGGTCGAGCTGATGTTCGCCTGCGTCACGTCCGGGTTGAGGACTCCCGGTGTGCGCCCCGGATCGGCGAGGATCCGTGGCGATGCGTGACGGTGGCGCAGCGTCGCGAAGACCGCGGCCACGACCACGACGAGCAGCGCGGCGAGCAGGAGATCGAGCCATGTCGCAGGCTTCGTCATCGGTCGTCGACGGTAGGAGCGCCGACACCGCCGCACAAGACGCTCTTCGGGCCGTGTCTCGAGCGGCGCGGACGAGTACGCTCGCGGGATGGTGGAGCTCGTCGTACGGCCGAGCGGCCCGTATTCCCTCGCGCTCTCCGGGCGCCTCTCAGGCGACGCGACCCGCCGTTTCCGCGACGGCGTGGTGACGGCGCGCTGCGCCGGCGGCGTCGCCCACGCACGGCAGTCCCCGGACGGCGCGATCGCGATCCGCGCGAGCTCCGAGGAGGCCGCCCGGAAGCTGCGCTGGATGCTCGCGCTCGACGACGACCACTCGGAGTTCCTGCAGCGGTTCGCCGGAGACCCGTTGCTGGGACGCAGCGTCCGGGTGCTGCGCGGGCTGCGCCAGGTTCGGACCGCCACCGTTGCGCAGGCGCTCCTGCGCGCGGTCTGCGGGCAGCTCGTCGACTGGAAGACGGCACGGAGTCTCGAACGGCGCGTGATCCGCGCGCTCGACTCTCGTGACGGTTCCGTCACGGTACCTGGTACCGGCCTGTGCGAACCGCCGTCCGGCGACGCACTGGCGGCCGCCGCGCCGTACGAGTTGCGGCGGCTGGGGCTCCACGAGCGCCGCGCCGCCAGCCTCGTCCGCCTCTGCCGCGCGCTCGACCTCGAGGGCCTTCGGGCGCAGCCCACCACGGCCGTCGTCGCGCGCCTCGAGCGCGAGCGCGGCCTCGGCCCCTGGTCGGCGGGCGTCGTCTGCCTGGAAGGGCTGGGCAGGAACGAACACGGCCTCGTCGGCGACCTCGGCCTCGTCAAGCTCCTGCGCGAGCTGCGCGGAGGCCCGGTCGAGGGACGGGAGACGGCGGCGCTGCTCGAGCCGTACGGCGAGTGGGCGGGCCTCGCGAGCGTCTACCTCCTTGCCGGCCTCGCCCGTGGCCTCGTTCCGGTGCGAACGCCGCGGGCCGCCTAGAGGGTTGATGCGAATTCGAGCCCGCGCGGGGCCGTTTCAGGCCAAGCGAGGGCGGTTCGGCGGTCGCAGCACAGGCCGGCGGCCTGCGCAAGACCGACGAGACGGCCTCGCGCCGCGCCTGG
>DASQQF010000058.1:0-22608 GCA_035643535.1 Gaiellaceae bacterium
GGTCGCACAGCGCGTCCGCCTCGAACATGTAGTGCGTCGTGAGGAGCACGGTCTTGCCCACGTCGGTGAGCGCGGCGATCGTCGCCCGCAGCCCGCGCGCGCCGACCGGGTCGACGCCGATCGTCGGCTCGTCGAGGAACACGACCTCCGGGTCGTGGAGCAGCCCGCGCGCGATGTGGAGGCGCTGGCGCATCCCGCGCGAGTACCCCTCCACCTTCTCCCGCTCGCGGCCGGCGAGGCCGACGAGCTCGAGCAGCTCCCGGATCCGCTCCTTCTGCAGCCGCGGCTCGACGCCGTAGAGCTCGGCGAAGTAGCGGAGGTTGTCGAGACCCGAGAGCCGCTCGTAGAGGCCGCGGTCGCCGCCGAAGACGTAGCCGATGCGCTTCCGCACCTCGACCGGCTCCTTCGCGACGTCGAAGCCGAGCACGTGCGCCGTCCCCGAGGTGGGGAGGAGCAGCGTGATCAGCATCTTGATCGTCGTCGTCTTGCCGGCGCCGTTCGGCCCGAGCAGGCCGAACAGCTCGCCCTTCGCGATCTCGAACGTGACGCCTCGGACCGCCTCGACCTCGGCGGTGCGCCGGCGCGCGATACCCGTGCTCGTGCGATACGTGCGCACGAGCTGCTCGACCTCCACCACGGCCACCTCCCGAGGATACGTGGCCGCCCCGATGCAGTCACGCCGCCGGCGGCGCACGATCCGGCGGAAAGGAGGTGGCCATGACGCCATCGCTGAAGGAAGCCGACCTGGCGGGCCCCGGCATCGGCGACTACGCCGACGTGGAGAAGATCCTGCCGCAGGACTACGAGCCGCTGCTCGACCCGAAGGAGACGATGCGCGCGCTGTACGCGGCGAAGCGCCTGATCGAGGACCGGCTCTGCGAGGAGCTGAACCTCACGGTCGTCCAGGTGCCGCTGATCGTCGACCGCGAGAGCGGCGTGAACGACTACCTCGATCGCGACGGGTCGCGCACGCCCGTCTCGTTCCACATCGCGAACGACCGGGAGAGGAATCCGATCGAGGCCGAGGTGGTGCAGGCGGCGACGAAGTGGAAGCGCCTCGCGCTCCGCCAGTTCGGGATGGGGCCGGGCGAGGGGCTGCTCACCGACATGCGGGCCGTGCGCAAGGACTACTTCCTCGACCACGACCACAGCGCGTACGTCGACCAGTGGGACTGGGAGCGCGCGATCGGCGCCGAGGACCGGACGCTCGAGTACCTCACCGGGACGGTGCGGAGGATCTGGAAGGTGCTGAAGGAGGCCGAGAGCCTGCTGCACGAGCGCTATCCGGTGCTCGGCGAGGCGTACCCGCCGCTTCCCGACGAGCTCGAGTTCCTCCACGCCGAGGACGTGCTCGCCGCGTACCCCGACCTGCCGCGGAAGCAGCGCGAGACCGCGATCCTCCAGGAGCATCCCGCCGTCTTCGTCTACGGGATCGGCTGGCCCCTCGCCGACGGGTTGCCGCACGAGCTCCGGGCGGCCGACTACGACGACTGGTCGACCGAGACGGTCTCGGCCGACGGCCGGCCGATGCACGGGCTCAACGGCGACATCCTCGTCTGGAACCCCGTCACCCGCCGCCGCCACGAGCTCATGTCGGGCGGGATCCGGGTCACGAAGGATTCGCTCGTCCGTCAGCTGGAGCTCTCCGGCCAGCTCGACTTCCTCGAGCTGCCGTACCACCGGGCGATCATGGCCGACGAGATCCCGCTCTCGATCGGCGCCGGGATCGGGCAGTCGCGCACGATGATGCTCCTGCTCCGTAAGGCGCACCTCGGCGAGGTCAGCGTGAGCGTCTGGCCGGAGGTGCTGAAGCGGATGTGCGCAGAGCGCGACATCCACGTGCTCGAGTGAGGCTCAGGCCGCTTCGGCGAGCGCTGAGAGCAGCTCCCAGCGCTCGTCGAGGTGGCGCTGGATCTCGGCGATCTCCTCGGGCGAGAGGTGCGCGAAGCGGCCCTGGGTCGCGAGGAAGTCCGCGACCGGCACGGGGTGCTTCGGCGTGTAGGTGATCCGCCACCTGCCGTCCTCGACCTCGAGCAGCGGGAAGTAACGGGACTCGACCGCGAGCCGCGTCACCTCGGTCGTCTGCGAGGTCGGGTGCCGCCAGCCGGGCGGGCAGGAGCCGAGCACGTGGAGGAAGCGGAAGCCGCGGAGCCCGGCGGCGCGAGTCGCCTTGGCGCGGAAGTCCTTCAGCATCGGCACCGAGCCGGCGGCGAGCGTCGCGACGTAGGGGATGCCGTGGGCCGCCATGATCCGGTCGACGTCCTTCTTCACGCCGCGGCGCGGCGCGCCCGCCGGGGTCGTCGTCGTCCACGCCCCCTCCGGCGTCGCACCCGACTTCTGGACGCCGGTGTTCATGTACGCCTCGTTGTCGTTGAGGACGTAGACGAGGTCTTCGCCGCGCTCCGCTGCGGCCGAGACGCCCGAGAAGCCGATGTCGGCCGTCGCGCCGTCGCCGGCCCAGACGACGATCTGCGCGTCGGCATGCCCGCGCAGGCGCAGCCCCGCTGCGAGCCCCGACGCCTCTGCGGCGGAGGAGGCGAACGGGGTCAGGTAGACGGTGACGCCGAACGCGTTGAGGGGCCACACGCCGGCGACGATCGTCCAGCACGAGGCCGGGATGACGAGCACGATCGGGCGCTCCGGTGCGGCCGCCGCGAGCCCGTCGAGCAGGTGGCGGACGTTGATCGCCGGGCCGCAGCCGGCGCAGGCGGCGTGGCCGGGGAGGAGGAGCCGGTCCTCCGAGACGACCTCGTCGAGCCAGGCCGCCACTCAGACCTCCTCCGGGATCCAGACGGGCTCCGCCGGCACGTGACCCGCCCGCGCCTCGTCGATCGCCCGGCGCAGCGTGTCGGGCGTGACGTCGGTGCCGCCGACGCCGCAGACGGCGTCGAGCGCGTCGACGCCGAGCGCTCGGACGTCCGCGCCGAGCGGCGCGAGCGCACCGAAGGCGGCCGCGCGGTCGACGACGACGACGTGCTCCGCGCCCGCGAGCGCCTCCGCGAGCTCCGCCCCCGGGAACGGCCGGTAGAGATGGACGCGGACGAGCCGCACGTCCTCGCCGTCTTCGAGCAGCTCGCGCGCGGTGTCCCCGATCGTCCCCATCACGACCAGCGCCGTGTCGGCCTGCGGGTCGCCGCTCGGCTCGAGCGCGCTCGCCTTCGGCCGCCCGAACGTCTCCTCGAACTCGGCGGCGATCTCGGCGAACGCCTCGGGCACGGCGTCGAGCGCGTCTGCGACGTTCCGTTGGAATGCGGCGTACGCCGACGGATCGGGCAGCCCGGAGAAGACGCTCGGCACCGCCGGATCGAGCAGCCAGTCGGCCGGCGGCTCGAACGGCGGGAGGAAGCGGTCGACCTCCTCCTGGGCCGGGACGTCGACGACCTCGGCGGTGTGCGAGAGGATGAAGCCTTCGAGGCAGACCAGCACCGGCAGCAGCAGGCGCTCGGCGAGGCGGTACGCGCAGAGGACGCTGTCGAGCACCTCCTGCGCGCTCGAGCAGTAGAGCTGGATCCAGCCCGTGTCGCGCTGGGCGAGCGAGTCCGAGAGGTCGGGCTCGAGGCTCCAGGGGGCGAAGACCGAGCGGTTGACGTTGACCGCGACGAGAGGGACGCGCTCGCGGGAGGCCCGGTGCAGCTGCTCGTGTGCGTAGAGCAGCCCCTGCGAGGAGGTCGCGGTGAACGCGCGGACGCCGGTGCGCGAGGCGGCGACCGCGTAGCCGAACATCGAGTGCTCGCTCTCGAGGTTCGCGAACTCGGCGTCGTCGCGGCCGGCGTAGAGCTCGGCGAGGCGCTCGACGATCAGCGTCTGCGGCGTGATCGGGTAGCACGCGATCGCCTGCACGCGCGCGAGGGTGACGCCGATCGCCGCCGCCTCGTTGGCGGTCACGACCGTCCGGCCGACGGGAAGCCCGGCCTTCACGCGACGACCTCCTCCAGCTCGAGCGCGCCGCGGACCGGGCAGACGATCTCGCAGATGCCGCAGCCCTTGCAGTGGAGGTAGTCGATCGTCATCGTGCCGTCGCCGCGCTCGATCGCTCCCTCCGGGCAGAAGAGCGCGCAGACGCCGCACGCGGTGCACGGGTCGAGGAGGAGCGGACGCTCGAGCGACCAGGAACCGGTCTCGACGGTTCGTGCCGAGGTTCGCCCGATCGGGAAGTCGGCCGATCCACGAGCGGGCAGGCCGGAACCGGCGACCGGCTCCGTCTCCGGCGGCCGGGCCGGACGTTGCGTGCGCTGTCTGCGGACGCGGCGATAGCCGTCGCGCGCGGCTGCGACGTTCGCCTCGGCGAGGTTGCCGCCGAGCCGGGCCGCGATCGCCTGCTCGAGCAGCTCGAGGCCGCCGGGCAGCAGCAGCCGCACGGCGGCGGCGAGCATGGCGACGTTGCCCATCGGCCGCCCCTCCGGGGAGAGGATCCCGTGGCGGCGCGCGATCCGCGAAGCCGGGACCCGTGCGACGCGGTAGTCGCCGCCGGCCGGGAACGGCTCGTCGCGGTTGAGGACGACGAGGCCGCCCGGCCGCACACGTGCGAGCAGCTCCGGCGCCGGCGGCGCCGGCGTGATCGCGAGGAGGACGTCGCAGTCGCGCAGCTTGTATCTGCGCCGGACGGGCGCCGACTCCTCCCAGCGCAGGAACGCCGAGATCGGCGCGCCACGCCGTTCCGCCTTGAACTCGGGGAAGCTCTGCACCCAGGAGCCGGCACGCGCGAACGTGTCGGCGAGGATCTGCGAGGCGAGGACGACGCCCTCGCCGCCGCGTCCGACCAGCAGCATCTCCTGCACGTGCGCTCCTTCGGTCATCACGGATCGTGCGTGCGGGCAGGCCGCCCGTCATCCGGGATATCGCCGAGCGCCGCTCCGTACTCAGCGCCGAACGCCGAGCCGCTTCTCCGGATGCGCGGCTCCCGCAGCGGGCGGATGATTCGGCGCGACAAGGAGGTGGGTCGTGCGAATCGCGCGGTCGATGCTCCTAGCGTTGATCGGGTTCCTCGCGGCTGCGGTGCTCGTGCAGTCCGTCGGAGCAGCCGATCCGGCTCGGCCGGTGAAGGCCGCAACGCTCCCCGGTGCCGCCTATCCGTGGGTTCAGCCGCTCTGGCGGTCCACGCCCACCGGCGGCCTCGTGGCGGGAACCAGCTGGACGCGAACGGAGCAGAACGCGAACGTGCAGCCGATCTTCGTCCGGCGCCACGGCATCGTGGTGCCGGCGCTGCGCTGACCGACACGGCACGCCGAATGAGCTGCGGCCGCCGGGCTCCCGGCGGCCGCAGCGCCTATCAGCGCTTTCGCGGATGACAGCTGCCGCCCCTCGTGGCGGAGTGCAGGAAGCGGGCTCTCGCCCGCGTCGCCTGCTTGGAAAGGAGGAACCGTGGCCACAGTCAGCCGCGAGTCACACCTGAAGGAGAACCCGTACGAGGTGGCGCGCACGCAGCTGCGCCGGGTCGCCGACGCGTTCGGGATCGACGAGTCGCTCGTGCGCGTGCTCGAGCGCTGCAAGAAGGGCGTCGTCGTCTCCATCCCGACCCGGATGGACGACGGCACGATCCAGGTCTTCGAGGGGTACCGCGTCCAGCACAACGTCGCGCGTGGCCCGTCGAAGGGCGGCATCCGCTACCACCCGGACGTCACGCTCGACGAGGTGCGGGCGCTCGCCATGTGGATGACGTGGAAGTGCGCTCTCACCGGCATCCCGTTCGGGGGCGCGAAGGGCGGCATCGCCTGCGACCCGAAGTCGATGTCGAAGGGTGAGCTCGAGCGGATGACGCGTCGCTATGCGAGCGAGATCGTGACCGAGATCGGGCCGTCGACCGACATTCCGGCGCCCGACGTGAACACGAACGGCGAGACGATGGCCTGGATCTTCGACACGTATTCGATGAACAGGGGCCATTCGGTGCTCGGCGTCGTCACCGGCAAGCCGCTCGGCATCGGCGGCTCACTCGGCCGCGAGGAGGCGACCTCCCGCGGCGCGCTCTTCACGATCCGCGAGGCGCTGAAGAAGCTCGACCGGCGCTTCGAGGGGCTCGAGTGCGTCGTCCAGGGCTTCGGCAACGTCGGCAGCTACCTCGCCCTCTTCCTGCACCAGGAGGGCGCGAAGGTGATCGGCATCTCCGACTCGACGGTCGCCCTCCACAACGACAAGGGCATCGACATCCCGGCCGCCTTCGCGTGGAAGCACGAGAAGGGCACGCTGCGCGGGCTGAGCGGGGCGGAGGAGATCTCCGACGCCGACCTGCTCGAGCTCGACTGCGACCTGCTCGCGCCGTGCGCGCTCGAGCAGGTGATCACGGGCGAGAACGCCGACCGGATCAAGGCGCCGATCATCTGCGAGGGCGCGAACGGCCCGATCACTCCTGAGGCGGACGCGATCCTCGAGGAGCGGGGCATCCTCGTCCTCCCGGACATCCTCGCCAACTCCGGCGGGGTCGTCGTCTCGTACTTCGAGTGGGTGCAGGGCCTGCAGGAGTACTTCTGGACGGAGGAAGAGGTCAACGCGCGCCTCGACGACATCGTCACGCGTGCGTTCCAGGAGACCTGGCAGCTGCACGAGGAGCGCGAGCTGCCGATGCGGCTCGCCGCCTACGGGCTCGCCGTACAGCGGGTCGCCGGCGCGACGACCATCCGGGGCATCTACCCGTAGAGCCGCGGCTGAGGGCTGTCCGCTCCGCGCCGGGTCGAGCGCGCGCGGAGCGGACCGCCGCCCAGGCGGCGAATCAGCAGAAACCCGAGACGTCCATCGGTGGTTCGCCACCTCCCCCACCTTTCTCGGGAGCGATAGGTTCGGCCCGGACACGGGCCCGTGTTCCCTGCCTCGAAGGCGAGGCGATTGCGGCCCTCGGGGAAGCAGCGGCCGCCCGCACGGCCGTTCCCGAGCCTCGTCAACCAGCGGGGAGGACATCGTGGCGAAGCATCGCGTTCGACTGGTTGTCGCCGACGACCACGCGCTCGTGCGGATCGGGATCCGTCACAGCCTGGAGGCGGACGGCGGCTTCGAGATCGTGGCGGAGGCAGGCAGTGTCGGCGAGGTCCTTCCCGCCGTCGGCCGCAGCTCGCCGGACGCGGTCCTGCTCGACCTCGACATGCCGGGACTGCGCGGCTTCACGATCCTCGATCGCCTGGGAAAGGCCAACGGGAACGTCCGTGTGGTCGTGCTCGCCGACGAGGCCGACCCGGACGTGGTCTCGGCGGCGTTCCGGCACGGCGCGGTCGGCTACCTGCTCAAGTCGCTGCAGGGGCGCGATCTCGGCGGCGCGATCCGCCAGGCGCTCGACGGTACGGCCTTCCACGCCCACGGGCTGCCGGAGATCAACGACGAGTCGGTCCTCCTCGATGCCGGCCTCTCGCCCCGCGAGGCCGACGTGCTCAGGTGTGTCGCGCGCGGGCTCAAGAACAAGGACATCGCGCGAGAGCTCTGGATCAGCGTCCCGACCGTGAAGTTCCACCTGACGAACGCGTATCGGACCCTCGGCATCGCCAACAGGACGGAGGCGGTGCGCTGGGTCCTCGAGCACGGGATCCGGACCGAGAACCGCGCAGACGTCGTGTAGTGGCCCGAACGCAACGGAGGCCCGCTTGCGCGGGCCTCCGTGTGGCGGCGAGGCCGTGAGGCCTGCCGTGTCTAGCGGACGAGAGCGACCCTCACCCTCAGCACCTTCATCCCGTGGACCTTCTTCGCGATGGTCAGATGCTGGACGCGGACGAGCTTGTTCGTCCTGACCGCCCTCTTGACGACCCGCAGTGCCTTGCCGTGCTTGCCGACGAAGGTCACCTTGATCGTCGCCTTGTGCTTCGCGCTCTGCACCCTGACCCGCAGGTACCGGCCGTGGTGCGTCTTCACCAGCCGCGTGGTGAGCAGCTTCGTCTTGACGGCGTGCTTCACCTTGACGGCAGGCTTCTGGACGACGGCCGGCTTGCTGGTCACGACCGGCGAGCTGGGCAGCGTCACCGGGGTCGGCGGCGTCACCGGGGCCGGCGGCGTCACCGGCGGCGGCGGAGTCACCGGCGGCACCGTGGGCGGGTCGTCGGTTGCGCAGCCGCCCGTGCCGTACGTGGCGATCGGGACGCCCGTGCCGATGTAGTTGATGCAGGCGTCGCGGGTGATCCCGAGGCCGCCGTTACGCGTGTCGATGTTCTCCGCCATGAGGTCGACCTGGCCCTTCAGCGTCGAGACGACCTCGACGCCGGCCTGCCCCATGTCGTTGGTCTTCGCGTAGACGGTGGTGTTGTCCGCGGTGCCCCACGAGCCCTGCCCGACGGTGTTGAAGCCGCCGAGCGAGAGCGCGGCCGGAACGAGCTTGGCTCCCGGCTGCGCGGTGAACTGCACCTTCGCACCGCCGACGGGGTTGCCGTAGATGTCCCGGATCACCTCGACGCAGAACATCACGTCGGTCCGACCGTCCTTGGGGACGCAGCGGAGGAACTTCGCCGGGTCGCCGTAGACGATCTTCGTCAGCGGATTGGACATGGCGCCGAGCGGGAGCCCTGCCGGCTTGTACGGGTAGTACGCCGTCGCCGTGATCGTGCTCGTACCGAGCTGCACCGGAGTGCTCGCGGTCGACGCAGTGGCGACGGTGGGGACGTTCTGCCCGAGGTCGCAGGTTCCGTTGCTGTCGGCGCTGAAGTAGAAGCCCTTGTCGGGGTTGTACGCGACGAAGGCTTCGCCGTGCTCGTCGGTGTAGACGCTCACGGTGTCGGGCACACCCACAGGCGAGGTACGCGTGTTGCCGTACTCGTCCTTGCAGATGTTCGGGTTGGTCGCCCGAAGCGGGTCGTTCGTCTGCTTGTCGACGATCGACCAGTTCGGATACAGGCCGCCACCGTCGAGGAACCCCAGGAAGTTGTTCCCCGTGGCGGGGCCGTCGATCCCGGACGCGCTGTAGTAGTCACGGTACGTCGCCGGGATCCACTGCTGGTAGTACGGGGCGTACGAGGTGTTCGTCCCGTCTGTAGTCGGCGTGTCGAAGGGCACCGTGGCGTCCTTCGTGTAGATCCGCGCCTTGCTTGCGTGGTTGAAGCCGCCGACTCCGCCCGCGGCGATCTGGAAGTCGACCCTCGCGGCCGGCATCGGAGCATCGCCCTGGTCGAGCACGCCGTCGCTGAGGAGCGTCGACGTGAAGACCGGGTCGAAGGGCCCTTCGACCGAGGCGTCGAGGATGTTCTGCAGAGTCGCCCGCGGATCCCAGGACATCGCATTGTGGATGTCCCAGAACATCGGGTCGTGGCCGGTGGGCGACATGCTGTCGGACTCGTACTGCGCCGCGAGGGCGGCCCAGTCGTCCGGCATCGTCCATGTGCCGCCGCTCCCGTTGGGGAACATGCCCTTCACGTGAACGGAGACGAGCCCGTCGTACAGGTGCTTGACGCCGTTCGCGTCGGCGATCGGGTAGTACTTCCCGTCACCGGCGGGATCGCCGAGCATGACACCCTTCGTCGGAACCGCCACCGGCGAGTCCGCGGAGTAGTTGTCGTGGAGCAGCTTGACCACCTGGCCGTACTCACCGAGATCCTGATTCGCCGACAGCGCCGTCAGATCGGCGTTCGACATCTCGTGGATCACCGGGTCCAGGTTCATCCACGCCGCGAGGAAGACGTGCTTCGGCATCAGGACGAGACCGTTGAGATCGGTCAGGTACTTCGAGAAGTCGAAGGCGACGTCCATCTCGATCGTGGCGAGACCGGCCTTCAGCGACACGGCGTCCGCTCGGACGCAGATGCCGCCGAAGTCGTGGTACACGGCCACCGTGTTCTGCTCGATCGGATCACCCGACGAGAACGCCGCCGGGACTCCCGTCCAGTCGAGCACCTTGAAGTCGGCCTTCAGGGCGTCCTGCCACACGGAATCCGGCTGCGCCAGCATCTCGGACGTGAAGTCCGTGGCCCGATAGCACTTGACGAGCCTGATCTGCTCGCCGTTCCAGGCGAGGTAGGGCACGTTCGTGTTCATCGGGTCGAACTGCGTAGCCGGAACCGTGCTCGAGCCGTTCGTCGCGGTAGCCGACGGCACGACCGCCATCAACATCGCCGCCACCGCGAAGAGAAGGCCGAGAACTAGCTTTGCTCGCATCGTTCCCTTCTCTCGTAGGCGCGCCCGCAGCCGGATGAGCGCAGGATTCGTCGTCGCCTCGGTCGGGCCTTGCACTGCCCCCACCTCCCCGTCGCGCCGGACCGAGGGTCGTCAGATGGCTGCGCCCAGGTGGTACGGCGGCATCGGGGTGGGTTTCATGCGGAGTTCCCCCGCCCACCCGGGTGGGATCCGGCCGAAACCCCCCGGCGGCCGTTCGGCGAGGGGAGCCCTGGAACCTCGGGGAGGAGGGAGGGCATGAGCCCGCGGGCCGTCGCGATGTCCACCGCGTCGGAGCGGTTGCCCACCCCCAGCTTGCGGTAGGCGTTCCTGAGGTGGAACTTGACGGTCTCGGGCGAGAGCCACAGCCTTGCGGCGATCTCGCGGTTCGAGGCCCCGTCGGCGCCCAGGCGCAGCACCTCCAGCTCCCGCCGTGTGAGCGTGTTGCCGGCTCGACGGTGCACGGCGCGGCGCGCGCGGCGGTGCTCCGCCAGGATCTCCGCGAGCGCCTCGCCGAGTGTGGGCGGCTCCCTTCCGTGGAGGACGGCCGCCGTCGCGTTCGGGTCGAGCAGCCGCATCTGCTCGAGCAGCCGGTGCAGCGCCTTGCCGACGCCGTCGCGCATCCGCGCGATGAGGACGACGTCCGTCTCGCCCTCGTGCTCGAGGAGCTCGTCGAGCGTCGCGCCCGCCGCTGCTCCCCCGAGCCCGAGGCGGGCGAACGTCTGCTCCGTCTCCTGCGCGAGTGACCCGTCGGGATCGGCGATGACCGCGACGATCTCGCGACGAACGGGCTCGGTGAGCACGGTCACGGCAGCATCACCGTCCGGGCGGCGGTTGCGGCGATTCCCGGCATACGTGATCCACTCCAGCTCTCCGGCGCCCTCACCGGAACGAGCACCGGTCTAGGTCCGATGACCCTTCGGTATGGGTCGGCGCCCAGGCGTCAGCCGACCTTGGCGCAGACCGCGTACACGGAGACCGAGCTGTGAGCGACGAAGGCGGGGCTCGGCCTCCTCGAGCGACGTTCCTTCCGCAGGTGAGCGCGGAACGGCGCGCGCTCCGTTAGCTCTGCGTAAGAAATCGGCGATCTGGGCGTCGCGCAGGGACGGCTCCGGGAGATCGGAAGACGTGCGTCGCTACGGTGCGACTCTCGGGCTCGTCGCCTATGTCGGTTGCTGCGGCGCCGGACTGATCTTCCTGGTGCTCCGGCTCGCCTAGAGGGTTGATGTGAATTCGGCCCCGCGCGGGGCCGTTTCAGGCCAAGCGAGGGCGGTTCGGCGGTCGCAGCACAGGCCGGCGGCCTGGGCAAGACCGACGAGACGGCCTCGCGCCGCGCCTGGAGCGGCATCCGGGCGCCGCTCCTGATTCACATCAGGCCTCTAGTAGGAGGCTCGAAGAGAGACGGGCGCGGCCGGGGTCGGCTCCCACGAGGGCGGTGCGCCCCGGCGGGCGAGGTCAGTCCCCGGCGGCCAGCCGCGCCAGCGGCTCGCGATCGATCGCGTTGCGCTGGATCTTGCCGGTCGCCCCGTGCGGCAGCTCGTCGACCGCGACCACCACCCGCGGATACTTGTAGGTGGCCACGCGCTCGCGGGCGCACGCCTTCACCTCGTCGACGTCGGCGGCGCCGTCGAGGACGACGAGCGCGACGACCTCCTCGCCGAGCGTGGCGTGGGGGACGCCGAGGACGACCGCCTCGCGGACCGCCGGATGCAGGTGGAGCGCCTCCTCGACCTCGCGCGGGTAGACGGTGTAGCCGCCGCGGAGGATCACGTCTTTCTTGCGGTCGAGGAGGAAGAGGTGGCCGTCCTCGTCGAGGCGGCCGACGTCGCCGGTGGCGACCCAGCGGCCCTCGAGCCCCACGAGCACCTCGCCGTCGTCGGCGATGCGCAGCTCCTGCCCGGCGGCCGCGGTCCCGACGGAGCCCGGCTTCCGCGGAGCACCCGCGTGGTTGAGCGCGACCACGCCGCCGACCTCCGTCATCCCGTATCCCTCGAGCACGGGCCCGCCGAACGTGTCCTCGAACGCGCGCAGCGTGTCGAGCGGGAGCGGTGCGCCGCCGCAGTGCGCGAGGCGCAGGGACGGCCGGCGGCCGGTGTCCGCCGCGGCCGCCACCAGCGCGGCGAGCATCGCCGGAACGCCCATGAAGACGCTGACGCCTTCCCGCTCGATCGTGTCGAGCGCCTCGTGGGGGTCGAACCGGCGGACGAGCGCGAGAGTCGCACCGAGAACGATCGCCATGTTCATGCAGCCGGTCATGCCGAAGACGTGGGAGAGCGGTGCCGAGCCCCAGAGCACGTCGTCCTCGGTCAGCCCGAGCGCGCCGGCGAGGTACTCCGCGTTCCGGCGCAGGAGCCCGTGCGAGAGCTCGATCCGCTTGGGCTCGCCGGTCGTGCCCGACGTGAACAGCGCGACCGCCGTGTCCGGAGCGGGATCGAACGGGCGGCTGCGCTGCTCGACCTCGACCTGGCTGAGCAGCGGGTTGAGGGGGACCACGACGGCGCCGCGGCGGATCGCGCCGTGGTAACGGGCGATCGACTCCGGCTCGTTCGGCATCGGCAGCGGCACGACCCGGCCGTCCGGCGCCGCTGCCTCTGCCATCGCGTCGAGCTCCGCGTACGTCACGCGCGCCCCCTCGAACACGAGCGCGGGGCGAGCGGGCACGCGCATCGCCGTCTCCCCGAGAAGCGTGCCGAGCGTCACCGCTCGCGCCGGTACGCCTGGAGGCCCGGCCGGATCGACTTCTCGTCGAGGAACTGGCTCAACCCCTGCTCGCGGCCTCGTTCCTCGTCGAGGAACTGCGACTGCTCGAGCTTCGCATACAGGTAGTCCTCCGCCGTGTCCCAGCTCATCGTCTGTGCGTGCTTGTAGCCGAGCTTCGCCGCGCGCAGGACGACCGGGTTCTTCTCCAGCAGCTCGCGCGCGAGCGACTCGACCTCGTCGCGGAGCCGCTCGCGCGGCACGCTCCAGTTGACGAGACCCATCTCGGCCGCCTTCCGGCCGTCGAAGGTGCGGCCGGTCATGACGTAGAGCAAGCCCGCCCGGAGGCCGACGGTCTCGGCGAGGCCCCGGCTGACGAGGCTTCCCGGCGGGATGCCCCAGTTGATCTCCGAGAGCCCGAAGGTGGCCTCGTCCGCCGCGACGGCGAGGTCGCACGCACAAAGCGGGGTGAACGCTCCGCCGAAGCACCAGCCGTTCACCATCGCGATCGTCGGCTTCGCATAGGTGCGCAGGAGCCGCCACTGCCAGTGGTTCGCATCGCGGCGGACGCGCCGCTGGACGTGCTCGGGCTGCTCGTCGACCTCGCGGAAGTACTCCTTCAGGTCCATGCCGGCCGAGAACGAATCGCCTGCGCCGGTGAGGACGACCACGCGGCTCTCCTCCTCCTCGTCGAGCGCGAGGAGCACCTCGACCATCTCCCGGTTCAGCACCGGGTTCATCGCGTTGCGCTTCTCCGGCCGGTTCAGCGTGACCCACGCGATCCCCGCGTCCCGCTCGACGAGCACCGTCTCCCACGAGCTCACAGCCCCTCCTCTTATATCAGGTCGCCTGATATTACGCCGCGCCGTCGACGCCGTGCAAGGCCGTCGTCAGAAGCTCGCGGAGCCGCTCGCCGTCGACGTCGTCGAAGATCTCGCGCTCGACGGCGTCGACGGCGCCGTCCGCCCTTCGGAGCAGTCGCTTTCCGGCTGCGGTCAGCTCCGCCGGTCTGGCACGGCCGTGCGCCGGGTCGGGGCGGCGCCGCACGAGGCCCCGCTGCTCGAGCCGCGCCAGCACCTCGTTCATCGCCTGCGGCGTGATCAGCGAGCGTCGCGCGAGCTGTGCGTTCGAGAGCCCCGACCGCGCGTGCAGGACGGAAAGGGTGGTGTATTCCTGCAGCGACAGCCCGTACGGCTCGAGAGCGCCGGCGAGGCGCCGCCGGACGATGCGGTCGAGCCTGCCGACGAGGTAGCTGACACGCGGCTCCACACCCGGCACCTGCGTCGCGGCTCAGCCCCAGATCTCGGCGGCGGCCTCGACGATCAGCCGGAGCTTCGCCGTCTCCTCTTCGACCGTCAGCGCATTCCCCTCGACCGTGGACGAGAAGCCGCACTGGGGCGAGAGGCAGAGCTGCTCGACGTCGACGAACCTGCTCGCCTCCTCGACGCGCCGCTTCAGCTCGTCCTTGCGCTCGAGCTCGCCGCGCTTCGTCGTCACGAGCCCGAGCACGACGACCTTGCCCTTCGGCAGGAAGCGCAGCGGTTCGAAGCCGCCCGAACGCTCGTCGTCCCACTCCATGAAGAAGCCGTCGACCTCGAGCTCGCCGAAGAGCGCCTCCGCGACGAAGTCGTAGCTCCCCTCGGCGGCCCACGAGGAGCGGAAGTTGCCGCGGCACATGTGCGTCGTCACGGCCATCCCCTCCGGGCGCCCCGCGAGCGCTTCGTTGATGTGGCGGATGTACTCGACGTGCTGGCGGTCGGGGTCGCCGCCGATCGAGGCGACGTACTCGCGCTGGTGCGGGTCGTTGAGATAGGCGAGGCTCGTGTCGTCGAACTGGAGGTAGCGGCAGCCGAGCTCGCCGAGGCGGCGCACCTCCTCGCGGTAGGCGGCCGTGAGGTCGGTCCAGAACGAGTCGAGATCCGGGTAGACCGACTCGTCGATCGCGGCGCGGCCGCCGCGGTAGTGGACCATGCTCGGCGAGGGGATCGTGAGCTTCGGGACGGCGCTCGTGACGGTGTCGCGCAGGTAGCGGAAGGCGTCGCCGAAGATCGTCTCCGAGACGCCGAGGCGCCCGTTCACGTGCAGCGCCGCCGGCGTGAACTCGATCTCGCCCTCGGGGTTGAAGAACCTGACCGAGATGTGCCCCGCTTCCTTCGTGATGCCGTCGAGCTCGTAGATGAAGTCCATGTGCCAGGAGGCGCGGCGGAACTCGCCGTCCGTCGCCGCGCGCAGGCCCACCTGCTCCTGCAGGCGCACGACCTCGCGGATCGCGTCGTCCTCGGCCGCGCGCAGGCCTTCGTCGTCGAGCCTTCCGGCCGCATGCTCCTCGCGCGCCTGCAGGAGCTGCGGCGGGCGGAGCAGGCTGCCGACGTGGTCGGCGCGGAACGGCGGCGTGTCGCGAGGGGCCACGGCGAGGTGTATATCAGGCGGGCTGATGCCCGAGGTGCGCGGAGACCTCGGCGGCCGCGCGCCGGAGTGTCCCTCCGAGCCGCGCCACGAGGTCCTGCATCGAGATCATCGAGCTGTGTACCGCGAGGTTGACGGCGGCGACCGCGTCGCCGTGGAAGTCGAAGATCGGCGCTGCGATCGAGCGCAGGCCGTATGCAAGCTCCTCGTTGTTGAGAGCGAATCCCTGCTCGCGCACGCGCTCGAGCTCCGCGAGCAGCCCTCTCCGCGACGTGATCGTGTTCGGGCCGCGGCGGGCGAAGTCGACGCCGTCGAGGACGGCGTCCCGCAGCGGCGGCGACAGGTGGGCGAGCAGCACCTTGCCGAGCGAGGTGCAGTAGGCGGGCAGGCGCGAGCCGATGTGGAGGTTGAGGTCGATCTCGCGCTGGCCGGGGCGCGTGCTGCGGCAGCGCTCGACGTAGACGATGTCGTTCCCGTCGAGGATGGCCATGTTGACGGTGAAGCCGGTCGCGTCGCTCAGGCGGCGCAGGTGCGGGGCCGCGACCTCGCGCACCTCCATCGAGTTGATCGCGGAGAAGCCGAGGTCGAGCACGCGCGGCCCGAGCCGGTACTTCTTCGTCTCCTCGTCCTGCTGGAGGTACCCGAGCGTCGCGAGGGTCGCGACGTAGCGGTGGGTCGTGCTCCGGCTGAGGCCGACGCAGCGGCCGAGCTCGCTCACGCCGAGCTGCGGCTGACCGGAGCGGAAGGCCGAGAGGATCAGCAAACCGCGTTCGAGCGATTGCGAGTGGGAGGTGCCGGCCTCGCCGTCTGCAGTACCGACCACGTCGAGATCCTAGAACAGCACCCCGCGGGCGTCTGTTCGAGTAATCGGAACGGCGTCCTTGACAGCCGACACCGGCAACCGTAGCGTCGGCTCGTTCGCAGTGCGAACGACCGCATACCGACCTCTAGGAGGGTCCATGTCGGACGAGCACGGAAGCGGGAAGGTCACCAGGCGGGAGCTCCTCAAGCGCGCCGGGGTCGGCGCGGCGGGCCTCGCGGTCTCCGGCACGTTCGCCGAGCCGATCTGGGCCCGTGCCAAGACCTGGGATGCGAGCAACACGATCAAGATCGGGTTCGTCAGCCCGCTCACCGGCCCGGCTGCCGGCTTCGGCGAGGGCGATCCGTACATCATCGGCCTCGCCAGGCACGCCTGGCGGCACGGGACGAAGATCGGCGGCAGGCACTACAAGGTCGAGGTCGTGAACAGGGACAGCCAGTCCGACCCGGCGAAGGCGGCGCAGGTCGCGAACGAGCTGATCCACGCGACGGGCGTCGACCTGATGCTGACGACGTCGACCCCGGAGGTCGTCAACCCGGTGGCGGACGCCTGCGAGGCGGCGGGCGTGCCGTGCGTCGGCACCGTCGACCCGTGGGAGTCGTTCTATTTCGGGCGCGGCGCGAAGCCCGGTGGCCCGAACCCCTTCCGCTACTCGTTCCTGTTCAGCTTCGGCACCGCGCAGTTCGCCGAGGCGTACGAGCACCTGTGGCCGCAGGTCAAGACGAACAAGCACGTCGGCGTCATGTATCCGAACGACACCGACGGCAACGCGTTCCGTTCGAGCCTGATCCCGCTGCTCGAGCACGCCGGCTACAAGGTCTTCGACCCGGGCGGCTACCAGGACGGGCAGACCGACTACACGTCGCTGATCTCGTTCTGGAAGAAGCACAACTGCCAGATCTTCCATTGCGCCCCGATCCCGCCCGACTTCACGACCTGCTGGAAGCAGGCGGCCCAGCAGGGGTACACGAAGATGTGCCGGATCGCGCAGCTCGCGAAGACCGGCCTCTTCCCGTCGCAGATCGCCGCATCCGGAAAGCTCGGGCCGCTGCTCGCGAGCGGCGCCTACTGGACGCCGACGTTCCCGTACAAGTCGTCGCTCACCGGCATCAGTTCCGAGCACATCGGCCACGGCTACACGAAGAAGACCGGCCGCCAGTGGAACCAGCAGCTGGGCGCCTCGCTGTCGCTCTTCGACGTCGCCGAGGCCGTGCTCCGGAAGGCGGGTGACCCGAAGGACAAGAACAAGGTCGCGGCCGCGTTCAAGCACCTGAACGTGATGACTCCGTCCGGGCGGCTGCACTGGGGCACGGGCGGCAAGCACAACCCGGTGCCGCCGGTCGTCACGACGCCGATCATCGGCGGCCAGTGGGTGCACACGAAGAAGGGGAGCAGGTTCCCGCTCGACTTCGTGCTGTGCGAGCACTCGGGAGACCACCACGTTCCGGTCAAGGCGAAGCTGAAGCGATATCCGGGTTGAGCACGGAAGACGGCACGACGCTGCTCGCCGCCGTCGGGGTCAGAAAGCGGTTCGGCGCGCTCGTCGTGCTGGACGGCGTCGACGTCACCGTGGGGGCCGGCGATGCACTCGGCATCGTCGGCCCCAACGGCGCCGGCAAGACGACGCTGCTCAACGTCTTCGCCGGCTCGCAGCGTCCCGACGAGGGCGAGATCCGCTTCCGCGGCGCGGACGTCACCTCGGCCGGGGCGGCGGCGCGCTGCCGGCTCGGGATCGGACGGGCCCATCAGGTGCCGAAGCCGTTCGGCGGCATGACCGTGTTCGAGAACGTGCTCGTCGGGGCGTCGGCCGGCGGGCGCCGGCGCGGCAAGGACGCCTACCGCCGGGTCGTCGAGGTGCTCGACCAGTGCGAGCTGACGCCGCTCGCGAACCGGCCCGCCGAGTCGCTCGGGCTGCTGCACCGCAAGCGCCTCGAGCTGGCCCGGGCTCTCGCCACCGCGCCGCAGGTGCTGCTTCTCGACGAGATCGGCGCCGGCCTCACCGACGAGGAGGCGATCCAGCTCGTCGCCACGATTCGCGAGGTGCGGAGCCGGGACATCGCGATCGTCTGGATCGAGCACATCGTCCACGTTCTCGTCCAGGTCACCGAACGCCTCATCTGCATGGACGGCGGCAGGATCATCGCCGAGGGCGAGCCGGAAACGGTGATGAAGGACGCGACCGTCATCGATGCCTACCTCGGCAGTGCCGCCCGGAGCCCGGTCGCATGAGCGCGCTGCTGACGGTCGAGAACCTCGACGTGCGGCACGGGCTGCTGCAGGCGGTACGGGAGGTCGCCTTCGACGTCGCCGAGGGCGAGACGCTCGCGCTCGTCGGTGCCAACGGCGCCGGCAAGTCGACGTTGCTGCGGGCGATCGCCGGCGCGCACCGGCCCGCCGGCGGCCGGATCCTCTTCGCCGGCGAGGACATCACCCGCGTGCCGGCCCACCGGCGGGCACGAGCGGGCATCGCGCTCGTCCCGGAGGGCCGGCGGCTGTTCCCCGACCTGACCGTCGAAGAGAACCTGCGCGTCGCGGCCGCGTCCCGCCGACCGGGCCCCTGGACGGTCGACGAGGTGTTCGAGGCGTTTCCGCTGCTCCAGCCGCTGCGCCGCAAGCGGGCGGCGAGCCTCTCCGGCGGGGAGCAGCAGGCGACCGCGATCGGGCGGGCGCTGATGACGAACCCGCGGCTGCTGCTCCTCGACGAGGTCTCGCTCGGGCTGGCGCCGGTCGTCGTCGAGGGCGTGTACCACTCGCTCGCGGCTCTGATCGAGGGCGGGACGACGATCCTCCTGGTCGAGCAGGATCTCGGCCGCGCGATGAGCGTCGCCGACCGCGTCGTCTGCATGCTCGAGGGCCGCGTCGTGCTCGAGGGCCTCCGCGGCCAGCTCACGCGCGAGCAGGTCACCCACGCGTACTTCGGGCTACGGCAGCAGGAGGCGACGGCGTGACCTGGGTCGCGGCCGTCGTCCACGGGATCCTGCTCGGCGGCTATTACGCGCTGCTCGCGGCCGGGCTCGCCCTGATGTTCGGCGTGATGCGGATCATCAACCTCGCGCACGGCTCACTCGCGCTCGTCGGTGCGTACATGTCGTTCCTGCTCGTCGAGCACACCGGAATGTCGACGTACCTGACGCTCCTGCTCGTGCTGCCGGGCGCGCTCGTCGTCGGCTACGTGCTCCAGCTGACGATGCTCGAACGCAGCCTCCGCGGCGGCGAGCTCGTGCCGCTCCTGACGACGTTCGGCCTCCTGATCGTGATTGCGAACCTCCTGCAGGAGTTCTTCTCACCGGACGTCCACTCGCTCGACGCGGGTCGGATCGGCCCGGCCGCCTGGCAGATCTCGAGCGAGCTCTCGATCCCGTGGTTCGACGTGCTGACGCTCGGGATCGCGTTCGCAGTGCTCGGCGGGCTCCATCTCGTGCTCAGGTTCACGCAGCTCGGCCGGGAACTGCGGGCGACTGCAGCGGACGCCGACACCGCAGCGCTGCTCGGCGTCAACGCCCGCGCCGTCTACGCGCGGGCGACCGCCATCGCGGTCGCGGTCGCGGCGCTCGCCGGCGTCTTCTACGGCATGCGCTCGGCCTTCGACCCGAACGCCGGTGCCGACGAGCTGCTCTACGCGTTCGAAGCGGTCGTCATCGGCGGCATCGGCTCGCTCTGGGGCACGCTCGGCGGCGGCATCGTCCTCGGCGTCTCGCAGGAGATCGGGGCGCAGATCAACCCGGAGTACTTCGCGATCGGCGGCCACGTCGTCTTCCTCGCGGTGCTCGTCGTCCGAAGCGCGTCGCAGGCGAGCCGCATCCGCTATGCGCTGCGGAGGTTCGCGTGACCGACACCGTCGTCGCGGCCCCCGCGCCGCCGCAGGACTTCCGTATCCAGCGTTGGAGCCGGCTCTCCGTGCTCTTCGGAGGCGGTCTCGCCGGAATCGTCGCGGTGCTCGCGTTCGGCCCGGTGCTGCTGAGCGAGAACACGCAGAACAACCTGATCCAGCTCTACTTCCTGATGATCATGGCGATGATGTGGAACGCGCTCGCGGGCTACGGCGGGCTCGTCTCGGTCGGCCAGCAAGGGTTCATCGGCCTCGGCGCATACGCCGCCGTCTTCTTCTCGGTCCAGCACGGGCTCAACCCGTACGTGTCCATGGGGCTCGGGACGCTGATCGGCGGTGCCGTGGCGATCCCCGTCGCGGCCGTCGTCCTCTGGCTGCGCAACGGCGCCTTCGCGATCGCGACGTGGGTGGTGGCGGAGGCATTCGCGATCCTCGTCTCGCTCGACCCGAACCCGGCCATCGGCGGCGGCACCGGCACGTCGGCGCTCCTGCCGTTCAACCTCCGCTACGACCCGACGCACCGGCTCCACTACACGTACTGGGCTGCGCTCGGCGCGGTCGCGGTGCTGCTCCTGCTCCTGTTCGTCCTGCTCCGCAGCCGGCTCGGCGGGTCGCTGCAGGCGATTCGCGACGACGAGGAGGCGGCCGCCTCGGTGGGCGTGCGCGTGATGCTCGGCAAGGGCGTGCTGTTCGTCGTGGCCGGCGCCGGCTGCGCCGCCGCCGGAACCATCATCCTCGCCTGGCAGCTCTCGGTCCTGCCGCTCGGCCCCGATTCGGTCTTCGGCGTCAACTGGACGGCCCGGATGATCTTCATGGTGCTCGTCGGCGGCATCGGCACCTTCGAGGGCCCGATCATCGGGGCCGTCGTGCTCTACGTGCTGCAGACCTACGTCTCGATCAGCGGCGTGTGGTACTTCGTCATGCTCGGCGGGATCGCGATCGGCTTCGCGCTCCTGCTTCCCCGCGGCATCTGGGGGACGATCCAGGACCGATTCAACGTCCAGCTGCTGCCGGTCGGCTACCGGCTGCGCACCGGCGGCGGCTGAGAGAGGAGAGACCATGGCCACGACCGCGGCACAGGAGTACAAGCAGTTCGTCGGCGGCGAGTGGGTCGCTGCGGCGGACGGCGCCACCTACGAGGACCTCGACCCGTTCACCGGGGAGATCGTCGCGAACGCGGCGGCAGGAGGCGCGGCCGATGCCGAGCAGGCGATCGAGGCCGCCGCGGCGGCGTTCCCGGCCTGGTCGCAGACGCCGCCGGCCGAGCGGCAGAGGATCTTCCTCGAGGCGGCCGATCTCCTCGAGAGCCGGACCGAGGAGGTCGTGTCGATGCTCGCCCGCGAGACGGGCTCGAGCTTCGGCTTCGGGATGTTCCAGTGCATGTTCGTGCCGAACCTGTTCCGGCAGGCGGCTGCGCTCGCGTACGCGCCGCTCGGGCAGATCATCCCGTCCGACACGGGCGCCTTCGCCATGGGAATGCGCCGTCCCGCCGGCGTCGTCGGCGCGTTCGCGCCGTGGAATGCCGCGCTGATCCTCTCCGCGCGCTCGATCGCGGCGCCGCTCGCGCTCGGCAACACCGTCGTGCTGAAGCCGTCGGAATGGTCTCCCTGGACGGGCGGGCTGCTCTGGGGCGAGATCCTGGCCGAGGCGGGGATGCCGCCCGGCGTGCTCAACGTCGTCACCCACGCGCCCGGTGCGGCGCCTCCCGTGGCGAACACGATGATCGAGCACCCGGCGGTGCGGCGGCTCAACTTCACCGGCTCGAGCCAGGTCGGCCGCCTGATCGCCGAGGCGGCGGGGCGGCGGCTGAAGCGCGTCGTCCTCGAGCTCGGCGGCCACAACCCGCTGATCGTGCTCGGCGACGCCGATCTCGAGTATGCGGTCAACGCGTCCGCGTTCGGCTCGTACCTCCACCAGGGGCAGATCTGCATGTCCACGCGGCGCATCTACGTCGAGCGCCCGATCGCCGACGAGTTCATCTCGCGGCTCGCGGAGAAGACGAAGAACCTGAAGGCGGGCGACCCGAAGGAGCACGACACGATCATCGGCCCGCTGATCAACGAGCAGGCGCTCGCGCTCGTCAGGAGCCGCGTCGAGCAGGCGATCGCCGAGGGTGCGACGGTGCTCGCCGGCGGCGAGGCGGTCGGGCCGTGCTTCCAGGCGACGCTGCTCACGAACGTGCCGGAAGACTCCGAGTTCGCGAACAACGAGACGTTCGGGCCGGTCGCCGCGGTCGAGATCGTCGACGACGCCGACGAGGCGGTCGCGAAGGCGAATCGGACGAGCTACGGGCTCAGCGCCGGGATCATCACCTCCGACCGCGACCGGGGCCTCGCCCTCGCGCAGCAGATCGACTCGGGCATCGTCCACGTCAACGACCAGACCGTGGCCGACGAGCCGCAGATGCCGTTCGGAGGCGTGAAGGACTCCGGGTTCGGGCGCTTCGGCGGTCAGGCCGTGGTCGACGAGTTCACCGAGCTGCGCTGGGTCACGGTCCGGAGCGGCGGCCATCCCTTCCCGTTCTAGAGGCGCGTGGCCGTCGTCTCCCTCAGCGACGCGGTCCGGGAGCTCGTCCACGACGGCGACGTCGTGGCGCTCGAGGGGTTCACGCACCTGATCCCGCACGCGGCGGGCCACGAGCTGATCCGGCAGGGGCGGAGCGGCCTGACCCTCGTCCGGATGACGCCGGACGTGATCTACGACCAGCTGATCGGGATGGGCTGCGCGAGCAAGCTCGTCTTCTCGTGGGGAGGGAACCCCGGCGTCGGCTCGCTGCACCGGCTGCGCGACGCGGTGGAGCACG
>DASQQF010000059.1:0-20113 GCA_035643535.1 Gaiellaceae bacterium
CGACGAGATCGCCGCGCTCTTCGACGTCCACTTCGTCGCGCTCACGTTCGTGTCCGAAGACGGACGCGAGGCAACCGGCTATCTCGCCCGCTCCCGAGGGCGCGATCTGGAGTGGTGGCGCGAGCTGCGGCTCGACCTCGACCGCGAGCCGTCGGGGATCGCGAGCGCCGTGTTCGAGGCGGCGGCCTTCACCGTCTACGACACCGGCTCGTCGAAGGTGCTCAGCCCACGCCTCGTCGAGGCGGTCGGCGCGAAGAGCGCGGCGTTCGTCCCGCTGCTCGTCGAGGAGCGCGTGATCGCGGTGATCTCGGTCGCCGTCGCCGAGGAGCCGCGCGCGTTCTCGAGCGACGACCTCTCGCTGATGCAGACGCTCGCCTCCGAGGCAGCGGTCGCGCTCGACCGGGTCCGGGCTGCGATCGCGCTCGAGGACGCGCTCGACCGGGAGCGCCTGCTCGCATCGATCGCACGGCGGCTGCGGACCGACCTCGACCCGGCGGAGGCGCTGGCGGGCGCGGCGGAAGAGACGGCGCGCGCGCTGGGGGCGTCGTGCTGCCTCGTCGAGGTGGGTGAGAGAGACGATCCGCTCGCGATCGCCGCCGACTGGTGCGACGAGTCCTACGAGCAGGCGGCCGAGGTGGCGGGCGGCATGCCGCTCATGCGGCGGGCGGTCGCGGGCCGGGGGCCGGCGACCGTCACCGCGGGCGAGGCGCCGGCGGACAAGGACGTCGCGGCCGACCTCGAGGCCCTCCGCGCGCTCGGCTCCGCGACGGCGGTCGCCGTGCCCGTGCTCGTCTTCGACTCACCGGTGGGCGTGCTCGGCGCGCATCGCCCGGAGCCTCGACCGTGGAGCGCGGGCGACCTGTCGCTGCTGGAGGCGATCGCGGCGGAGATCGGCCTCGCCGTCCGCCTCGCGCGGCTGCTCGAGGAGAACGAGGGCCGGCTCGCCCAGCAGGGCGGTCTGCTCCGCGCAGCGCAGGTGTTGAGCGGCGAGCTCGATCTCGCCGTCGTCCTGCAGCGGCTCGCCGACCAGCTCGCCGAGCTGCTCGACGCCGACGCGGCCGACTGCTACCTCCTCGACCGCGGCAAGGGAGTCCTCCGCTGCGCGGCCGTCCACGGCTTCGAGCAGTCGCTGCTCGGGTTCGAGTTCCCGGCGGGACGGGGCCTCGCCGGCGTCGCGATCCGGGAAGGGCGACCGCTGATCGAGAGCGAGTACGGCGAGCTCGTCGATCCCGTGCCGCACCCGGCGTACGACGGCTTCACGGACGTGATCGTCGCGCCGATGCACTGGAGCGACGAGGTGCAGGGCGTGCTCGGCGTCGGCCGCCGCGGTGGACGGAGCTTCGGCCCGCGCGACGCCGGGGTGCTCGAGGCGTTCGCGGGGCTCGCGTCGCTCGCGCTCCGCAACGCCGAGACCTACACGCAGAGCTCCCGGCAGGCGCGGATCCAGCGCGGCTTCTACCGGATCGCCTCCGTCCTCGGACAGTCGCTCTCGCGTGCCGCGACGCTCGAGGCCGTGGCGCAGGCGGCGGCGGAGGCCCTCGGCGGTGCGTCCGCGGCCGTCCTCGTCCCGTCCGGCGGCCGGCTCAAGGCGCTCGGGACGTACGAGCTGCCGGAAGACCTCGCCGAGCTGCTCGACGCGCGGGCGGCCGAGGGAGACGCGCCGCTCGTGCGCGCGGCGACCGAGGGGCGCATCGTCGCCTCGCCGCTGCTCGACGACGACGAGCGCCTGCCCGAGGACCTGCGCCGGTTGGCGGTGGACCGCGGCTACCGCTCGTTCCTCTCGGTGCCGGTCGACGCGCCGCGCGAGGCGGGGCACGGGCTCGTCCTCATCTTCTTCGCCGCCGAACGCTCCTTCACGGACGACGATCTCGAGCTTGCCCGCCATCTCGCCGACGCGACGCGCGGAGCTCTCGAGCGCAGCGAGCTGTTCGAGGCGGAACGGAGCGCCCGCGCGCTCGCGCAGCAGCTGAGCCGCACGGGCCGGCTGCTGACGAGCGAGCTCGACCCCGCCGCCGTGCTCGACGAGGTCGTGCAGCAGGCTCCCGCGCTCGTCAACGTCGACGCGGCCGC
Source organism: Gaiellaceae bacterium (assembly GCA_035643535.1). Taxonomy (GTDB): domain Bacteria; phylum Actinomycetota; class Thermoleophilia; order Gaiellales; family Gaiellaceae; genus Palsa-739. The sequence continues at coordinate 2,071 of DASQQF010000059.1, forward strand.
GTTCAGGATGATCGACGGCGACGAGCTCGTCGTCACGGCGGCGGCCGGCGCCGGGGCGGACGAGGCGCTCGGCACCCGCAGCCCTGCAGGCGGCTGGCTCTCGGGTGACGTCGTGCAGTCCTCGGCTCCGGTCGCGTTCGCCGATGCGGGATCGGACGAGCGCCTGCGGGGGCTCGACCCGATGCTCGCCGCGGGCCATGCCGCCTTCCTCGGCGTCCCGGTCGCGGGCGCCGAAGGCGCGACCGTGGGCGTCCTCGCCGTGTACGCGACGGTGGCGCGCGCCTGGCGCGAGGAGGAGATCGAGGGCCTGCTCGCGGTTGCGGCGAGCACGTCGGCGGCGCTCTCGAACGCAGAGCTGTACCAGCGCGTCGCGCTCGAGCGCGAGCGCTCGGTGGCGATTCTCGCCAACATCGCCGACGGCATCGTCGCGGTCGACCGCGAGGGCCGGGTCGTGCTCTGGAACGCGGCCGCGGAGCGCATCACGGGAGTTCCCGCGAAGGCGGCGCTGGGCCGCACTCCCACCGAGGTGCTGCAGCGCACGCTCGATGCGCCCGAGGAGGCGGCGACCGGCGACCGGCTCGTCCCGATCATGCGCGGCCGCGAGGAGGTCTGGCTCTCGGTGACCGAGGCCGTGATGCGCGACCCGCTCGGGGCGGTGGCCGGCCGGATCTTCGCGTTCCGCGACATCTCGGGCGACCGGCTGGTCGAGCAGGTCAAGTCCGACTTCGTCAGCACCGTCTCGCACGAGCTGCGCACGCCCCTCACCTCGATCTACGGCTTCGCCGAGACGCTCCTGCGCCAGGACGTCATGTTCGGAGAGGAGGAGCGGCAGACGTTCCTCGGCTACATCGCCTCCGAGTCGCAGCGGCTGACGGCGATCGTCGACACGCTCCTCAACGTCGCCCGGCTCGACACCGGCGACCTGACGGTGAACATCACCGAGACCGACATCCGCGGCGTGCTCGGCCAGGTGGTCGAGACGGCGCGGGGGGCCGGCGGCAACGGCCACCGGTTCGTCGTCGACTTGCCGGACGAGCCGCTTGCGGCGCAGGCGGACGCCGAGAAGCTGCGCCAGGTGTTCGCGATCCTCCTCGACAACGCGCTCCGCTACTCGCCCGACGGCGGCACCGTCACGGTCGGCGCAGCCCGGCGGCGTCAGACGGTCGAGATCAGCATCGCCGACGAGGGGGTCGGGATCCCGCAGGCCGATCAGGAGCAGATCTTCCGGAAGTTCTACCGCGGAGCCGACGCCGAGTTGCGGGTCGGGACGGGCGGCACCGGGCTCGGGCTCTTCATCGCCCGCGGGCTCGTGACGGCGATGGGCGGCCGGATCTGGGTGTCGTCGCGCGAGGGGGAGGGGTCGCGATTCGCGTTCGAGCTGCCCGCCGCCACGGTGGCGACGGCGGGCGGGCGGAATGACTGAGGATCCGGCAGGGTATACGGCGGCAATGAGCGCTATGGACGGGACCCGGGTGCTCGTCATCGACGACGAGGCGCCGATCCGGCTGCTGTGCAGGGTCAACCTCGAGGCCGAGGGGATGCGCGTGCTCGAGGCTCCGGACGGTGTGAGCGGCCTCGACCTGGCGCGCGGCGAGCAGCCCGACGTCGTCCTGCTCGACGTGATGATGCCCGGCCTCGACGGGTGGCGGGTGGCCGAGGAGCTGCTCGAGGACGAGCGGACGAACGGGATCCCGATCATCTTCCTCACCGCCCGCGCCGAGTTCCGCGACCGTGCTCGGGGGCTCGACATCGGCGGCGTCGACTACGTGACGAAGCCGTTCAACCCGCTCGAGCTCGCCCCGCTCGTCCGCGAGCTCCTGTCCCGGATCGATCGCGGCGAGCGCGACGAGCTCCGCGGCGAGAAGCTCGCCGAGCTGCGCGCCCTGATGGACACCGAGTAGCCGCTCGGGCTCGACCGGACAGGCCCGCTTGGGACACCGGGTCAGACCCCGGGCCGATGGCCGAAACCGCCATCGGCCGCGGCGAGGCGCTCCTCGACCGCCTCGCGCACGATCGTGGGGAAGTCGTAGCGCACGCCGAGGTTCCAGTCGGGCTCGACGAGACCGCCGTAGCTCCCGAGCTCGTAGTCCGTCGCGGCGACGACATAGGTCCGCGTCGGATCGACGTCCGTCGCCCCCGCGACGTGGAGCGGCCCCCGTGGCCTGCCGCGCAGCGGGCGGCTCGTCGTCCGGACGAAGTCGGGGTCGTTCCCGCGCTCGAGCATCTGCAGCAGCTGCGCGCCCCTGAGCTTCGTGACGGCGGGATTGGCGGTCGAGTGGCAGACCTCCCACAGGTCGCCGCGTCGCAGCGGCCCCGGGGGAAGCGGCCGGTCGAGGACGGCGCCCGACGTCGCCAGCCCCACCTCCGCCCCCATCCGCTGGCGCAGCATCTCGGCGATCCACTGCGCGTCGAGCGGCGCGTCGAGCTCGGCGATCAGCTCGGCGAGCGAGGCGTCGAGGCTCCGCTCGGCCTCGGCGACGGCCTCGAGCACACGCGGGTGCGGCGGCACGTCGTCGCCGACCGGGATCACCGACGCCCGGATCGCGCCGTCGACGACGTCGATGCGGCCGAGGTGCTCGGCGAAACTTCCCGCCTGCGCGACGGTCACCGAGCCGATGCGCTCGCCCGTCGGCAGCAGGTCGTGGGAGTGCGCGCCGACGATCACGTCGACGGCGCCCTGGACGCGCTCGGCGAGCTCGGGGTCGACCGTCCCGGTCTCGACGTCGCCCGCGAAGCGCTGGTAGCCGAGATGCGAGAGGCAGACCACGAGCTCGGCTCCTCGGGCGCGCAGCTCCTGCGCCCCCCGAAGGACTTCCTCGACCTCGTCGGTGGGGCGGATCCCGTAGTCGATCTCCGTGTCGAGGAACCTCCGGAAGGGATCGGTGACGCCGACGAAGCCGACGCCGTCGACGAGCGCCGTCGACTGCACGCCCTCCACCGGGGCGAGGTTCGCGAGCAGCAGCGGATAGCTCGCCGCTCGCGCGTGATCCGGGATGACCTGCGGCCCGTAGCGGAGCCAGGCCGCGTTGCCGACGACGGCGACCTCGCAGCCTGCTGCGGAGAGCAGGCGATGCATGGCGACGCCCTTCGTGAGGTTCGAGAGCCGGCTCGTCGTCTCCTCGACGTCGCCCGCGTCGGCGTAGATCACGCGGTGCGGCGTCTCGGCGCGGATGCGCCCGACGAGCGTCGCGACGCGCGCGAGGCCCTCCACGCGCCCGTGGATGTCGTTCGTGTGCAGCAGCGTGACCTGCATGCGCCCCCTTCTACCTCGCGGTCTGAGCGAGGAGGATGCCGCAGAGGACGACCGCTGCGCCGGCGAGCTGGACGGGCGCGAGCGACTCCTGCAGCCAGACCCAGCCGACGACCGTCGCCACCACCGGCTCGAGCATCGCGGTGATGCCGACGCGGGTCGCGCTCACGTGGCGGAGGGCGCCGACGACGAGCGAGAAGGGGACGATCGTCCCGAGCACGATCACCCACACGACGAGCGCCCACACCGGCAGGTGCCAGGAGGCGAGCTGTCCCTCGAGCGAGACGGAGCGGCCCGCGACTGCACCGGGAAAGCTCCACCACGGCTGCGCGACCGCCCAGAAGACGCTCGCGAAGAGGAACCCCCACGCGAGCAGGGGCACCGACGGCCGCTCCGCGACCCGCCGCTCGGCGAGGAGCAGGTACGTCGCGTACGCCACCGCCGAGAGCAGGGCGAACCCGATGCCGAGGCCGTCGAGACGCGAGCCCTGCCAGAGGCGCACCACGAGCACGAGCCCGCCGAGCGAAAGTCCCAGGGCGGCCCAGATCCTCCGCCGCACGTGCTCGTGGCCGAACGTCCGCGCCCAGATCGCGACGAGCAGCGGGCCGAGGTACTGGATCAGGAGCGCGATTCCGAGCGGCAGCCGGTGGATGGCGAGGAAGTAGAAGAGCTGGACGAAGGCCACGCCGACGACGCCGAAGACGACGAGCGGCCAGAGCTCCTCGCGCCGCAGCCGGAGCGCGTCGCGGCCGGTCAGGAGCGCGAGCCCGACGAGCCCGGCGCAGGCGCCGGCGCAGCGGGCTTCCGTGAGCCGCAGCGAGTCGAGCCCCGAGGCGAGCGCGACCTTCGATACGGCGCCGTTGACACCGAAGAGCGTCGCGGCCGCGAGCACCATCGCGTACCCGAGCGGCGGCCGCCGCACGTGCGTCCGCTGCGCCGTGATCACCCCTGCCGCAGCCACGGCGCCGACGGTAGCTCATGCCCTACGTCGGCCTAGACTGGGGGCACGGGACGTAGCTCAGCCTGGTCAGAGCGCCGCCTTTGGGAGGCGGAGGCCGAAGGTTCGAATCCTTCCGTCCCGACTGTGGCCGCCGGTTTGGATCCGACGCGCTCCGGCAAGTCCCGGCGCATGGGTTTGAAGCAACGCATCGACAACGCGCAGCAGCGGCGCCGCAACTGGGCCGTCGCGCTCGCCACCGTGAAGAAGTTCTCCGAGGACCGGTCGAGCAACCTCGCGAGCATGATCGCCTTCTGGGCGTTCTTCTCGATCTTCCCGCTGTTCCTCGTCGGCGTGACGGTGCTCGGCTTCGTCCTGCACGGACACACGCACGACGTCGTCCTGCGCAACGTGGCGGAGCTCTTCCCGCTGCTGAATCTGAGCAAGGTCAGCGGCCTCTCGGGCTCCTGGTGGGCGATCGTCGTCGGGGGTGCGACCGCTCTCTGGAGCGGGCTGTCGGTCGCGAAGACGACGCAGGTGGCGTTCAACTCGGTCTGGGAGATCCCGGAGAAGGACCGGCCGGGGATGGTCGAGCGGGTCTGGAGGAGCGTCGCCGCCCTCTCGACGATCGGCGTCGGCCTCGTCGGGACGACGCTGATCTCCGGCTTCGTCACGGGCAATCAGAGCGCGGTCTCGCTCGCCTGGTGGGCGCGGATCGTCGGCTATGCGATCGCGATCGCGCTCGACGTCGGCCTCTTCCTGCTCGCGTTCCGCCTCCTGACGACCCGCCGCGTCACCTTCCACGACGTCCTGCCCGGCGCGCTCATCGCCGGCCTCGTGTTCTGGGTGCTGCAGGAGGTCTCGTCCCTGATCATCTCGCGGGAGCTGAGCAAGACCCAGAGCACGTACGGCAACTTCGCCACCGTGATCACGATCCTCTGGTGGTTCTACCTCCAGGCGCAGGTCACCCTGCTCGGCGCCCAGCTCAACGTCGTGCTGAAGGAGCGCCTGTACCCGCGCAGCCTCTTCGGCGGCCCGTCCACCGAGGGCGACTACCGCGCATTCGAGGCCTACGCCGAAGAGGCGACCTACCACGAGCGGGAAGAGGTGCAGGCGGACTTCAGCGGCGGTCCGGAACAGCAGCCGCCGCAAGGCCCGCCGCCTGCTCGTCGCGCAGGAAGCGCAACAGATAGGCGCTGAAGGCGCCGAAGAAGACGACCGACTCCTCGGCGGCCATCGTGACGCCGGCGATCTGCTGATCGGCGAGCGGCGCCGGCCCCCACGTCCGCGGCGCGTGGACGTAGAACGGGTAGATCGCCCGCGGGATCAGCGCGAGCAGGAGGCCCAGCGGCGAGGCGAGCACGAACGCGGCGAACAGGTACGCGGCCTTCGCGCCGGCGCTGTGCTCCCCGTGGACGACCGGCCACCAGACGCAGGCGCCCGCGAGCAGGTACGTGAGGTGCTCGACGTGGAGGAGCGAGTGCTGGTGTCGCAGCGCCGTGTCGTAGATCCACGGCAGGTGCCAGACGTAGTACGTGACGAGCCAGAGCGGCAGCGCGACGAGGGGGCGGAGCGGCCCCCGGCCGCGAACGCGCTCGGCGAGGGCCGGCGGCACCGCGAGCACGAGCAGCGCGGGAGCCCACTCTGCGAGGACGACGTTCTGGAGCAGGTGGGCCCAGAGGAACGTGTGGTTCGCGAGCGGCTCGAGCTCGGTGACGAACGCGGCGAAGACGAGGACGACGCCGAGGGCGCCGGCGAGCAGCCGCCCGCGCCGGACACGGCTCCACCGGGCGGCCGCGGCGAGCGCGACCGCGAGCACCGGTGCGAGCCCGATCGCCTCCGCCGAGGGGTACATCTCGCTACCGTACCGAGCGGTCCGCGGGTGTAGCTCAATGGTAGAGCCCTAGCCTTCCAAGCTAGTTACGCGGGTTCGATTCCCGCCACCCGCTCCTCCTCTTCTAGCTCTTGAAGGCTTCTGGCGCCGGCCTACGTGGCGGGCGATTTCCGTCGCCGCACAGCCGTGTGGGCTCCAGATGCCCAGCGAGCCGCGTCTTGGGACTCGGGTGCCTTGGCTCGCAGATGGCCGCGTAGCCGATCGATGACGCCGCCGAGCCCGCGCCCGAATCGGTCGAGTTCGGAGCGAGACATCGGCGCGAAGAGCGCACGCGCGAGCGCTTCGTGATCGCGTCTTAGCTGCGTGACGAGCGTCTCGCCTCGCGCGGTCAAGGTCACCAGCGTCGCTCGCCGGTCGCCCGGGTGTGGCTCGCGTGTCACGAGCCCGTCGCCGGCGAGCGCGTCCACGAGCCCGGTCACCGCTCGCGGCGTCACCTTCAACGCTTCGGCGAGAACACGCTGGGGCACAGGGCCACGTTGCCCGACCTCCCAGAGCAGATGGGTCCGAGACGGCGTGAGACCGAGCGCCTCGTTCGCCTGCGCCATGTCGTCGTTCAGGACGACGGCGAGCTCCAGGACGCGATCGAGAAGCGCCTCATAGTGCTGTAGATCCTCTATAGTGAACGATAGTAACTAAACGCTTCGGACAGCGCCGGTGTGAGCGCCCCGCCGTCTGGATCGAAAGGAGACGGCGATGAGTTCGGAAGCTGGATCCGCGCAGGCGAACGCAGCGCTCGTGGTCGAGTCCGTCGAGGCGTTCAACGCGGGTGACACCGAGCGGCTGCTCAGTGTCATGGCACCGGACTTCGTCATGCACCTCGCGGAGTTCCCGGAGCCGCTCGCGCGCGATGCGTGGCAGGAAGGGTTCAGGCTGGTCAGACGCGCGTTCCCGGACCTCGAGGCAGAAATCGACGACCTCGTCGCGGCAGACGACAAAGTCGCCCTCCGCCTCACACTCCACGGCACCCACCGAGGAGACTTCCAAGGCATCCCCGCCACCGGACGCACGATCCGCTACATCAGCCACGAGTTCTACCGCCTCCGAGACGGCCTCTTCGCCGAAGAGTGGATCTGCTCCGACACAGCATCCCTCTTCCGCCAGTTGACCGAATAGACCGCCTCGTCAAGGGGCCACGCTGCAGCTTCGTGATGGCCGGAAGTGCAGCGGAACGGAGACTAGGCGCGCCTGCGAGGCAGAGCGCCCGGCGAGTCAGTCTTGCGCGGGTGGCGGCGTCTGGCCCGGGTCGTGCTTCTCGACGATGAGGTAGCCGGTGCGGCGTTCGACCACGGTCTCGTCGTCGCGTTCGTGTCCGGGTGCCACCAGGAAGCGCAGCGGGGTCGCCCGGACGTTCTCGAAGGTGGCCGGGTCGACCTCGATCACTGCCGTGCAGCCGGTGTGCGCGCACTCGCAGACCAGCGGCATCGGTTCGTCTCGGACGCTGATTCGGCCTTCGAGTTCCGCGATGTGCGAGTTGACCTCGCGGAACAGTTCCTCGTTTTCAAAGATCCGCTTCTCGCGAGGTGACATCCGGGTGCCTCCCCTGTCAACTCTACGCATCGCGACGCTCAATCCCAAGGACGGCGTGCGTCGATCGCGTGACCGATGCGGTTCGACGGAGCACCTTCCGGGCACACTGTTCGTTCATGGCCGCCGACAGCCACAGACACCTCGCCATGCTCCGCATTCTCTACGGAGCCTGCACAGCCGCCCTCGACGCCTTCCGCGCCGCAGACAACCCGGTAGACGAGCAACTCGTCGCCGACCTGGAGACGATGGTGACCCGGACGAAAGGCGAAATCCAACGCCTCACGACACGCCTCGCCGAACCCTCACAAAGCCAGACGGCGAACGAGTAAGCCCGCCTCCCATCCGCTACTGCGGCGGGCCGCTCGCAGGTGTGATCGTCCCCGTCTGCGCCGTGCCGGCGGAGTCCGTCCAGCCGATCGGGACCGCAGTCCCAGGCGTGAGCCCGAGCACCGCCAGCTGCACGTCGGCGCTCGACGAGATCGTCGTGCCGTTCAGGGAGGTGATCACGTCCCCGGCTGCGAGGCCGGCCGCCTCCGCGGCGGACCCCGTGACGATGCCCTGGATCTGGGCTCCGCCTCCACCGGCGGCGTCCGACAGCGAGACGCCGAGGAACGCGGTCGCGCCGACGTGGATGACGTGGTTCGTCGCCCCGGCCACGATCTGCCGCGCGAGCGAGAGCGCCCTCGTGATCGGGATCGCGTAGCCGCGGCGCGCTCCGCCGGTCGATCCGGCGGTGATCATCCCGATCGCGCGCCCCCTCAGGTTCTCGAGGGGCCCGCCGGAGTCGCCGGGCACGACTCGCGCGCTCGTCTCGATCAGGTTCGTCAGCGTCTCGGAGTTCCCCGAGTCGTCGCGCGCGACGATCTGCCGGTTGAGCGCGGTCACCCGCCCGACGGAGACCCTCGGCACGCCGCCACGGCCGAGCGCGTTCCCGCGCGCGACGACGCGCTGCCCGCGGCGAACCATCCCGGAGTTGCCGAGCGGGATCGTCTTCAGCCGTGACGCGTGCTGCAGCTGGAGAACGGCGACGTCGCGCGAGACGGAGTAGCCCACGACGGTGGCCGTGTACTTTCGGTGCGTCGTGACGTCGACGACCCTGAACGTGGTCGCGCCCCGGATCACGTGGTTGTTCGTCAGCACCTCGCCGGAGCGCGTGAGGATCATCCCCGTTCCGGCCGCCGTCGACTGCTGATAGCCGAGCTTCGTGTAGATGTCGACGATGCCGACGTTCGGGATCGGCTTTGCCTTCGACTTCGCTGCGTGTCGTGCGTGCCCGGCGGCGCCGGCCGGAGAGGCGGCAACGGCCGACGCCAGCGCGGCCAGGACGACGAGCAGGAGGCGACGCGCGCGACCGGGCACGGAAGCATGAGAACAACGGTCGATGAGCTTCATCTAAGCAAGTTGCAAGCGCCGTGTAAGGGGCCCGATCGCCGGGTACTCGCCGCGGGATGGGCAGCGGCCGCGCGGGTCTCGGGACGGTCGCGGCCCTCGTCGGAGCCGATCTCGCGTTCGCGTTCCAGCAGACGGCGATCGTACCGGCGATCCCGGCCGTCCAGCACGACCTGCACGCGTCGCAGGAGTGGTCGGCGTGGCTCCTCACCGGCTACCTCGTCGCCTCCTCCGTCGCCACCCCGCTGCTGGGGAAGCTCGGCGACCGTCACGGCCGGCGGCGGGCGCTGATCGCGTCGCTCGTCGGGTACCTCCTCGCCTCGGTCGGCGCGGCGCTCTCACCGGGGATCGTCCCGCTCATCGCCTTCCGTTCGCTCCAGGGACTGGGCGGCGCGATCTTCCCGCTCACGCTCTCGCTCGCTCGCGACCTCCTGCCGCCCGAGCAGCTCGGGCGCGCGGTCGGGATGCTCACGGGTTCGTTCGGGGCGGGCACGGCCGCCGGCTTCGGCGTCTCGGGCTTCGTCGTCGAGGCGCTCTCGTGGCGGTGGCTGTTCGGCTTCGGCGCGTTCGTCGTCGCGGTCGCGACGGTCGGCCTCTGGCGCGCCGCCGAGGTGCGCGAGCAGACGCGGCCGGGGCGCCTCGACCTGCCGGGGACGCTCCTGCTCGCCGGCGGCCTCTCGCTCGAGTTGATCGCGCTGACGGAGGGTGTCTCGCGCGGGTTCTCCTCGCCGCTCGTGCTCGGCGGCTTCGCCGTCGGGACGCTCCTCCTCGCGGGCTGGGCCGTCGTCGACCTCCGCGTCGACGATCCGCTGCTCGACCTGAAGGTGCTCGCCGAGCCTGCGGTGCTCCTGACGAACGTGACGACGCTCGCGCTCGGCTACGTCCTCTTCGGGACGTACTTCCTCGTTCCGTACCTGCTCGAAAATCCCGGAGGGCACGGCGTGTCGGCGGGCCCGGTCGGCGCCGGGCTCTACCTGCTCCCGTCGGCTGCGGGACAGGCGATCGCCGGCCCGCTCGCGGGACGCCTGTCGGGACGCCTCGCGCCGAAGTGGATCGTCGGCGGCGGGATGACGGCGCTCGCCGCCGCCTCGGGCCTGCTCGCCGAATGGCACGACCGGCCGTGGCAGCTCGCGGTCTGGCTGTTCCTGCTCGGTGCGGGCGCCGGCGCGGCGCTCAGCGTGATCAGCGACCTCGTCACGTCGCTCGTCGACCAGACCGAGAGCGGCGCTGCGGCGAGCCTCAACAGCACGCTCCGGCGCTTCTCGGGCGGGGTCGGCAGCCAGATCGACGCGCTCCTCCTCGCAACGCTCACCGTGCACCCGCACGTCGCCGCCGGCCGCGCGTTCGTCGTCGCGTTCGGGATCGGAGGCGGCGCCGCCGCAGCGGGAGCCGGGACCTCGCTCGCGATTCGCCGCAGGGAGTAGCTTCCGCCTGTGGGAGTGGGCCCGCAGCAGGGCGAGTCGCCGAAGGAACGTGCCGATCGCGAGCTCGGCGAGCTGCTCAACGAGTTCCGGGTCGTACTGCCGGGCATCACCGTGCTCTTCGGCTTCCTGCTCGCCGTCCCGTTCGCCGGCGGCTGGAAGCGGGTGAACGACTTCCAGCACGACGTCTTCCTCACCGCCTTCCTCGCCACCGGCGCGTCGATCGCCTTCCTCGTCGCGCTCAGCAGCTACCACCGGCTCCGCTTCCGCGCCGCCGACAAGGAGCACCTCGTCCGGGTCGGGAACGTGCTCGGCATCCTCGGCATCGCCGCGTTCGGCGCCGCCCTCGACGCGGTGGTCCTCCTCGTGACCGACTTCGTCGCGAACAGCGGCTTCGCCGACGGGGCGGCCGGCGGGGCCGCCGCGCTCGTGCTCTTCCTCTGGTACGGGCTGCCGGCCTGGGACCGGCTACGCAGCCGGTAGCTCGACGCGGTCGATCGTCACCGGCTCCCGCGGCTTGTCGCCCCGGTCTGTCTCGACCTGGGAGATCGCGTCCACCACGTCCATGCCGGTCGTGACCTGGCCGAAGACGGTGTGCTTGCCGTCGAGCCACGGGCAGTCCTGCGCGGTGACGATGAAGAACTGGCTGCCGTTCGTGTTCGGGCCGGCGTTCGCCATCGCGAGCGCGCCGCGGGCGACCTTGTGCTCGTTGAACTCGTCCTCGAACTGGTAGCCCGGCCCGCCGGCGCCGGTGCCGGTCGGGTCGCCTCCCTGGATCATGAAGTCGGGGATCACCCGGTGGAAGGTGACGCCGTCGTAGAAGCCCTTCTCGGCGAGCGTGCGGAAGTTGTCGACGGTCTTCGGGGCGTCCTCGTCGTAGAGCTCGAGCTCGATCGCTCCGTGATTCGTGTGCAGCTTCGCTGTGCTCATCGGCGAACCGTATCCGCCAGCGGCTCGAGCGCGCCGGCGGTAGGCGCGAGCGCACCGCTCGCGAGGCCCTCCACCGCCTCGTGGAGGAGCTCGCGCGCGGCCGAGTCGTCGTCGGGCCCGAGCATGGTTGCGACCGCGGCGAGATGCTCGCCCTTCCCCACGTCGACGAGCTCGAGCAGCACCGTGTCGACCTCGGGCCGTCCGAGATAGGAGTCGTCGGGGACGCCGACGCGGACGAGCACGGCTCGTCCGTCGGGTAGCGTCGCGTCGCGCTCGAGCGGCTCTCCACGCAGGCTCACGACGTGGTTCTGCCGGGTCGACACGAGTCGAAACCCTGGGACCCGCCGTCCCGGAATTTCCGCCGAACGGCCCATGGCGGTTCTGCCGGAGCTCGTCGACTCTGGTCCGCGTGAAGGTTTCGCCCAGGATCGCCTTCGCATTCTTCGCAGCCGTGGTCGCCGCGGCGGCGGCCGCTGCCGTCCTCGCCGCCACCGGCGCCTCGGGCGCGACCCGCTCGGAGACGAGCCTCCCCGCGCTCGACCGCTCGGTGCTCGCGGCGATCAACCGGTACCGCGCCCGGCACCACCTCCACCCGCTTCGCATCTCGAGCGCCCTCGACCGCTCGTCCAAGCAGCACTCCCTCGAGATGGGCGCGGACGGCTACTTCGCCCATCCCTCCGCCAACGGTACGGCCTTCTGGCGCCGCATCGAGCGCTACTACCCCTCGCAGCGGTCGCAGTACTGGTCGGTCGGCGAGAACCTCCTGTGGGCGTCGCCGGACGTCAATGCGCGGCATGCGATGCGCCTCTGGATCGCGAGCCCGGAGCACAAGGCGAACCTGCTCGCGGCGCGCTGGCGCCAGATCGGGATCTCAGCGGTACACGTCGTCGCCGCGCCCGGCGTGTTCCACGGTCTCGACGTCACGATCGTCACCACCGACTTCGGCGTTCGCCGCTGACGCCGGGCTCCGCCGCAGGGCGAACAGCGCGGCGACCGCGGGGCCGACCGGCAGCCAGAGGTTGAAGATCCGGTACGCGAAGACGGCGAGCACCGCGGCCGGCAGGCCGTAGCCGACCCAGACGAGCGCGAACGGCAGCAGCGCCTCGACCGCGCCCGCACCTGCGAGCGGCAGTGTCCGCCGCGTCAGCGCGTAGCCGGTCGCGTACGCGACGACCACCGCCTGGGCCGACGGCGTGTGGCGACTGAACGCCGCGAGGCAGGCCCAGAGCACGAACACCTCGCCCGCCCAGTAGACGGACATCCCGGTGAACGCAGCGGCGCCGTGCGAGACCGGCGCGGAGACGATCTTCCACACGACCTCGAGCGCGTCGAGAGCCGGCCGCAGCAGGCGGCCCGGGCCGCGGCAGAGGAGATCGCGGTTGCGGACGGCGAGGACGGCGAGCGCGGTGCCGGCCGGGACGCCGATCGCCCACGAGAGCGTGACGGCGTGCTGCGCAGGCCAGCGGCTGACGAGGAGCAGGATCGCGCACACGCACGCAGCGGTGGCGAGCACCGCGTACTCGAGCGAGCCGAGCCCGAGCACGCGCACCCGCGCCTCGCGCGGCGGGACGCCGAGGTCCTGGAGCGCCTCGAGGTCGACCGCGAAGCCGCCCCGCGGCAGGAACATGCCGAAGCCGGCGGCGACGATGGCGCCGACCCGGAGCGTTCCGATCCGCACGCCGCGGTCGACGTGCGCGACCTCCCGGTAGGCGGCCACGTAGCCGACGTGCGCCATCACGGCGCCGGCGATCGCGAACAGGAACCAGTAGTACTGCGGGTGCCGGAGATGCGCCGCGACGGCGTCGAAGCCGGCGTCCCAGGCGACGGCGATCCCTGCGATCAGCGCGAGCGTGCCCGAGGCGAGCGTGAGGATCGCGAGGTGGCGCGGCTCGCTCTCGAGATGATGGGCGCGCAGCGCCGCGAATGGACCGTGCGGGCGGCGCCGAGAGGGGCGCGTCATGTCTGCTTCTCTTCCGTTCCGGTCCAATCGGCAATCTCGATCCGTGCCATGAGCATGGTACGGCCGGAACAGCGAGGGTCTGCGTGCGAGCGACGACGACGCGCCCGGCAGGATTCGAACCTGCGACCCGCGGATTAGAAGTCCGCCGCTCTGTCCACTGAGCTACGGGCGCGTACCGAAAGGCTAGTGGACGTCTCCGCGCGCATAGGACTCGCCCGCCGGGGTAGGCGGCGCGCGGAACCGATGACAAGGAGGGTCTCGATGGCCGAGACGCTGAAAGGAAAGAAGGTCGCGATCCTCGCGGCGGACATGTTCGAGCGCGTCGAGCTCGAGAAGCCGCGCAGGGCGCTCGAGGACGCCGGCGCCGAGGTCGAGGTCGTCTCGATCCACGGCGGCGAGATCAAGGGCTTCGACCACTTCGACCCGGCGAACACGGTCGAGGTCGACAGGACGGTCGAGGAGGCGTCGCCGGACGACTACGACGCGCTCATGATCCCGGGCGGCGTCGGCAACCCCGACCAGCTCCGGGGCGACGAGAACGCCGTCGGGTTCGTCCGCGCGTTCCACGACAGCGGGAAGCCGATGGCCGTCATCTGTCACGGGCCGTGGATGCTCGTCGAGGCGGGAGTCGCCCGCGGCAAGCGGCTCACCTCGTGGCCGACGCTCGAGACGGACATCCGCAACGCCGGCGGAGAGTGGGTCGACGAGGAGGTGGTGGTCGACGAGAAGCTCGTCACGAGCCGGAAGCCTGACGACATTCCGGCCTTCAACCGCCGGATGATCGAGGAGTTCGCGAGCGCGGAGCGGGCGGTGCGATAGGCCCGACCGGCACCCGCTACGCTTGGCGCCGAGCGAGGTGGCGGTAGCTCAGTTGGTAGAGCTCCGGGTTGTGGTCCCGGTGGTCGTGGGTTCGAGTCCCATCCGCCACCCTCGCAACACCTTGGTGACAACGGCGGGAGTCTGGCTCTGCCCGGAAGTACCGATGTTCTGCCGACGGGGTTGCCGGATGATTGACGGCAACGGGCCCTGAGGAGGTGTTCGAGATGCAGACGCAGCGGACGCCGAGCCGGTTTGCCGCCGTCGCGGGAGTCGTGACGCTCGCGGGTCTCTATTGGCTCCCGTTCCGGGGATGGTTCAGGCATTGGGGAGCGACACCGGAGGAAGTCGCGCGCCCGATGGCCGGGGATGCGCTGATCGCCGATCCGACGCTCGAGGAAACCGCGGCGGTCACGGTCGATGCGCCTCCGGACGACATCTGGCCGTGGCTGGTCCAGATCGGATACCAGCGCGGCGGCTTGTACAGCTATGACTGGCTCGACCGGCTCTTCGGAATCCTCGACCGCCCCAGCGCGACGCGCATCCTGCCCGAGCTCCAACAGCTCTCGTTGGGCGACAGGATCTCCTTCGGACGGGAGGGGCCGACGCGGCAGGAGCTGACGGTCTCGGTGCTGGAACCGCCTCGCGCGCTCGCTCTGAGCGCCCGGGCCGGGGGCATGGACTGGGTCTGGCAGTGGGGGCTCTACCCGATCGATGACGAGCGCACGCGGCTGGTTGCCCGCAGCACCGAGCGCGTGCCAGGGAATCCTCTTTGGTGGTTGGCGCTCCAGATCACCGATCCGGCCGCGTTCGTGATGGGACGCAAGATGCTGCTGAACCTCAAGGATCGGGCGGAGAAGCTCCACGCGGAGCGCCGAAGCGAGCTTGACCGGTCAGCAGCGGTCGCGCAGGCTGAGGCATCGGTCGGTGGACCGGCCCCCCGTTAGCGTCGGCCGGTCCCGTCGGTCGTCCTCGCCTCGTGCGTGGCATACCCGAGGGAGGTGAACGGATTGACAGTTCTCATCGCAGCGGCGAGCAAGCACGGCGCAACGGGAGAGATCGCCGCCCGCATCGGGGCCCGCCTCGCCGAGCTCGGCATCGAGGTCGACGTGAAGAGCCTCGAGGAGGTCGCCGAGGTCAGCGGCTACGACGCCTTCGTCATCGGGAGCGGGATCTACCTCGGCAACTGGCTCAAAGATGCGCGCCACTTCCTCGATACGCAAGCAGTCGAGCTCGCACAGCGACCGACGTGGCTGTTCGCGAGTGGCTCGATCGTCGGGGACCCGCCCGTCGCCGACGATCCCAACGCGCTGCGGGCCGGGCTGGCCAACCGCCTGGTCGAGCTGACGCACGCGCGCGAGCACAAGCTCTTCACCGGGAAGCTCGACACGAGCAAGCTCGGCCTGCTCGAGAGGGCGGCCGTTCGCGGCGCTCACGCGAGTGAGGGCGATTACCGCGACTGGGAAGCGATCGACGACTGGGCAACCGCAATCGCGCACGAGCTCCAGCAGCGTCCTGTCGGCTCCGGAGCCGCCCGGGTGGAGTAACGCACCAGGACGCATGACAAGCCGGGTTGTGGCCCCGGTGGTCGTGGAGTCCCATCCGCCACCCTCCCCTTCGGGAGCCGAAAGAGCCCGGCCGATCCCGGCGGGCGACCCCGCGCAGGACGTCAGCGGCGGATCCTCGAGCGAGCGATCTCGCGGTCGACTTCCGTCGTCGTCGGGCGGCGGTTCAGGTACGGCTTGGCGTACGTCTTGTAGGCGTCGATCGCCAGCACGATCGCCATGACGCCGACGAAGTAGAAGAACCACGTGCTCCAGACGCCCGGCCTGTCGGCCGGAGCATCCGCGAACGAGCTCGGCCACATGTGGTGCGTGTGTGCCGTGTAGTACTCGGTGAGCACCCACGACAGGCCGACGAGCGGCGTCACGATCCCGATCACGATCGCGTGCACCGTGAACCGACGCCTCCGCCGGAGCTGCGCCACGGCCTCCGCCCGAAGCTCCTCCTCGCCCTCCAGCTCTAGCTCTTGGCTCGCCGGCACGTGCTCCGAACGCGTCCGCTCCTTTGGATCGAGGGTCTCGGCAGGCATGCGCAATCACCTCCTCTCGGAGCCCACACCGAGCCTACGATCACTCGCCGCGTGACGCATCGGGGAGCGCCCGGATCGTCTTCACCGTGTGCCGCGCGTACGCCGCTGTCTATAGGCTCCGCCGGGTGCTCGACCCGCTCGCCCGGCTCGCGTCCCGCCTCGAGGAGATCCAGGATCTCGACGTCCTCACCGGCCTGCTCGCGTGGGACCAGCGGACGATCATGCCGCCCGCCGGCTCGCTCGTGCGCGGGCGGCACATGGGGCTGCTCCAGCGGCTCGCCCACGAGAAGCTGATCGACCCAGGGATCGGGCGCCTGCTCGACGAGCTGCCGCTCGACTCGCTGGACCCGTCCTCGGACGAGGCCGGGCTCGTGCGCGTCGCGCGCCGGATGTACGAGAAGGCGGTACAGGTGCCGCCGGAGCTGACGGCCGAGATGGCCCGCGCGGCCGCCGAGGCGGCGCCCGTCTGGGTCGAGGCGCGGGCGGCGTCGGACTTCGAGCGCTTCCTGCCGGCGCTCGAGCGGAACGTCGAGCTGAAGCGCCGCTACGTCGCGTGCTTCGAATCAGCGGGGGAGACGTACGACGTCCTGCTCGACGACTACGAGCCGGAGATGCGGACGGCCGACGTCCGCCGCATCTTCGACGAGATCAAGCCGGTGCTCGCCGCCCTCGCCGCCGGGCAGCGCGGGCGCGGCGTCGACGACGCCTTTCTCACCGGCGACTTCCCGGTCGAGCAGCAGCGGTTGCTCTCGGAGGAGATCGTGTCGCTGTTCGGCCTCCGCGAGGGCACGTGGCGGCTCGACCCGACCGAGCATCCTTTCCAGTCGGGCGCAGGCGCCGACGACATCCGGATCACCACGAGCTACCACCCCGAGAACCTCGAGTCGTTCTTCGCGACGGTGCACGAGTACGGCCACGGGCTCTACGAGAACCAGATTCCGCACCGGTTCGCGCACCTGCCGATCGGTACCGGCGCGTCCCTCGGGCTCCACGAGTCGCAGAGCCGCCTCTGGGAGAACCTCGTCGGCCGCAGCCTGCCGTTCTGGCGGTTCTGGTATCCGCGCGTGCAGGAGCTCTTCCCGGGGCAGCTCGGCGGCGTCGAGGTCGAATCCTTCCATGCTGCGATCAACAAGGTGCAGCCGTCGCTGATCCGGATCCATGCCGACGAGGTCACCTACGGGATGCACGTGATCCTGCGCTTCGAGCTCGAGCAGGACATGATCGAGGGCCGCATCGAGCTCTCCGACCTGCCCCAGCGGTGGAACGAGAAGATGCACGAGTACCTCGGCGTCGAGGTGCCCGACGACGCACGCGGTGTCCTCCAGGACATGCACTGGTCGGGCGGTCTGCTCGGCTATTTCTCGACGTACCTGCTCGGGACGGTGATGTCCGTCCAGATCTGGGATGCGGCGGCACGCGACCTCCCCGACCTCGAGGAGCGGATCGAGCGCGGCGAGTTCGCGCCGCTGCGGGAGTGGCTCGGCGAGCACGTCCACGCCCTCGGCCGCAAGTTCTCGCCGCAGGAGACGCTCCGCCGCGCGACCGGCTCGAC
Source organism: Gaiellaceae bacterium (assembly GCA_035643535.1). Lineage (GTDB taxonomy): Bacteria > Actinomycetota > Thermoleophilia > Gaiellales > Gaiellaceae > Palsa-739. Next base: position 19,839 of record DASQQF010000059.1, read on the forward strand.
GCTCGACGCGAAGCCGTACCTCGAATACCTGCGACGGAAGTTCGGGGCGCCCGTCCCCGCTTGAGGGCCGGGTACCCTTCCTCTCGCTCGGCCCCGTAGCTCAGAGGACAGAGCGGCAGCCTTCGAAGCTGCGTGCGGAGGTTCGATTCCTCCCGGGGCCATGAACCTCGACTTGCAGGCGCTCTTGGCTCGGCGCTGCGGGCCCCTGAACAGAGAGACCCGAGGTGCGGCGGCCTCTTGCAGAACCCCTCTGATCGACTCGTGACCGCCGACGC
>DASQQF010000060.1:0-12417 GCA_035643535.1 Gaiellaceae bacterium
CCGGACGTCGGCGTGGTCGGCTACACGCTCGGTGGCGGCCTGAGCTTCCTCGGGCGCAAGCACGGCCTCAGCTCCAACAGCGTCCTCGCCGTCGAGCTCGTGACCGCCGGCGGCCGGCCGCTGCGGGTCGACCGCGACACGGAGCCCGAGCTCTTCTGGGCGCTCCGCGGCGGTGGCGGCAACTTCGGAGTCGTCACCGCGCTCGAGCTGCGCCTCTATCCGCTCGCCGAGATCTACGCCGGCATCCTCTGGTGGCCGATCGAGCGCGACGCCGAGGTGCTGCAGGCCTGGCGCGAGCTCACCGGGGACGGGCTTCCCGACGAGCTCACGACCGTCGGCAGGCTGCTGCGGCTGCCGCCGCTTCCCGAGATCCCGGAGGCGCTGCGTGGCCGGTCGTTCGTCGTCGTCGAGGCGATCCACGCGGGAGACCCGACGGAGGCGGAGGCCCTGCTCGCCCCGCTCCACGCGCTCGAGCCGGAGCTGAACACTCTCGGGCCGATGCCGCTCGCGGAGCTCGGCCGCCTGCACATGGATCCCGAGCACCCGGTTCCGGGCGTCGGGGACGGAGTGCTCCTGGCCGACTTGCCGGAGGAGGCGGTCGACGAGCTCGTGCGGGTCGCCGGCGCGGGTTCGGGATCGCCTCTTCTCTCGATCGAGATCCGCCAGCTCGGGGGCGAGCTCGCACGCGCGCGTCCGGAGAACGGAGCCCTCGCCTCCCTCGACGGCGACTACGCCGTCTACGCGATCGGCATCGCACCGACCGCGGAGCTGGCAGCCGCCGCAGGCGAAGCCGTCGACGCGCTGATGGGGACGCTCGCTCCCTGGGCCGCGTCACGCCACTATCTGAACTTCGCGGAGAGCGGGCGCAGTCCCGACGCACTCTGGGGGGAACATGCCGCCGCCCGGCTGCGGCGCATCAAGCGGGCGGTCGACCCCGACGGCGCGATCCGCGGCAACCACCCGGTCATGCGCGACTGACGCGCCGAATTCCACGGCGGTAGGGTTGCGCGAGCGACCGGGAAGGAGGAGCCGATGGCCACGACCGTCCGCGCCGCGCTGATCCAGGCGCACGCGAACCTGCCGAAGGAGGAGGCGCTCGCCAAGCACGTCGAGCTGGTCGAGCAGGCGGCGAAGCAGGGCGCGCAGATCGTCTGCCTGCAGGAGATCTTCTTCGGCCCGTACTTCTGCGCACAGCAGGAGCCGAAGTGGTTCGAGACGGCGGAGCCGGACGACGGGCCGACCGTCCAGAAGATGCGTGAGCTGGCGCGCGAGCACGAGATGGTCGTCGTCGTGCCGTTCTTCGAGAAGGAGCTCGAGGGCGTCTTCTACAACACGGCCGTCGTGATCGACGCCGACGGCACCGTGTGCGGGAAGTACCGGAAGACGCACATCCCCCAGGTCGGGCCGGTCTTCTGGGAGAAGTACTTCTTCAAGCCCGGCAACCTCGGCTACCCCGTCTTCGACACCCGCGTCGGCAGGGTCGGCGTCTTCATCTGCTACGACCGCCACTTCCCGGAGCCGGCCCGCATGCTCGGCCTGCACGGCGCGCAGCTGACCTTCAATCCCTCCGCCACGGTCGAGAGCCTCTCCCGCTACCTCTGGGAGCTCGAGCAGCCCGCGCACGCGGTCGCGAACGGCTTCTTCGTCGGCGCCGTGAACCGCGTCGGCGAGGAGCTCGTCGAGGGCGCCCGCTTCTACGGCTCGAGCTACTTCTGCGACCCGCGCGGACAGATCGTCGCGCAGGCCTCCGACACCGAGGACGAGGTGCTCGTCGCCGACCTCGACCTCGCGATGATCGACGAGGTGCGGACGACCTGGCAGTTCTTCCGCGACCGGCGGCCCGAGACCTACGGCGAGCTGTCCGAACTGCTTCCGTAGACGACCCGTCTCCGCGGGCGGCTCGACACTCACCCAGGGTCAGACGTCGTCGCCCAGGACACGGCGCAGGAGCCGCGTCGCGTGCGCCGGCGCCCCCTCGAGCGAGACCGAGAGCCCGGCAGCGCGCGCGTCCTCGACCAGCGTCTTCAGCTGCAGGGCGCCGGTCAGGTCGATCCTGCCGAGGTGATCGGTGCGGACGACGAGCCGGCGCGCATCGGGATGCTCGGCGAGCAGGTCGACGAATCGATCCTCGAGGCTCCTCGCCGTCCCGAACCAGAGGACGCCCTCGGGTGCGAGCTCGAGCAGGTCGCCGCAGCTCGTTGCCACGAGATCGAGACGCAGCTCGCGCCAGAGGTGGACGGCGATCGACAGGAGGATCGCGGCGACGATCGCCCACTCGACGTGCGGCGCGAGTGCGAGCGTGAGCGCGAACGCGGTGAGCGCGATGCCCACCTGCGGCAGGGAGAGCCGGCCGATCTCGGCGATCCGGTCGAGCCGGATCAGCGGCACCACCGAGACGATGACGACGGCGGCGAGCACCGCTTCCGGCAACGGCGCGAGCAGGAACCCGAACGGCAGGAAGGCGAGCACGGCGAGCCCGGTGACGAAGCCGCTCACGTTCGTCTTCGCGCCGGCGAGCCGGTTGAGCGCGCTCCGCGAGAACGAGGCGCCGACGGGAAAGCCGCCCGTGAAGGCGGCCGCGATGTTGGCGACGCCCTGCGAGACGAAGTCCCTGTTCGCGTTCCACCGCTTCCGCTCGAGGGCCGCGTACGTCCGCGCGATCGACGAGGCCTCGGCGAATCCGAGCAGCGCGATCACGAACGCCGGCACGACGAGACGCGGCAGGTCGCCGAGTGCGAAGGAGGCGCCGAGCGGCGGCAGCCCCGCGTCGACGCTCCCCAGCGTCGGCCCGCCGTAGCCGGCGACCGCGCTGTAGACGATCACGGCCACCGCGGCGAGCAGCACTCCCGGGAAGAGGGGGTGCAGGCGCTTGCCCAGCAGGAGCACCGCCGAGGCGAACAGCGCGACGAGGATCGCCTCGGCCTGCCAGTCGCCGGCGTGCACGAGCGCCCACCCGGCGCGGTAGAGCTCGTGGTCGCCGTGCGCGTCGACGCCGAGCGCCAGCGGGAGCTGCGAGGCGACGATGAGGATCGCCGCGGCCGGGACGAACCCGACGAGCAGCGGCTGCGACATGAGGTAGGCGACGACGCCCGCCCGCAGCAGGCCGACGGCGACGCGGATCACCCCGACGAGGAGCGCGAGCAGGAGCCCGAGCTCGACGTAGCGGTCGCTGCCGACCGGGGCGAGCGGGGCGAGCGCCGCGTAGGTGAGCAGGGCGCTGATCGCGGTCGGGCCAGGCTGGAGGTACGGCGAGGAGGCGAAGGGCGCCGCGACGAGCAGCGGGATCGAGGCGGCGAAGAGCCCTCGGTAGGCCGGCATGCCGGCGAGCTGCGCGTACGCGAGCGACTGCGGCACGAGCACGACCGCCACCGAGACGCCCGCGACGAGGTCGTGCCACTCCAGCCTGGGCCGGTGGCGAAGCGCGAGCTCTATGTGGCGACCGCCTGCTTCTCCGTCGGAAAGCCGCGCTCGAGCCAGTCGACCATCCCTCCCATCACGAGCCGCGCGTCGCGGCCCGCGCGGAGCAGCATCGAGGCGACCGCTGCGCTGCGCGTCTGGTCGCCGCAGATCACGGCCACCGGACGGTCCACCGGCACCTCGTCCACACGGTCCCACGCCTCGCCCGAGGGCAGGAGCCGGGCGCCGGCCACGTGGCCGTGCCGGTACTCGAAGCCCTCGCGAACGTCGAGGACGAGGTACTCGCCGGCATGGTCGTGCAGCTCGTCCACGTCGAGCAGCGGCAGCTCGGCGACCGGCTCCCCCCCGTCACGCCACGCGGCGAGGCCGCCCTCGAGGTGGCCGAGCACCTCGTAGCCGGCGCCGCGGAGGATCTCGACCGCGGTCGTCGCGATCGGCGCCGGCTCGGCGTGCACGACGAGCCGCAGCTCCTTCGGCAGCACGAGCTCCGCCCGGTCGGCGAGGTCGGCCCGGTTGAACTGCATCGTGACGGCGCCCGGCACGTGCCCTGCCGCGAACGGCCGCGGCGGCCGCAGGTCGAGCACGAGCGCCCCGGCCTCTACCGCCTCGCGCACCTCCTGCGGCGTCATGCCCCCACCCCCTCCAGCTCCTCGCGGCCGATCAGGCCGAGGTTGTACGACTTGATCCGCGAGTAGTCGTCGGGGAACGGCTTCGCCGTCTCGCGCACGAACGCGGCGAAGGCCGCCGCGTCCGGCTGGGCGAGCGCGAGGTTGTGGCGCTTCTCGAAGTAGATCGTCGAGCTGGCCTTGCCGCTCATGTTCACGCCGCCGCACGTCGAGCCGCCGTAGTGGTTCGGGAACACCTCGACGTGGTCGGGCAGCGTGAAGAGCTTCTCGCGGATCGACCGGAACTGCGTCTCCGCACGCGTCGTCTCGTCCATCACGTCGAGCTGCGCGTCGCCGACGAGCAGGTCGGGACGGCCGACGTCGCCGACAAAGAGCGAGTCGCCCGTCAGCACCGCCCACGGCTCGTCCGCGCGGGCGTGGTCGACGACGACGAAGGCCGTGTGCTCGGGCGTGTGCCCCGGCGTCGCGAGGGCCTGCAGCTCGATCTGGCCGATCCGGATAGAGTCGCCGTCGGCGAGCGGCGAGAACGGGTAGCGAACGAGCCCTTCCGCCGCCGCGCCGAGGTGGTGCGGCGCGCCCGTCATCTCGGCGAGCTCCCGGGCGCAGGAGACGAAGTCGGCGTGGATGTGCGTCTCCGCGACCCCGACGACGTCGAGGCCCTGGTCGGCCGCCTCGAGGACGTAGTAGTCGGCGCCGAGGTCGGCGACCGGATCGACGACGACGGCCTCGCGCGCCCGGGCGCAGCCGACGAGGTACGAGGCCGCGGAGAGCGGCTCGTACCGGAACTGCTTGAAGATCACGCGTCGTCCCCCTTCCGCACGAGGTAGACGAGGTCGTCGCCGTCCTCGTGCCACTCGAGCAGCTCGTTGCCGGTGTCCTCCGCCCACGCGGGCATGTCGGCGATCGAGCCGCGGTCGGTGGCGAGGATCTTCAGCACCTGGCCGGGATCGAGCTCCTTCATCGCCTTCGCCGCCTTCACGACGGGCATCGGACAGAGCAGCCCGCGCGCGTCGAGGACGTGGTCTTCCCGGATCTCGGTCACCTGGCTCCTCCTTTCAGACGAACAGCGTCACGTGCGCCTTGCGCGCCTGGGACAGGAACGCCGCCGCTCCGCCGAACTCGACGCCGTCGAGGAAGTCCTCCTGCGCGTAGCCGAAGACGTCCATCGTCATCTGGCACGCGATCAGGTGGACGTCGAGCTCCTGTGCCGACTCGAGCAGCTCGCGGACGGTGGCGACGTGCTTGCCCTCGAACATCGACTTCATCATCCGGGTCGCCATCGGCCCCATCCCGGGCAGCGCCGTGACGAGGTTCGGCATCGGCACCGGCATCGGCATGGCGGGGTTGCCGACGGGAGAGACCTTGAGCTTGCGCTCGAAGTCCTTTCGGATGATGTTGAGGCCGTAGAACGTGAAGAAGACGTGCGCCTCCATCCCGGAGGCCGCCGCCGTCGTGGCGAGGATCAGCGGCGGATACGCCCAGTCGAGCGTCCCCTTCGAGGCGATGATCGCCGCCTTGCGCCCGCCGGCGTCCTTCTTCCGCGCCGCCTCGAGCTCCTCGCGGACGATGCGACGGACGTCCTCCTCCGTCAGCCCGGCCAGCTCGGACTCATCGAGCATGTGCCACCTCCTCCTGTTGCGCCGCTTCCCCGGCGGCTTCCGCGAGCAGCGCCGCGGCGGCCGCGGCCCGTTCGCGCCAGAACTCCGAGCGATGCCTCTCCGCCGCCCGCTCCGCGAACCGCGCCAGCCAGCGCAGCGTCGCGGGGGCGTCCTGCGCGAGCAGCGCCTCGAGCACGTAACGGCGCTCGGCGACACGCAGCCCCAGCCCCAGATCGCGCCCGGCCGCGACGAGGTCGCTGCGCACGAGCACGAAGCCCGTCCGCACCGGCGTGAGCAGCTGCTCGAGGAACCCGACGCCGCCGATCTCCTCCGGCCGCTCGAGCGACGGCGCGTCGCGATGCGCGAGCGGCGCGAGCGGCAGCGGTCCGACGGCCGCCGCCTCGACGTCGAGCGCCTCGCGCAGCAGCCCTGCCCACGCGCGGTGGTAGGGCGGCGCCAGCTCGCCGACGCGGTCGAGGAAGGGATCGGTCCACGAGAGCAGGTGCTCGTGCAGCAGCGCCCGCCGCCACTCCTGCGGCGCCTCGCGCTCGGCGAGCTCCGCGTAGAGGCCGAGCAGCGACGCGAGATGGTCGGGCTCCGCCGGCGGCGTCAGGCCGAGGGCGCGCCAGAAGCCGGCCACCCGGTCGCGCGCCTCGCCGCCGAGCTTCCCCTCCGGGCCGAGGTAGACCGACCCGTACGGATAGAGCTGGAATAGGAAGAGCTCCGCGTACTCGTCGTCGCGCGCCTCGCCGGGCAGTGCCAGCGCGTCGGCCATGGCGCGGTGGTGCGGCAGCGGCGGCTCGCAGAGGACGCCGAGGGTGCGCAGCAGCTCGCTCACTCGCGCACCGCCGGCAGCCTGTAGACGTCCTTCGGCGGCTTGAGCGGGCGCAGCAGCCAGTACGGGCGGCGCGTCCCGTCGGGCGAGGTGTCGCGCGCCGAGCGCGTCCGCTCGAGCCAGCGCTCGTAAACCTCGCGCGAGGCCGCCGTGTCGACCGAGATGTCCCCGTACGCGTCGCCCGGCTCGGCGCGCCGCACGCGGACGGCCTGGTGCCAGCAGTGCATGCCCGAGACCGGATCCGGGTGCACGGGGAAGGTGAGGTTCTGGTGGACGCCGACGTCGCTCCACCAGATCCGACCCGTGTCGGGGTCGCTCGACTCGAAGGGCGCGACCCCGGCCTTGCGGCGCAGGAGCCACTCGCTGCCCTCGCGTTCGAGCGAGACCGTCGCCATCGCCTGGCGCTGGCCCCCGGTCTGGCCCTCGGGCTTCCAGCGGCCCATGTGGTGGCTGCACGCGACGACGCCCGGCCGGATGCCCTCGGTCACCCACGCCTTGACGACGAAGTAGCCGATCTCGGTCTCGACCCGGACGAGGTCGCCGGTGCGGATGCCGCCGAGGCGCTCCGCGTCCTGCGGGTGGAGCCAGAGCGGGTTCGTGTGCGCGATCTCGTCGAGCCACTTCGCGTTCGCCGAGCGCGTGTGGATCTGCACGGGCAGCCGGAAGGTCGAGATGAGCGTCATCCGGTCGGCCCCGAGCTCGTCCGGGTGGACGTGGCTGCGCAGGTAGACCGGCACCGCCGCCTCGGGCCAGCCCCACTCGGCGAGCGTGCGCGAGTAGAACTCGAGCCGCCCGCTCGGGGTCGGCCAGCCGCGGAGGATCTCGCCGTCGACCTCGACGCCGACGGGGCGGCGACCCTCCTCGTCGGGCTCCGGCGTCGGCAGCGGGACGACGTTCGGTGCGTCCGGCTTCGGCGCACGCGTGTAGACGCGGCCGTGCTCGCCGACCGCGGCGTCCTCGAGTTCCGCCTCGGGCACCGGCCGCTCGTGCAGCGGCCCGACGCCCTTCGCCACCTCGAACGCGCCGTACCGGCGCATGTACCCGAGCGGCGTCAGCCCCTCCGCGGCCGCCGCCTCGGGGAGCCCCGGCACCGAGTGCTCGAAGATCCAGCCGTAGTACTCGTCCACGGTCATCTTCTCGCCGGGACGCTCCCGCGACTCGAAGAAGCCGCGGATGCCGAGCGCGCCGTCGGGGTCGATCCGCCAGGTGAGGTCGATCCAGAACTCGTTCTCCTCCCAGACCTCGCCCGGGTTGACCTCCCGCGTGTCGGACACGATCTCGCCGAGCCGCTCGCGAGCCGCCCGCAGCACCGGCTGGCGGAAGCCGACCCACTGGCCGTCGTACTGCTCGTAGCTGTGGATGTCGTGCCGCTCCGAGCCGAGGCCCATCGGCAGGACGTAGTCGGCGAGGTACGCCGTCTCGTTCCAGGTCGGCGTGAGCGCGACGTGGAGGCCGACGAGCGAGGAGTCGGTGAGCGTCTCGATCCAGGAGAACCCGTCGGGGTTCGTCCAGACCGGGTTGTAGACGCGCGTGAAGTAGACGTCGATCGTGCCGCGGCCGTCCTTCAGGAGCTGCGGCAGCAGGAACGACATCTCGTTCATCGCCAGCGGGTACTCCTCCGGCCAGGTGAGCTCGTTCCACTGCTCCGGGTGGCCGGGCAGCACCGGCGGGCGCGGGACGAACTTGTTCCACGCGTTCGGGTAGGTGCCGCCCTCGACCGCGACGGCGCCGAGCAGCGCGTTGAGGAGGAAGAGCGCCCGCGCCACCTGCCAGCCGCCGAGGTTCCCGGCCGAGGCGGAGCGCCAGACGTGCGTCGCGAGCCGCGTGCGGGCGCCGGCGACCGTCTCGGCCACCTCCCGCAGCACCTCCGCCGAGACGCCCGACTCGCGCTCCGCGTACTCGAACGTGTACTCGGAGTAGAGCTCGCCGAGCAGGCGCTCGAACTCCTCGAAGGTCTGCGGCCTGTCCGGGTGCTCGCAGGCGAGGTACTCCTGCCAGTTCCACCAGCGGCGCACGAACTCGCGGTCGTGGCGGCCGGTCCGGATCAGGTGCGAGGCGATCGCGAGCAGCATCGCCGCCTCCGAGCCGGGCACGGGCGCGAGCCAGTGGTCGGCGTGCGTCGCCGTGTTCGAGAGCCGCGTGTCGACCACGATCAGCTTCGCGCCGCGCTCGCGCGCTTCGACGATCCGCTGCGCGTGCGGGTTGAAGTAGTGGCCCGACTCGAGGTGCGCCGAGACGAGGAGGATGACGTCGGCGTTCGCGTGGTCGGGACTCGGCCGGTCGAGCCCCATCCACCAGTGGTAGCCCGCCCGTCCACCCGAGGAGCAGATGTTCGTGTGCGAGTTGTGGCCGTCCACTCCCCACGCCGCGAGCACGCGCTCGGTGAAGCCGTCCTCGCCGGGCCGGCCGACGTGGTACATGACGTCGTTCGGCCGCTTCTCCTCGAGCGCGCGCCGGATGCGACCGGCGATGTCGTCGAGCGCCTCGTCCCACGAGACGCGCTCCCAGCGGCCCTCGCCACGGCCGCCGACCCGGCGCAGCGGATAGAGGATCCGGTCGGGGTCGGTGACCTGGTTCAGCGTGGCCGGGCCCTTGGCGCAGTTGCGCCCCCGTGAGCCGGGGTGCTCGGGGTTGCCCTCGAACTTGCGCACCTGCAGCGTCTCGCGATCGACGTACGCGAGCAGCCCGCAGGCCGACTCGCAGTTGAAGCACGTCGTCGGCACGAGCGCGTACGAGCGCTCGCCGCCGTCCGGCTCGACCGCCACCCACTCGTCCCAGCGCTCCTTCGGCGGGAACGAGGCGAGGTGGACCCGGCTGGGGCCGGGATAGAACGTCTCGCCGCGCGCGAGCGTCTCCCGCTTCGCGGCCGCGACCCTCTCGTTCAGCTGCCGGATGTTCATGCGAGCGGCACCGCCTGTCCCGACTGGACGTACGCGTGCTCGTGCAGCAGCACGGCGAGGAGCGCCGGCCCGACCGCGGCGACGCCGATCAGCGGCGCGGCGATCGCGACCGCCGCGAGTACGAGGCCGCCCCAGAAGAACGCCGCGTAGCGTCCGCGGGTGAGCTCCCGCACCGCGAGGTGCGCGTGTGCGGTCGGGTGCGTGAGGGTGATCTCCCCGAGCACGAGCAGGACGTGCGCGAACGCGGCGCCGCCGAGGATCCACTGCAGGTCGTGCGTCCCGTGGCCGAACGGGAGCAGCACGGCCGCGCCGAGCAGGAGCGCCTGGACGAGCATGTGCGGCGGCAGCAGCGGGCTCTGCCAGAGGTCGCGCGCCTTCGCCTGCGCGAAGAGGTAGGCGGTGTAGGCGGCGGTCGCCGCGGCGAGGGGGATCCCTGCGACGGCGAGCCACTTCGCGAGCCCTTCCGACCCGCCGAGCGAGCCGCCGAGCAGGTGCACGGCGAGCACGGTCCCGTAGCCCCCGATCACGAACGCGCCGCGCACGAGCCAGCTCCGCCACTGCGGCCGCAGGAAGATGAGCGGGAAGCGCAGCGGGTGCTCGAGGTCGGCGATCAGGATCGCGCCCGTCGCGGCGAGCATCCCGAGCGCGACGAGCGGCGCCCACGTCAGCCAGAGCGAGTCGCCCCACCCGATCGCGCCGGCGAGCGCGAGGATCGCGGCGGCGAGGTACGCGCCGGCGGAGATCCCCTTCGTCCACGTGTAGAGGCTGACCCGCCAGTCCCAGGGCGCGCGGTGCGGCACGTCGTACGCGAGCAGCGCGGCCGCGGACGAGTTCCAGCCGTCGGGCGCGCCCGAGGTGACCCGGTGCGGCACCTCCCCCTGCTCGCTCCACATGAAGAGGCCGCCGTCCGGCCGTCGCGCCGCGAGCGGGTCGAGCGTCGCATGCGTCGCGTCGCGGTAGAAGACCTTCGGCCGCGTCTCCTTCTCCGGCCGCCGGACGGTCACGGAGTCGCGGTTCACGACCGCCGCAACGCGCGAGGACGGGTCGTTCAGGTCGCCGACGAGGATCGCCTCGACCGGGCAGACGACGACGCAGGCGGGCTCGAGCCCGGCGTCGATCCGGTGCGAGCAGAAGTTGCACTTCTCGGCCGAGTGGTCGGCCGGGTTGATGAAGATCGCGTCGTACGGGCAGGCCGCCATGCACGCCTTGCAGCCGATGCAGACGCGCTTGTCGAAGTCGACGATCCCGTCGGGGCGGCGGAACATCGCGCCGGTCGGGCAGGCGGCGACGCACGGCGCGTCCTCGCACTGGTTGCAGCGCGTGACCTGGAAGTTGCGCCGCACCTGCGGGAACGTCCCCACCTCGACCGCCTTCACGTACGTGCGGGTGACGCCGACGGGAACGAGGTTCTCGGACTTGCAGGCGGTCGTGCACGCGTGGCAGCCGATGCAGCGGGACTGGTCGAGCACCTTGACCCAGCGCGCCGCCCGCTCGCCGCCCGCGAGCAGGTTCCGAACGTCGAACTCCCCCCCGACCTGCAGTTCCGTCACGTCACCCCCGCCGAGCGCGGCGAGAGACGGTCCTGGACGCTCGCGCACATGATCTCGCAGAGCTGCTCGATGCGCGGGTCCTCGACGCGGCAGAGGACGCGCTTGCCGTCGCGGCGGCGCAGGACGAGCCGCGCCTGTGTCAGGCGGGCGAGGTGTTGCGACGCGTTCGCGAGGCTCGTACCCGCCCGCTCGGCCAGCTCCCCCACCGGCAGCTCCCCCGCCGCGTGCAGCTCGCGGACGAGCCGCAGCCGGGTCGGATCGCTCAGCAGAGAGAACAGGTGGGCCACGTCCTCGAGGAGGTCGTCCGGCAGCATCCCCGCCTGAGGCTAGACGAGGACGGTCAATCGGTCAAGGAAGTGCTTGATTGTGGCAGGCTGCGCGCGGATGCCCGACGAGCTGCCGCCTCCCGAGTACCGGTCACAGCAGCCGCTCGTGCGCCGCGTCCTGCTCGAGCCGGCGCGGCCGCGCGGGATCGCGCGCCGGCCGAACGCGTGGTGGCTCGCCGTCGCGACGGTCTGCGTCGGGGCCTTCATGGGCCAGCTCGACGCGAGCATCGTCTCGCTCGCGTTCCCGACGCTGCAGCGGGACTTCCACGCGACGCTCGGGGCCGTGCAGTGGGTCGGCCTCAGCTACCTTCTCGTGCTCGTCGCGCTCGTCCCGGCGGTCGGCCGCGCGGCGGACATGGCGGGACGGAAGCTCCTCTACATCTACGGCTTCGTCGTCTTCACCGTCGGCTCCGCGCTCTGCGGCATCGCGCCCGGCCTCCTCGCGCTCGACGGGTTCCGCGCGCTGCAGGCGCTCGGCGCGGCGATGCTGCAGGCGAACAGCGTCGCCATCATCGCGCTCGCCGCGCCGCGGGAGAAGCTCGGCCGCGCGATCGGGATCCAGGGCGCCGCGCAGGCGCTCGGCCTCTCGCTCGGCCCGGCGGTCGGCGGCGTCCTCATCGCCGCCGGCGGCTGGCGGCTGATCTTCTTCGTCAACGTCCCGGCCGGCATCCTCGGCGCCGCCGCGGGCTGGTTCCTGATCCCGCGCAGCCGCGAGCTGCAGGAGCGGACGCGCTTCGACTGGCTCGGGCTCGTGCTCTTCGCGCCGGCGCTCTCGGCGCTCCTCGTCGCGCTCTCGTACGGGAACCAGCTCGGGTGGGCGACGGCCGCGGTTATCGGCGCACTGGCCGCGGCAGTCGTCCTCGGCGGCGGCTTCCTCCTGCACGAGCGGCGCACCCGCGCGCCGATGATCGACCTCCGTCTCTTCGCACGCGCCGCGTTCTCGGCCGGCATCGCGAGCGGGCTGCTCTCCTACCTCGTCCTGTTCGGGGCGCTGTTCGTGACGCCGTTCTTCCTCGAGTCCGACCGCGGCCTCTCGCCGGGCGCGACGGGCGCCCTGCTGACGGCGCTGCCGATCGCCCTCGGGCTCGTGCTCTTCGCGCCGGCGCTCTCGGCGCTCCTCGTCGCGCTCTCGTACGGGAACCAGCTCGGGTGGGCGACGGCCGCG
>DASQQF010000061.1:0-5833 GCA_035643535.1 Gaiellaceae bacterium
ACGCGGATCACCTGCCTGCTCGGGCTGAAGAACGTCTACGGGCTGAAGCAGGTGAAGTTCGTCCCGCTCGGCACGATCAGCGTCTACACGCTGCTCGACAAGGGTCAGGTGACGGCGGGCGACGGCTTCTCGACCGACCCGCAGCAGCTGGAGAAGAAGAAGTACACGGCGCTCACGGACACGAAGCACATCTTCGGCTTCCAGAACGTCGCGCCGGTCGTCTCGCAGAGGCTGCTCCAGGGCCCCAACGGGATGCTGCTCGAGGAGACGTGCAACGCCGTCTCGAAGAACCTCACGCTGCAGGCGATGCGGGCGATGAACAAGGCGTACTACGTCGACAAGGCGACGCCGAAGCAGATCGCCCTGGGGTTCCTCAAGGCGAACGGGCTGCTCAAGTAGCCGATGCGGATCGTCGTTCTCGGCGGAGGGTCGACCGGCGAGCACTTCGTCGGCGCCCTCCGCCGGCTCGACGGCGAGGCTGAGGTCACGCTCGTCGAGCGCCGCCTCGTCGGCGGCGAGTGCTCGTACTACGCGTGCATGCCGACGAAGACGATGCTGCGGGCGACGGAGCTCTCGGCTTCCCTCGCGCGGGCACCCGGCCTCGCTCCCGAGCGGCCCGAGGCGGACGGCGTGTGGTCGTGGCGCGACTGGATGACGAGCGGCTGGAGCGACGAGGGCGAGCTCCGCTACCTCGACGAGTGGAACTGCCGGCTCGTACGGGGCGACGGGCGCGTGGTGCGGCCCGGAGTCGTCGAGGTGGCGGGGGACGAGCTTCCCTACGACCGGCTCGTCGTCGCGACCGGCTCGCGGCCGGCGATCCCGCCGCTCGCGGGCCTCGACGGCGTCGACTACTGGACGAACCGGGAAGCGACGAGCACGCACGAGGTGCCGGCGCGGCTCGCCGTGCTCGGCGGCGGCCCGGTCGGCTCGGAGCTCGCGCAGTTCTTCTCCCGCATGGGCTCGCACGTGACGGTCGTCGAGCGCGGCGACCGCCTGCTCGGCCGCGTCCACGCCGACGCCGGCGAGCTGCTCGCACGCGTCTTCCGCGAGGAGGGGATCGACGTTCGGCTCGGCGTCGGCGTGGAGCGTGTGGAGGCGGGCATCCGCCTGCAGCTCTCGGACGGCTCCTGGCTCGAGTGCGACCGCCTGCTCGTCGCGGCCGGCCGGCGGCCGAACGTCGAGGAGCTCGGGCTCGAGCAGCTCGGCCTCGGCGTCTCGCAGCGCGGGATCGAGGTCGACGAGCGCCTGCGCGCGGCCGACGGCGTCTGGGCGATCGGCGACGTCACCGGCATCGCGCCGTTCACCCACGTCGGCAAGTATCAGGCGCGAGTCGCGGCGGCCGACCTCTGCGGCCGCGACGTCCGCGCCGACTACCGGGCGATTCCGGCGGGCATCTTCACCGACCCGGAGATCGGCACCGCCGGCCGCACCGAGGGCGACGACCTCGTGAGCGCCCGGCTCGAGCTCGAATCCGTGCCACGGCTCTCGACGTACGAGAAGCCCGCGCGGCCCGGCTTCCTCCGCCTCTTCGCCGATCCGCGGGAGCGGATCCTCGTCGGTGCGGTCTGCGCGGGCCCCCAGGCGGCCGAGTGGCTGGGCCAGCTGACGCTCGCGATTCGCGCCGCCGTCCCGCTCGAGACGCTGCTCGACACGATCCAGCCGTATCCGACGTTCTCGGAGGGCGTGTTCTTCGCGCTGCGGGACCTCGGCGATCTCGTGGGCTGATTGCGGTAACGCACCGATGCGGTGCGGGGGCCGGGCCAGCACAGTCGAGACGGAATGGCCACGATCCTCGCTCCGGAGGCGCTCGACGACCTGATCGCCGCCCTCGCGCGGCGCGGCTTCCGCGTGCTCGGGCCGACGGTGCGGGACGGCGCGATCGTCTACGACGAGCTCGGCGGGGCCGACGAGCTGCCGGTGGGATGGACCGACCGGCAGCGGCCGGGCAGCTACCGGCTGGAGCGCCGCGACGACGAGGCCCGCTTCGGCTACGCCGTCGGGCCGCACTCGTGGAAACGGTTCCTGTTCCCGCCGCGCGTCCGGCTCTGGCGCGCTCGGGCGAACGGCGGCGGGCCGGCCGTCGAGGAGGAGCCGCTCGACGAGACGCCGCTCGCGTTGCTCGGTGTCCGCGCGTGCGAGCTGCAGGCGATCGGGATCCAGGACCGGGTCTTCACCGGCGGAGCGTTCGTCGACCGCGACTACGTGGCACGGCGGGGTGGCAACTTCCTCGTCGCCGTCAACTGCACCGAGCCCGGCGGGAACTGCTTCTGCGCCTCGATGGACGCCGGCCCGAGGGCCGGCGGCGGCTACGACCTCGCGCTGACCGAGCTGCTCGACGGCGAGCACCGCTTCCTCGCCGAGGCCGGAAGCGACCTGGGTGCCGAGGTGCTCGCGGAGCTCCCGGCGCGCCCGGCCGGCGCCGCCGACCTCACGGCCGCAGAGGCTGCCGTCGACGCCGCGACCGCGCACATGGGCCGGACGATGGAGAGCGCCGACCTGCGCGACCTCCTCGCCCGCACGCTCGAGCATCCCCGCTGGGACGACGTCGCCGAGCGCTGCCTGACGTGCGGCAACTGCACGCTCGTCTGCCCGACCTGCTTCTGCTCGTCCGTCGAGGACGCGAGCGACCTCGCCGGCACCGAGACGGAACGGACGCGAGTCTGGGACTCGTGCTTCTCGCTCGACTACTCGTACATCCACGGCGGCAGCATCCGCACCTCCGCGCGGTCGCGCTACCGGCAGTGGCTCACGCACAAGCTCGGCACGTGGGTCGACCAGTTCGGCACGTCGGGCTGCGTCGGCTGCGGCCGCTGCATCACGTGGTGCCCCGTCGGGATCGACATCACCGAGGAGGTCGCGGCGCTGCGGAGGGAGGAGAGCCATGCCTAGGACGCTCGAGGACGTTCTCGCCGACATCCCGTTCTTCGCGACGATGCCGCCCGAGGAGCGCACGATGATCGCGGGGTGCGGGCGCAACGTCCGCTTCACCGCGGGGGAGACGATCGTGCGCCAGGGCGACGCCGCCGACCACTTCTACCTCGTGCGGCACGGCGAGGTGGCCGTCGGGAACTTCGTCCCGCCCCGCGGCGAGATGGTGATCGAGACGCTCGAGCCGGGCGACGTGCTCGGCTGGTCGTGGCTCTTCCCGCCGTACCGCGCGCACTTCGACGCGCGCGCTCTCACCCTCGTGCGGGCGACGGAGTTCGACGGCGCCTGCCTGCGCGACAAGTGCGCCGCCGACCCCGGGCTCGGCTACGACGTCGTCCGCCGGTTCGCCCAGGTGCTGATCGAGCGCCTGCAGTGGACACGGCTCCGGCTCCTCGACCTCTATGGCAACGGCCACGCTCGCTGAGACGGACGTGACGGGCGCGCTCGTCCCGCTGCCGTTCCGCGTCTCCGAGCGGCGGCAGGACACGGCCGACACGTGGACGCTCGTGCTCGAGCCGCTCGCGCAGGGGTTCGCCGCCGAGCCGGGACAGTTCGCGATGGTGCACGCGTTCGGCGTCGGCGAGGTGCCGATCTCGCTCAGCGGCCCGCCCGTCCGTGCCGGCGACGCGGTCGTCCTCACGGTGCGCGCCGTGGGCGCGGTGACGCAGGCGATCTGCCGCACCGGGCCCGGCTCGGTGCTCGGGCTGCGCGGCCCGCTCGGGAACAGCTGGCCGGTCGCGGCTGCTGCCGGCGGCGACGTGGTCGTCGTCGCCGGAGGCATCGGGCTCGCGCCGCTGCGCGGCGCCGTCCTCCACGTGCTCGAGCACCGCGAGCGCTACGGCTCCGTCTGCGTCCTCTACGGGGCGAGGACGCCGGCGGATCTCCTCTACACCGAAGAGCTCGCCCGCTGGCGCGCCTCGCTCGACGTCGAGCTGACCGTCGACGCGGCCGGCCCCGCGTGGCAGGGGCGCGTCGGCGTCGTGCCGCAGCTCGTCGGGCGCGCGCCGTTCGACGCCGAGGAGGCGACCGCCTTCGTCTGCGGGCCCGAGGTGATGATGCACTTCACGGTCGAGGCGCTCCGCGCACGCGGCGTCCCCGACCCGCGGATCATGCTCTCGCTCGAGCGCGACATGCGCTGCGGCGTCGGGCTCTGCGGGCACTGCCAGCTCGGGCCGACGCTCGTCTGCCGCGACGGGCCGGTCTACACGCAGGCCGACGTGGGCGGCCTGCTGGAGGTGCGGGAGCTGTGACGGCGGGCCTCGGAGACGACAGGCGCCCGCACGTGAGCGCGAAGCCGAAGCTCGCCGTCTGGAAGTTCGCCTCGTGCGACGGCTGCCAGCTCTCGCTCCTCGACCTCGAGGACGAGCTGCTCGCACTCACGGATGCGGTCGAGATCGCCGACTTCCGGGAGGCGACGAGCGCCGTGGCCGACGGTCCGTACGACCTCTCGCTCGTCGAGGGCTCGATCACGACGCCGCACGACGCCGAGCGGATCAAGGAGGTCCGGAGCGCCTCGAAGGCGCTCGTCACCATCGGCGCCTGTGCGACGGCCGGCGGCATCCAG
Source organism: Gaiellaceae bacterium (assembly GCA_035643535.1). GTDB lineage: Bacteria > Actinomycetota > Thermoleophilia > Gaiellales > Gaiellaceae > Palsa-739. The sequence goes on from DASQQF010000061.1 coordinate 4,493, forward strand.
GCGCTCCGCAACTTCGCCGACGTCGACGACTTCGTGCGCGCGGTCTACGCCTCGCCGGAGTACATCTCGACGCTCGAGACCTCGACGCCCGTCGCGGCCCACGTGCCGGTGGACTTCGAGCTGCGCGGCTGCCCGATCTCGAAGCACCAGCTGCTCGAGGTCGTGACCGCGCTCCTGCACGGCCGCCGGCCCGGGATCCCGACGACGAGCGTATGCACCGAGTGCAAGCGCCGCGGCGTCGTCTGCGTGACGGTGGCACACGGCACGCCCTGCCTCGGGCCGGTGACGCAGGCGGGCTGCGGCGCCCTCTGCCCGTCCTACAGCCGCGGGTGCTTCGGCTGCTTCGGGCCGATGGAGAGCCCGAACACCGCGGCGCTCGTGCCGCTCCTCCGCGAGCTCGGACGCAGCGACCGCGACGTCGAGCGCCTGTTCCGCACGTTCAACGCCGGCGCGGAGGCCTTCCGGAAGGCGGTCGAACATGGCTGAGCGGCGGACGATCGTGACCGACTACCTCGCCCGGGTCGAGGGGGAGGGCGCGATGACCGTCCGGCTCGACGGCAACGAGGTGGAACACGTCGAGCTGCGGATCTTCGAGCCGCCGCGCTTCTTCGAGGCGTTCCTGCGCGGCCGCTCGTTCCTCGAGGCGCCCGACGTCACCGCCCGCATCTGCGGCATCTGCCCGGTCGCCTACCAGACGAGCGCGGTCAACGCGCTCGAGAGCCTCTGCGGCGTCGAGGTGCCCGAGCCGATCCGCCTCCTCCGCCGCCTCCTCTACTGCGGCGAGTGGATCGAGAGCCACGCGCTCCACGTGTACATGCTCCACGCGCCCGACTTCCTCGGCTACGAGAGCGCGATCGAGCTCGCGCGCGACGCGCCCGAGGCGGTCGAGCGCGGTCTCGCCCTCAAGCGCACGGGCAACGAGGTGATGACGCTCGTCGGCGGCCGCGAGATCCACCCGATCAACGTGCGGGTCGGCGGCTTCTACCGCGTGCCGAGCCGGCGCGAGCTGCGGGCGCTCGTCGAGCCGCTCGAGCGCGCGCGCGAGGCGGCGCTCGAGACGGTGCGCTGGACGGCGGGCTTCGAGTTCCCCGAGCGGACGGTCGACTGCGACCTCGTCGCGCTCGCGCAGCCCGGCGAGTACGCGATCGAGCGCGGACGGATCCGCTCGAGCGGCGGTCTCGACCTCGCGCCCGCCGAGTACGACGAACACTTCGAGGAGCTCCACGTCGAGCGCTCGAACGCGCTCCAGTCGCAGCTGCGCGGCGGGGGCACGTACCTCTGCGGCCCGCTCGCCCGCTACACGCTCGGCTCGGCGGAGCTCTCGCCGCTCGCCCGGGAGGC
>DASQQF010000062.1:0-4349 GCA_035643535.1 Gaiellaceae bacterium
CGCGGCGGACCGGGAGCTGCTCGCGTTCGCGCGCAGCGTGATCGCCCTCCGGCGGGAGCACCCGGTGTTCCGGCGGGCCTCCTTCCTCACCGGCTCGTCGCCGCGCGGCTCGGGGCTTCCCGACGTCTGGTGGTTCAGGACGGACGGACGGCGGATGACGCAACGCGAGTGGACGAACCCCGAGACGCGGACACTGGGCGTCTTCCTCAACGGCGGGGAGATCCGCTCCCGGACGGCGCACGGCGAGCCGATCGTCGACGACTCGTTCCTGCTCCTCTTCAACGCCGCGCTCGAGCCCGTCGTGTTCACGCTGCCCACGCGCCGCTTCGGCGCGCACTGGGAGGTCGAGCTCGCGACCGGGGACGGTCCCGAGGGGCGGGTCGGCGCGCGCGCGCTCGTCGCGGTGCAGGAGCACTCGCTCACACTGTTGCGACGCGTCTGAGACGGTCATGTCCGGTGTCTGACACCGGCCAGGGCCGGATAGGACACGGCCCGTGCCCGAGTTCCGCTGCACGTACCGCCTCCAGCTGACGGGCGAGTTCGGCTTCCGCGCGGCGCGCGAGGTGGCGCTGCCGTACGTCCGCGAGCTCGGCGTCTCGCACCTCTACCTCTCGCCGGTGCTCCAGGCGCGACGCGACTCGACGCACGGCTACGACGTCGTCGACCCGACGCGCATCTCGGCCGAGCTCGGCGGCGAGCAGGAGCTGCGCCGGCTGTGCGAGGCGGCACACGACTCGGGTCTCGGCACGATCGTCGACGTCGTCCCGAACCACATGGCGGCCTCCGACGCGGAGAACCGCTTCTGGCGCGATCCGGAGCTGCGTGTGCGCTTCTTCGACTGGGACCCCGCGACCGGCTGGTATCGGCGCTTCTTCGACATCGGCGAGCTCGCCGGTGTGCGCGTCGAGGATCCCGCCGTCTTCGAGGAGACGCACGCGAAGATCCTCGAGCTGGTCGCCGACGGGCTCGTCGACGGCCTCCGTGTCGACCACCCGGACGGCCTGGCCGATCCGCGCGAGTATCTCGACCGGCTCCACGAGCGCGGCGCGCGGCACGTCTGGGTCGAGAAGATCCTCGAGCCGGGCGAGCCGCTCCGCGACTCCTGGCGCGTCGAAGGGACGACGGGCTACGAGTTCGCGAACGACGTCACCGCGCTCTTCGTCGACCCGGCCGGCGAAGAGCCGCTGGCGGAGCTCTACACCGAGCTGACGGGCGAGCGCCGCGGCTTCGCCGAGGTCGCGTACGAGGCGAAGCTCGAGGTCGCCCGGACGACGTTCGGCCAGGAGTTCGAGTCTCTGCGCGCCCTGTACGGCCATCCGCAACTCGAGGAGGCGGCGGCGGCGCTTCACGTCTACCGCACGTACGTCGAGCCCTCGACGGGCCGCGTCGAGAAGGAGGACCGCACGGCGACGGAGGTCTTGCCCGGCGACCTCCGCCGCGTCCTCCTGCTCGAGGGCGAGCGCTCGCCCACGCGCGACGAGTTCGTCGTCCGCTGGCAGCAGACGACGGGCGCCGTGATGGCTAAGGGCGTCGAGGACACCGCCTTCTACCGCTGGTTCCGGCTCGTCGCGCTCAACGAGGTGGGCGGCAACCCCGACCGCTTCTCGCTCGAACCGGCGGACTTCCACCGCGCCGCACACGACCGGCACGACCTCCACCCGCACACGCTGCTCGCCTCGCAGACGCACGACACGAAGCGGGCCGGGGACGTCCGCGCGCGTATCGGCGCGCTCGCCGCGATGCACGACGAGTGGGCGGCACGCGTCCGGCGCTGGCACGCGCTGACCGGCGGGATGGACGAGCCGAACGAGGAGTACCTCGTGTGGCAGACGCTCGTCGGGGCGTGGCCGATCGTCCCGACGCGGCTCGAGCGCTACCTCGAGAAGGCGCTGCGCGAGGGCAAGCGGACGACGAGCTGGCTCGAGCCCGACTCCCGGCACGAGCGGCGCGCGAAGGCGTTCGTGCGCGAGCTGTACGCGAACCGCGAGTTCCTCGACGACTTCGAGCCGTTCGCCGCGCGCGTCGCGCGTGCCGGGGAGCACGCCTCCCTCGGCGCGCTGCTGCTGCGCCTGACGACGCCCGGCGTGCCCGACGTCTACCAGGGAGACGCGCTCTGGTCACTCAACCTCGTCGACCCCGACAACCGCCGCCCCGTGGACTGGCGACGACACGCCGCCGTGCTGCGCGAGCCGGCCCTCTCCCGTGACACGCTCAAGCTCCATCTGATCCGGCGCATCCTCCGCCTGCGGGCCGAGCGGCCCGACGTGTTCGAGGGAGACTACGAGCCGCTCGACCTCGGCCCCCACCGCGTCGGCTTCGTCCGCGGCGGGACACTTCGAGTCGTGGTCCCGCTGCGCGCCGGGGACACCGCCGGCGGCGGCGGCGGCGACCTGCTGCCCGAGTATCCGCAGGAAGCGACGCTGCTGGCCCATCCGCGCGGCCACTCGTTCCGCAGGGCCACGTCCGGTGTCTGACACCTGACATGGCCGGTCGAGACGTGGCTAGCCGTCGCCGTGGCCGGGGTGCGTCCCGAACCAGTGCACCCACGGCTGCGCGTAGCGGACGGTCGCGATCGCGATGATCGCGCCGGCCACGATCGTGCCGGCGAGCAGGAGCTGCCGCCAGAGCGTCCCCCGCACGCGCGACTCGGACGGGACGGGGCGACGGCGCCAGTCGGCGGCGACGAGCCCGGGGATCGGACGCAGGTGCGCGAGCACGTGCACCGCCGTGAGGAAGAACCAGACGACGAACGACGCCTTGTGCAACCCGACGACGAAGCCCGCGTTCGGGCCGGTGAAGAGCAGCGCGACGCCGGTCGCGAACACGGCGAGGGTCGCGACGACGACGAGGGGCGCCATCAGCCGCAGCGGCAGCAGCGGCGGCCCCCGGCGCACGTACTCGCGGTCGCCGGTGTAGTAGCGGAGGAAGCGCCACCCGGTGGTTCCGAGCTTCAGCAGCACGGGAGGAATCAGGAGCATCCCCAGCAGGACGTGCCACCAGACGAGCGAGCCGATCGAGAGAATCGTGACGCCGAGTGCGGCGAGCAGCACGATCAGCACCGCACCCGTGGCGGCCGTCAGCCGCTCGTTGCCGTCGACGCCCCCGCCCGGCCGCTCGGAGCTCGGCGGCACGCTGCGGCGCGCGCGGGTCATCTGTTCCGTCGTGAGCACGGGCGACATCGGAGCGGACGACGATGAGAGCGCGCTGAGCCGCCTCATCCGACTCTCACGACGCAAGCGACAATGGAGTCGTGCGCGTGCTCCTGGTCGAGGACGAGAAGAAGCTCGGCGAGCTCCTCGGCCGCGGCCTGCGGGAGGAGGGGTACGCCGCGGATCTGGCCGACCGCGGGGAGGACGCCCTCTGGATGGCGCGCGCAGTCGACTACGACGCGATCGTCCTCGACGTCATGCTCCCCGGCGTCGACGGCTTCGAGGTCTGCCGCCGGCTGCGCCGCGACGGCGTCTGGACTCCCGTGCTCATGCTGACCGCGCGAGACGCCGTCGACGACCGCGTCGGCGGTCTCGACGCCGGCGCCGACGACTACCTGACGAAGCCGTTCTCGTTCGAGGAGCTGCTGGCCCGCCTGCGCGCGCTGACCCGCCGCGCTCCGGTCGAGCGCCCTCCCGTGCTCGAGGTCGGCGACCTGCGGCTCGATCCGGCCGCCCACCGCGCCTGGCGCGCCGAGCAGGAGCTCGATCTGTCGGCGAAGGAGTTCGCGCTGCTCGAGCTGTTCATGCGGCGCCCCGGCGTCACCCTGACGCGGACGCAGCTGCTCGACGGCGCATGGGACCTCGCCTTCGAGAGCAGGTCGAACGTCGTCGACGTCTACGTCCGCTACCTGCGCGAGAAGATCGACCGTCCGTTCGGCCTCGACTCGATCGAGACCGTCCGCGGCGTCGGCTACCGGTTGCGGGAGACGGTGTGAGCCGGCTGTCGATCCGCGTCCGGCTCACGCTCGGGTTCGCCGTCGCGATGGCCGTCGTGTTGACGGCCGTCGGCGTCTTCGTCTACCGCCGGGTGGCGAACGAGCTGCTCGGGTCGGTCGACCAGACGCTGGTCGCCCAGGCCCAGGAGGAGCTCCGTGCCGAGCACGTCGACGCCGACACGGGCGGCGGCACGACACTCGCGCAGCTGTACGACACCGGCGGCCGCCTCGTTGCCTCGCAGCCGGGCGGGCTCGCGCCGCTGCTCAGCCCGTCGCGGTTGCTCGAGGCGCTGGCGGGCAGCCGCGTCTGGGCGAGCACGAGCCTCCCCGGGCGTCCAGGCGAATGGCGGGTGCTCGCAGTGCCGTCCTCCAGCGGCCGCGTCGCGATCGTCGCGCGCTCGCTCGCGCCTCGCAGCGACTCGCT
>DASQQF010000063.1:0-6499 GCA_035643535.1 Gaiellaceae bacterium
CTCCTTCAGATGCGGGCTCGCCTTCACCGCCGCGGCCGCGTAGACGACGGTGGGCTGCGCCCGCTTCGGGATGCCGACGACGCCGACCTGTCCGGCGACCGTCTTCGCGTCCGTGGCGTAGACGAAGCCGGCGTCGGCCTCCCCGAGCACGACCTTCGAGAGCACCTCCCGCACGTCGGTCTCCTGGCTCACCGCCTTCGCGACGAGATCCGACAGGCCGAGCCGGGCCAGCACCTTGCGCGTGTAGTCGCCGGCCGGGACGCCTGCGGCCGCCATCACGATGCGCAGGCCGCTCCGCTCGAGCATGCCGTTCGCGCGGATGTGCTGCGGGTTCCCCTTCGCGACGATGATGCAGAGCTTGTTCGCGGTGAAGTCGACCGGCTTCGTCACGAGGTTCTTCCGGTGGAGCTGCCAGGGGAGCTTCGTGTCCGCCGAGGCGAAGACGTCGGCGGGCAAGCCCTGCTCGATCTGCGTCGCGAGCGCGTTCGAGCCGCCGAACGAGTAGCGCTCACGGGAATCGACCTTCGGGAAGACGTTGGTGAGGGATGCCGCCGCGAAGACGGTCAGCCTCGGTGACGAGCTCCGTCCCGCGAGCGCGACGCCGGCGGCGATCGACGCTGCGACGACGACCGCGGCGGCCGCGAAGCCCGCCCGCCGCCGCGTCATGCCTCCACCATCACCGACGTCGACTTGACGACGGCGGTGGCGGCCATTCCGGGCTTCAGGCCGAGCTCGTCGACCGCGTCGCGGGTCACGACCGCGACGACACGGGCAGGCTCGGTCACCGTGAGCTCGACCTGGGCGAGCAGCCCTTCCACCCGCACCTGCGTGACCGTCCCGCGGAGTCGGTTGCGCGCACTCATGTGCTGCGTGCCGGCGCCGCCGCGCAGGCGCTCGATCTCCTCGAGCGGGACCAGGCGCCGGTTCGAGCGGTCGCGCTGCGTCCGGATCCGGCCCTCGCGGTCCCAGCGGCGGAGCGTGTCGACGCTGATCCCGAGCTCGCGGGCGGCCTCCGTCGCGGTGTACGTCCGCTTCGGCATCGCCCGATCTTACATATGCAACGCCTAGGTGGGCGGATTGCGGATGCCTGCCGCGCCGATCAGGCCGCCGCAGGCGAGCAGCCCGGCGACGACGAGCATCGCCGTGCGGAAGCCGTGTGCCGTGAGGCGGTCGCCGCCGCCCGCCGCCGCGATCCCGAGCACCGCGACCGCGACGAGCCCGGCGATGCGCGCGACCGCGTTGTTGACGCCCGAGGCGACTCCCGCGTCGCCGGGGCCGGCATCGGAGAGGACCGTCGTCGTCAGGGGCGCCACGGTCAGCGAGAGGCCGACGGAGAAGGCGAGGAGCGCGGGGAGGAGGTCGAGCCAGTAGTCGAGGTGCACCGGCAGGCGGGCGAGCGCGAGCACCGACGCCCCGGCGAGCAGCGGCCCGGCCGCCATGAACAGGCGCGGCCCGTACTGCATCGACAGCCGCCCTGTCCGCGGCGAGAGGAGGAACATGACGAACGTGATCGGCAGCAGGGCGACGCCGGCGCGGAACGCGGAGTAGCCGCTGAACTCGAGCAGGAAGAGCGTGAGGAAGACGCTCAGCCCCTGGAGCCCGCCGTAGACGGCGAACGTCTCGACGTTCGTGACCGAGAAGTTCCGCAGCCGGAAGAGGCGCAGCGGCAGCATCGGCTTCGGCGCGCGCAGCTCGTATGCGACGAACAGGACGAGCAGCACCGTACCGCCGGCGAGCCCGCCCGGCACGAGCGGGCTCCGCCACCCGAGATGCGGCTGCTCGATGAACCCCGCGACGAGGAGGCCGAGCCCGACCGCGGCGAGGGAGGCGCCCGGCAGGTCGAGCCGCAGGTCGGCACGCCGCGACTGCCTCCAGCCGCCGAGCCGCAGAGCGAGCAGCAGGGTGGCGAGCGCGATCGGGACGTTGATGAGGAAGATCACCCGCCAGCTCGAGACGTCGACGAGCCAGCCGCCGAGCGTCGGGCCGATCACGAACGCGATCCCGGTCCACGCCGTCCACTGTCCGATCGCCGCGCCGCGCGCGGCTCCCGAGAACGTGGCGGTGATCACCGCGAGCGAGGCCGGCGTCAGGAGCGCCCCGGCCACCCCCTGCACGCCGCGGAAGACGATCAGCGCCGGCGTGTCGGGCGCGGCGGCGCAGAGGACGGAGGCGACGGCGAAGCTGGCGACGCCGAGGGCGAACACGCGCAGCTCGCCGAAGATGTCGCCGAGCGAGCCGCCGACGAGGATGAGCGAGCCGAGCGTCAGCAGGTAGGCGTCCACCACCCATTGCTGAGCGGCCAGGCCGCCGCCGAGGTCGTGCTCGATCGCGCGCAGCGCCACATTCACGACCGAGCCGTCGATGAAGGCCATCGACGAGCCGAGGATGCTCGCGACGAGCGTCCACCGGCCCGTCGCCGAGAGGTGCGACGGCTCGGCGCCGTCGGCCGGCGTCATGCGCCGATCCTACGTGCTGCCGTGCTGGCCGATCTGCTCGGTGAGGTCCTCGGCCGACCCGGCGGGAACGAGCAGGGTCAGGCGATCGCCCGCGAGGAGCACCGTCTCGTCGGCCGGCATCAGCGACTCGCCGCCGCGGCGGAGCCCGAGCACGGTCGAGCCGTCCGGCAGGTCGAGCTCGCCGAGGCGCGCCCCGACCGGCGCCGACGAGGCTCCCAGTTCGAGCTCCACGACCCGATAGCCGCGCAGGCGCGCGAGGGCGCTGCCGACGAAGCCGAAGCCGATGTCGGCCCGCGGCGGGCCGTTGGGCGTGCGCCGGCGCTGCTCGGCGTTCCGGATGCCGGCCTCGAGCCGCTGGTTGTAGGCGCGCAGCACGTCGATGTGCGTCAGCCAGCCGACGACGCGCCGCGTCTCGGGCTCGAGCACCGGCAGGCCCGACCGCTCGCGCAGCAGCGCCGAGAGGGCCTCCTCGAGCGACTGGCTCGGCCGAAGCGCGGTCCGCTCCTGCGCGAGGCTCCCCGCATCTGCGTCGAGCGCGTTCTCGCGCATCGCCTGCTCGACCTGCTGCGAGGTGACCGTTCCACGGTAGGCGCCCGTCTCGTCGACGACCGGCAAGCCGTCGGTCGGGCCCTCCGTCAGCCGCTCGATCACCTCGTTCAGCGGTGTCTCCTGTCGCATCGAGAGCGGCACCTCCTGCATCGCGTCGCGGACGTTGAGGAGCGCCATCAGGTTCGCGCCGCGCCCGCGCATCAGGTCGATCCCGCGCCGGCGGAGCTTGAGCGTGTAGATCGTGTCGCGCGTGAGGAGGTTCGACACCCCGGCGGAGAGCACGATGGCGAACATCAGCGGCAGGATGATCCGGTAGTCGCCGGTGAGCTCGAAGACGATGATCACCGCGGTGATCGGAGCGCGCGCGGCGGCCGCGAAGACAGCGCCCATGCCGACGAGCCCGTACGCGCCCGCGGCCGCCGTCATGCCCGGGAGGAGGGCGTGGATGCCGCGTCCATAGGCGCTCCCGAGCATGGCGCCCATGAACAGCGACGGTGCGAAGACACCGCCCGAGCCTCCGATCGAGATCGTCAGGCTCGTGGCGACGATCTTGCCGATGAGCAGCGCGAAGAGCAGCCAGATCGCGTAGCCGCCGCCGATGGCGTTCTCGAGCGGCGGGTAGCCGACGCCGTAGAGCTCGGGCAAGGCGAGCAGGAGGAGGCCGAGCAGGACGCCGCCTGCGGCGGGGCGCAGCCACTCCGGCTTGCCCTTCCAGATCCTGTCGGCGAAGTCCTCCGAACCGTAGAGGACGCGGATGAAGGCGACCCCGACGAACGCGGCGCCGATCCCGAGCGCGGCATAGAGCGGGTACTCGATGGGGGACTTGAGCTGGAAGGCGGCGAGGTGCGAGATGAACGGCTGGCTCCCGAACGCGGCGCGGCCGACGATGTCCGCCGTGAACGAGGAGAGGACGACGACGCCGAACGACTCGGCCTCGAAGTCGCGCAGGATCAGCTCGAGGGCGAAGAAGACGCCGGCGATGGGCGCGTTGAACGTCGCCGAGATTCCGCCCGCGGCGCCGCACGCGACGAGGATGCGCAGCCGCGACTCCGGCACCCGCGTCAGCTGGCCGAGCGTCGAGCCGAGGGCCGAGCCGATCTGCACGATCGGCCCCTCGCGGCCGACGGAGCCGCCGCCGCCGATGCAGAGGGCGGACGCGAGCGACTTCACGACGGCGACCTGCGGGCGGATGCGCCCGCCGCGCTCCGCGACCGCGAACATCACCTCGGGGACGCCGTGGCCGCGTGCCTCCCGCGCGAAGGCCTGGATGAGCGGACCGTAGAGCAGCCCGGCGGCGACCGGCGCGAGCACGACGAACCAGAAGCCGACGTGGTGGTAGTAGCCGTAGGGCGCGTGGCCCTCTGAGCTGTAGTCCGCGTAGCCGCTGAACGCGTGCGTGAAGACGAGGATCAGGTAGCGGAAGAAGACCGCGCCCGCGCCGGCGCCGCCGCCGACACCGATCGCCATCAGGACGAGCCCCGTCGGGCTGCCGCGCAGCCAGTCGCGTACGCGCACGCGCCACGACTCGGGGAGTGCGAGGTTGCGCCACCAGCGCCCGCTGGAGGCGGACGGCTCGGCGGGGGGATCGGGGGAGGTCACGTCGGGCGGTCTGTTCGTAGCACGATCATTGTTGCTGTCGGAGCATCTTCAACAGCATCCCTATCGTCATCGATGCGTCGGAACGACAACGGCCCCCGCTGGTGTGGGGGCCGTCGCCGTGGGAGGGGCTGGTCGGGAGGAGCTCAGGAAGGCTGCGTGCCGAGCGTTACGGTCACGTGCTTCGTCGTGCTGCCGTGCCGGACGGTGAGGGTCACCTGCTGGCCGGGCTTGTCGCCGGTGACGATCGCGCTGAGGGCGTCCGCGTTCGCGACGGAGTTGCCGTTCACGGCCTCGATCACGTCGCCGGCCTGGAGCCCCGCCTTCGCCGCCGGACTGTTGGAGACGACCTGCGTGATCCGCACGCCGCCGCTCGCCGCGTCGCTGATGCCGACGCCGAGCCAGGCGTGCCGCACCGTGCCGCCCGCGATCAGCGTGTCGGCGACGCTCTTGGCGGCGTCGATCGGGACGGCGAACCCGACGCCCGCGTTGTCCTGCGTGTCGCTCTCGATCTGGTCGTTCACGCCGATCACGGTGTTCGTCGCGACGTCGATCAGCGGCCCGCCGGAGTTGCCGTGGTTGATCGCCGCGTCGGTCTGGATCGCGCCGGGAATCGAGAACCGGTTCGGGGCCGTGATCGTCCGGTTGACGGCGCTCACGATGCCGGCGGTCATCGACTCGGTCAGGCCGAACGGGCTGCCGATCGCGACGACCGCGTCGCCCGGCTGCACCGAGGAGGAGTTCCCGAGCGCGAGCGGGTGGAGCTGCGACGAGGGGACGTTGACGTTGATGACGGCCGTGTCCGTCGACTTGTCGCTGCCGACGAGCGTCGCCTTCGCGCTCGTGCCGTTCTGGAAGTGGACCGTGATCGAGTTGGCGCCGTCGACCACGTGCTCGGCGGTGACGATGTCGCCCTTGCTGTCGATCACGAAGCCGGTGCCCTCGGCCTCCGTCTTCTGGTTCGGCGGCTGGCCGAAGCCGGGGGCGAACGGGTTCTGGGAGCCGCTGCCGCCGCTCGAGCTCGTGGTCGACGTGACGGTGATGTCGACGACGCCGGGGGCGTCCTGCTTGTAGAGCTGCGTGAGCGTGTTGCCGGATGTCTGCGACGAGGTGGGCTGCGCGGGGACGACCACGCTCGGGGCGGCCGTCGTGGCAGGCCCGCTCGAGGTCGTCGCGTAGACGGCCGCGCCGACGCCGGCGCCGACCGCCGCCGCGGCGACGACCGGTAGGACGCGCCGCGCGATCTGTGCACGTGGACGGAAATTCATCGTGTTCGCTCTCCTTGCATCTCCGCGTTCTCGATCCGATCGTGCCCGTTTCGCCTAGGACGAATGTGAGAGGCGCGTATGCGTTCGGTAAGAGTCGCCGCCGGCACTCAAGTAGCGGACCGCGGCTGCCGATGCATGGGCCGAGAGATGTCCGACCTCGACGCCTCCGTCTTCCAGCACTACACCGAGTTCCTCGCACGGCGCGCGACGAGCATGGTCGCGCGCTGGACGATCGCCGGCCTGCTCGTCGGGGCGGGCCTCGGGGCGATCATGCTCACTCCGTGGGCGCACTGGCCGGTGACGCACCGACAGGTGTACCTCGTCGTCCTCCTGGGTGCGGTGACGTGCGGCATGCTCGGCCGCTCGCTCGGCTCGCACCGGGCGCTCGGGCTGAAGCTCCAGGCGCAGCTCGCGCAGCACCAGCTGCAGTTCGAGCGGACGGCGCTCGCCGTCGGCGCGGCGGCCGCCGCTGCGCCGTCGCACCCCCAGCCCGCCGCCGCTCCGGCGCAATATCGACCCGCTGCCGTCCCGCCGCAGGTGGCGGCAGTCGAGCCTTTCCCGGTGCCGGCCCCCGCGCCCGTCGTGCAGCAGGTCGTCGCTCCCGTGCCGCCCGTCGTGCCCGCAGGCGCG
>DASQQF010000064.1:0-2223 GCA_035643535.1 Gaiellaceae bacterium
GTCGACGCCGCGGCCGGCCATGTTCGTCGCGATCGTGACCGCGCCCGGGCGGCCCGCGTCCTTGATGATCTCCGCCTCGCGCGCGTGCTCCTTCGCGTTGAGGACGTTGTGCTTGATCCCCTTGCGCGTGAGCAGCTGCGAGAGGTACTCGGAGGTCTCGACGGCGATCGTGCCGACGAGGACCGGCTGGCCCAGCTCGGCGCGCTCCTCGATGTCGCGGACGACGGCGGCGAACTTCCCCTCCTTCGACTTGAAGACGAGATCCTGCTTGTCGGCGCGGACGACGGGCACGTTGGTCGGGATCTCGACGACGTTGAGGTCGTAGATCTCGACGAACTCCTTCTCCTCGGTCTTCGCGGTGCCGGTCATCCCGGCGAGCTTCTCGTAGAGGCGGAAGTAGTTCTGGAGCGTGATCGTCGCCATCGTCTGGTGCTCTTCCTGGATCCGCACCCCCTCCTTCGCCTCGACCGCCTGGTGGAGACCCTCGCTCCAGCGGCGGCCCTCCATGATCCGGCCGGTGAACTCGTCGACGATCTTCACCTCGCCGTCCTGGATCACGTAGTCGATGTCGAGGTGGTAGAGCGACTGCGCCTTGAGCGCCTGGATCAGGTGGTTGACGAGCTGCGTGTTCTCTGGTGCATAGAGGTTGTCGATGCGGAGCGCGCGCTCGACCTTCGCCACGCCCTGCTCGGTGACGCCGACGGTCTTGTGCTTCTCGTCGAACTCGAAGTCGGCACCCGCGGCCTCGGCGGCGCCCTTCGGGTCGCCCGGGCTCGAGCGGTGCGCGACGAGCTGGGGGGCGACGCGCGCGAAGTCGTAGTAGATCTGTGCGGCGACCTCGGGCTCGCCGGAGATGATGAGCGGCGTCCGCGCCTCGTCGATCAGGATCGAGTCGACCTCGTCCACGATCGCGTAGACGTGGCCGCGCTGGACGAGGCCGTCGAGCGCGACGGCCATGTTGTCGCGGAGGTAGTCGAAGCCGAACTCGGAGTTCGTCCCGTAGGTGACGTCCGCGAGGTACGAAGCCTTCTTCGTCTCGAACGGCTGCATGTTCTCGATGTGGGCGACGGTCATCCCGAGCGACTCGAAGACCGGCCGGTTCCATTCCGCGTCGCGCTGCGCGAGGTAGTCGTTGACGGTGACGAGGTGGGCGCCCTTGCCGCTGAGGCCGTTCAGGTAGAGGGCGAGGCTCGCCACGAACGTCTTGCCCTCGCCGGTCTTCATCTCGGCGATGTCGCCCTCGTGGAGGACGATCCCGCCCATCAGCTGGACGTCGAACATCCGCTGGTTGGAGGCCCGCTTCCGCGCCTCGCGGACAGCGGCGAACGACTCGAAGACGAGGTCGTCGAGGCTCGCGCCGTTCTCGAGCCGCTGCCGGAACTCGGCCGTCTTGGCGGCGAGCTCGGCCCCGGAGAGCTTCTCGAACTCCGGCTCGAGAGAGGTGATGTAGTCGGCCTGCTGCTGCAGGCGCTTCAGCCTCCGCCCCTCGCCGAAGCGGAGAACCTTCTCGAAGCCGCCGAGGTCTTGCGCCATAGTCCGTCGAAGGGTAGCGGCGGGGCTGGCCGCCACCCGCGCGCGGTCCTACCCTTCGGGCGTTCCCGACTCGATCGGATTCTCGGTCTGCGACACCGGTTCCGGAACGTGCTTGCGGCTGTCGACCCGCCTGTCGCGGAGGTCCTTGACCTGGCGGACGAGCTTGTCGACGAGCTCGTCGACGGCGGCCTTCATGTCGTGCGCCGACTCGCGCGCCCGCAGGGTCCGGCCCTTCAGGTGGAGGGTCGCCTCGGCGACCTGGCTCTCGGCGATCGACGGGTTCCGCTCGACGGCGAGCTCGACCTCGACCAGCACGTCGTCCCGTACCCGCCGGTCGAGCTTCCGCAGCTTCCGCTCGATGTAGCTGCGGATCGACTCGCTGACCTCGAGGTTCCTGCCCTTGACCTGGAGCTGCATCGGCACCTCCCCTGTCGTTGCCTGTCCTCCGGTCTAACCCTACTGCGGTCCCGGCTAACCGCCATCCGTGGCCGCGCCTATCCGCGCCGCAGGGCGCGCGCGAACGCGACCACCTCGACGCTGCGGGCACCGGCGGCGCGCAGGGCGCTCGCGGCCGCGGAGGCCGTGGCCCCGGTCGTGTAGACGTCGTCGATCAGGACGACGGTGCGCGGTGCGCGGCCGGTCGCGCGGAAGGCGCCGCGGACGGAGCGGCGCGCGACGGCGGAGCTGCCG
>DASQQF010000065.1:0-8379 GCA_035643535.1 Gaiellaceae bacterium
GCGGATAGTCGTCGTGCTCGCGCGCATGGGCGCCGCCGGTGAAGAACGACTGGAGCGTCTGCGCGGCGAGCTGGATCACGCGATCCCCCTCGATCCGTCCCGGCCAGCCGCGCTCGAGCTCGCGGTCGCGCGGCGAGAACATGCAGAGGCGCACGGCTACGGCTCCGTGTGGACGATCACGTCGGAGATGTCCGGCCGCTCGCGCCGGATCCGCTCCTCGATCCGGCTCGCGCGCGCATGCGCCTCCCCGAGCGGCGTCTCGCCGTCGACGGCGAGCGTCAGGTAGGCGACGAGCCCTTCGTCCGTGTCGAGGAACCTGAGCGCGCGCGGCTCCCTGCCGGTCTCCTCGCGGGCGATGCGCCGCACGAGCTCGTGCTCCCGTGCGATGTCCGACGCGGGCGGCCGCGTCCCCGCCGCCTCCTCCGTGAGCGGCTCGATGTGCGTCTGCACCGACGAGACCTCGGGCACCTCCTCGCGGATGGCGCGCTCGACCTGCTCCGCGATCGCGTGCGCCTCGTCGAGCGCGAGGTCGGCGGGCAGCTTGAGGTGGAGGGAGAGCTCGGTGCCCGACCCGACGGCGACCGCGGTCACGTTGTGCACCTCGCGGACCCGGGGCACGCCGAGGGCGGCGGCGTGGGCGCGCTCGCGAACTGCTGCGCCGGCCTCCTCCGGCTCGACGTGGACGACGACGTCCGCCTCGGGAAGCGCCGTCTGCACGGCCCGCTCGACTGCATCGGCGGCGGCGTGACCCTGGCGGACCGCGGAGTCGACGGAGACGCCGATCACGACGTCGGCGAAGTGCCGTCCGGCGGCCTGGCGCATCCGGAGCCGGCGCAGCTCGACCGGGGGAACGATCGCGGCAATCGCGCTGCGCGCAGCCGCGGCGGCGTCGGCCGGAACGCGGTCCATGAGCACGTCGACGTTCCGTCGCATCAGCCGGAAGGCGGCCGCGAGCACGAGCACCGCGACGAAGAGCGCCGCGGCCGCGTCCCCCTTCGGCTGCCCGACGCGCGCCAGCAGCAGGCCCGCGAGGACGGCGGCCGATCCGGCGAGGTCGCTCGCGAAATGGAGCGCGTTCGAGGAGAGCGCGGCGCTGTCGTAACGACGTGCGGCACGCGCAGAGGCCGTCGTCCGGCTCAGGTCGACGAGGATGACGACGCCGACGACGAGCAGGGCCCACCAGGCGGCGTGGACGGGCTGCGGCGAGCTCTCCGTCAGCCGCCGTACCGCCCGCCAGGCGATGAAGAGGCTCGCGGCGACGAGAAAGGCGGCCTCGGCCAGCGCCGAGAGGTGCTCGGCCTTGCCGTGTCCGTACTGGTGGCCGGGGTCGGCCGGCCGAACGGCGACTCCGACGGCGAAGAAGGTCAGCAGCGCGGCGACGAGATCGGTGCCGGAGTGGATCGCCTCGGAGATGAGGCCGAGGCTGTGCGTCGCGAGGCCCGTACCGAGCTTGAGCGCGATGAGCGCGAGCGCGGCGAACACGGAGAAGAGCGCCGTCCTCCGCTGCGGCTCCATGCGAGGAAGGGTACGGCCCTCGGGCGCTGGAGTCCTATCGTTGGGCGCCGGCGGCCTCGAGCGGCCAGATCAGGACGTCCTGCCGTTCGGCGACGTGGCAGAGCGGCTCTCCGCGCAGCTGGAACGGCGCGATCGAGGTCAGCTCGATCTCCGCCTGCGCCGGACGGAGGACCCAGGGCGCGTGGTGGATGTCGGCGTGGTAGAGGCCGCCGGAGCGGTCGGTCGCGTACAGGCGATAGCGCTCCACGAGGAATGCCTCGAGCGAGCCCGGCGCCGGGGCGACCGGATCGCCGTCGGGGCGGTAGCGGCCGGAGAAGACCTTGCCGCGCTCCCCGAGCCGCGCGCACTCGACGTCCATCCACCCGTCCGCGCGATCGAGCGCGATCCTGGCGTCGAAGTACGGCAGCCTGTACTGGCGCCGTGCCGCGCGCACCGCGAGCCGGCTCGTGGCGTCGAGGCTGAAGAACCAGACGCCGGGCCATCCGGCCGCCGTCCGCACGTACGTCCGGACGTTGAGCTCGAGAAACGACGAGACGACCGGCACCGGCAGGCTCCCGCGGGAGCGGAGGCCGGTGACGCGGAAGGGTGTGATCCCGACCCAGGCGCTGCCGTCGTGGAGCTCGACCTCGAGCTCCGAGGGGACGTGCGGCAGCACCTGCTCGAGCGGCACGCGCCAGTGGGCGAACATCAGGTCCTCCCACGTCTGCCCCATCAGCCAGCGGCGCTCGGGCAGCGGCCAGGGTCGGTGGTCGAGCTGCTGGAGCGAGCGGGCCTGCCGGCTCGCCGCCCTCAGCCCGTCGAGCATCGCGCGAGCCTCCCCTACAAGTTTCCGCGCAGCGCCTGCTCGCGCTCGATCGCCTCGAACAGCGCCTTGAAGTTGCCGTCGCCGAAGCTCGTCGCCCCGTGCCGCTCGATCACCTCGAAGAAGACGGTCGGCCGGTCCTGCGCCGTCTTCGTGAAGATCTGGAGCAGGTAGCCGTCCTCGTCGCGGTCGACGAGGATCTTGTGCTCCTGGAGCACCGCGTAGTCCTCGTCGATCTCGCCGACGCGGTCGACCACCTCGTCGTAGTACGTGTCGGGCGTGTCGAGGAAGAGCATCCCCCGCTCCTTGAGGTTCTCGACCGTGCCGACGATGTCGGTCGTCGCGAGCGCGATGTGCTGCGCGCCCGGGCCCGCGTAGAACTCGATGTACTCCTCGATCTGGCTCTTCCGCTTGCCCTCGGCGGGCTCGTTGATCGGGAACTTGATCTTGCCGCTCCCGTCCGCCATCACCTTCGACATCAGCGCGGAGTACTCCGTGTGGATGTCCTCGTCGCCGAAATGGAGGATGTTCGTCATCCCGAAGACGCGCTCGTAGAAGTCGACCCAGTGATCCATGCGGCCGAGCTCGACGTTGCCGACGATGTGGTCGATGTTCGTCAGCCCGGCACCCTGGCCGGTGTGACCGTTCGCGCTGACCGACGCGTAGCCCGGAAGGAACGGGCCCTGGTACTCGGTGCGGTTGACGAAGGTGTGGATCGTGTCGCCGTAGGTCGCGATCGTGGCGCGTTCGATCACCCCGAACTCGTCCTCGTCGCGATGCGGCTCCGCCACCCCGCGCGCGCCCCGCTGCACCGCCTGGCGGTACGCCTCGGTCGCGTCGGGCACCGTGAGCGCGATGTCGCGGACGCCGTCGCCGTGCCGCGCGTGGTGTCGCGTGATCCCGTGGTCTTCCCGCAGCGCCGAGGTGACGACGAAGCGGATGTCCCCCTGCTCGAGCACATAGGACGCCCGGTCGCGGACGCCGGTCTCGGGCCCCGCGTAGGCGGTTCGCGTGCAGCCGAGCGCGTGCTCGTAGAAGTACGCAGCCTGCTTTGCGTTGCCGACCCAGAGCTCGACATGGTCCCAGCCGAGCAGCGGCATGAAGTCATCGGCCATGCGCCGATTATGCCCCGCGCGGCGGCCCGGCGAATCCCCCACGCCGCCCGCCCTGCCGACGGCAGGCCGACGGCAAGCCGACGGCAGGTCACGAAAGCGTGACCGCGCCGATGCTCGATGGTCGCGCGGGATGTCGCTCGGAACGCTGGCTAGGCGACCGCGATGAAGTCCTTCCCCTCGACGAGCCCGAGCTCGGCCGCGAGCGAGCGCACCCGTGTGCGGCCTTCCGCCCCGGCGACGGCGCCGCAGGAGAGCGCTCCGCGGAAGGACGCCGCCTGCTCGACGGGGACGACCGGCGCGCCGTGGATCCGCTTGCCGAGCTTGCGCGGGTCGACCTCGACGAACGCGGCCAGCGGCGTCCCCGCCTCGAGCAGGGCCCGGGCGAACGCCTTGCCGGTCGGGCCGGCGCCCCAGACGACGGCGGCGCGTCCGCCGGCCAGCAGCGTGCGGCGGAGGAAGTGCACCTTGCAGCGGCGGAACGCCTCGAGCGAGTACTCAGGACGCGTGCGCGTGAGCCGCTCCGGGTGGTCGCGCCAGCGGAGGACGAGCCGGTCGAGGTTCCGGAATCGGTGCCCGCCTTCGAGCAGGCGCAGGACGATGTCGTAGTCCTCGGGCCAGCCCCGGTCGCGGTAGGAGACGAGCTCGGCGCGCATCGTCATGCCCGGGCCCGGCAGCGGGCACTCGACCCAGACGTCGCGCAGCGCCGCCTCGACCGTGACGAGCGAGTTGAGCCACGCCGCGTACTCCCGCAGCCCGTCGGTCGGAGCAGGGAAGTACTCGACGCGGCCGCCGACCGCCGCGAGCCCCTCCTCCTCGATTGCCGCCACCTGGAGCTCCAGCCGGTCGGGGAGCGCGAGGTCGTCGCCGTCGAGCCGTGCCAGCAGCGCCGCCCGCGCCTCCGCGCGCGCCCGCTCGGAGGCGGCGATCATCCCGAGAGGCCGTTGGCGGAAGACGCGCACCCGCGGATCGCGCTGCGCATACACCTCTGCGAGCGCGGCCGTCCCGTCGGATGAGCCGTCGTCGACGACGATCACCTCGTGCTCCTCGAGGGTCTGCGCGGCGAGCGAGTCGAGCGCGTCGGCGAGGTACTCCTCCTCGTCGCGGACGGGAACGATGACCGAGACGCGCGGCCCGCTCATTCGACCGGCTGCGGCGGCGTGGGCGCTCGCCGCCGGCGCGCGAGACGCTCGTAGGCGATGCCGGCGAAGATGAGCACGCCCCCTGCGAGCTCGAGCATCCGCAGGCTCTCCCCCAGCAGCACGAGCGCGAAGAAGACGGCGAAGAACGGCTGGAGGTTGCCGAAGAGCGACGCACGCGACGGCCCGACGCGGTCGATCGCCGTGAACCAGAGGATGTTCGTGAGGAAGAGCGGCCCGACGACCGCGTACCCGAAGCCGAGCCAGACCTTCCAGCCGAAGGCGAACTCCTGGCTGCCGAGCTGACCGATGCCGAGCAGCGCGAGCGGCACCCAGCCGATCGCGAGCACGAGCGCGCTGATCCGGTACGGCGAGTACCGCCGCATCAGCGGGGCGATCGAAACCGTGTACGCGCCCCACGTCGCGGCGGTCGCGATCGCGATCAGGTCGCCGCCGAGCGAGCTCCCGAGCCCGCCCTCGGCTCCCGCCGCGACGAGGCCGACGCCCGCGAACGTGACGACCGCGCCGATCCAGAACGAGCGCGCGAGCCGCTCGAGCCGGAACACGACGGTGATCAGCCCGATGAACACCGGTGTGGCGCCGAGCAGGAGCGCGACCGTCGACGCGTGCGCGAGCTTCACGCTGTAGACGAAGCAGACCTGGTTCCCGAAGATGAAGAGCGCGGCGAGCAGGACGAGGCCGACGTCCTCCCGCGCGATGCGGAACGAGCGCTCGCGACGGTAGGTGAAGACCCAGAAGAGCGAGATCGCGGCGAAGTAGCGGATCGTCCCGTACGCGAGCGGCTGCCAGCCGTGCTCGAACATGTACTTCGTAACGGTGATGTTGAGCGCCCACAGCAGCACCGTCCCGAGCAGCATCGCGTCGATGGCGGGAAGCGTCGTCGGCCGAGCCGACGACGCCTGGCCCGAAGACCGCGGTGCCTTCGGCACCGCCGGGGGAGACGTGCGGCGCACGCCCGCGAAGCTACCTTCGTTACGCTCTCCCGCGATGGCCGAGCCGACCCTCACCGACGTCGACGAGCTCGTCGGGCCCGCGACGCCGCATTTCGCGTACCAGCTCCGGGCGCGCGTGCGCGAGCTCGTGCTCGACCTGCCGGACGACCATCCGGTGCGCCGCTACGCCGAGGACAAGATGGAGATGCTAGACCGGCTCGGGCACGCCTCCTCGAAGGCGTACGACGGCGCGCGGGAGCCGCGGACGCGGCCGGGCTGGAGCGAGCTGCCGAGCTCCGCGCCCGTCGACGAGCCGCTGCCGCACGGGGAATGAGACTCGAAGGCGCCTCGGTGCTCGTCACCGGGGGAACGCGGGGGATCGGCCGGGCGATCGCGCTCCGGCTCGTCGCCGACGGCGCGGCGCGCGTCGTTCTCGGCTACATGCGAAACGACGCCGCGGCCGAGGAGGCGGCGGCGCTCGTCGAGGAGGGCGGGGCGGAGCCGGTGCTCGTGCGCGGAAACGTGTCCTCGGAGCGCGTCGTCGAGGAGCTCGCGGCGCGTGGGCCGTACCGCGTCGTCGTCCACAACGCCGCGACCGGCGTGATCCGCCCGGCGCTCGAGACGGAGGACAAGCACTGGGACTGGACGCTGAACGCGAACGCGCGGACGCTCCTCTCGCTCGCGCGCGCGGCCGCGCCGGCCATGGAACCGGGCAGCTCGATCGTCGCGATCTCGAGCCTCGGCGCGCAGCGCGTCCTCCCGAACTACGTCCTCGTCGGCACCTCGAAGGCGGCGCTCGAGTCGGTGGTTCGCTATCTCGCGGTCGAGCTCGCGCCGCGCGGCGTGCGCGTGAACGCCGTCTCGGGCGGCGTCGTCGACACGAAGGCGCTCGACCACTTCCCGAACAAGGAAGAGATGCTGCGCTCGGTCGAGCGGACGCCGGCGGGCCGGCTCGTCGAGCCGGACGACATCGCCGCGGCCGTCTCCTTCCTGTCGTCGCCCGACGCGGCGATGATCTGCGGACAGACGCTCGTCGTCGACGGGGGGTTCTCCCTCCCCGCGTAGAGCCGGAGTGGTGATGGAACCCACCGACCAGAACCTGCGCGCCTGGGAAGAGGCGCACCGAGCCCGCTCCGAGCCGGTGGCGCTGCCGCCGCTCGTCGAGCGGGCGCTCGGCGATCTCGCGGAGAAGCGCGTCCTCCACCTCCACTGCGCCACGGGCGAGGCGACGGCAGCGCTGGCGGCGCTCGGGGCGGTGGCGACCGGCGTCGACCCGCGGGAGGAGGCGCTCGAGGCGGCGCGCGAGCGGTGGCCGACGATCCTGTGGGTGGTCGGCGAGGCGCAGTCGCTTCCGGCCGAACTGCGGCGCGGGCGGTTCGACCTCGTCTACTCGGGCGAGGGCGTCGTCGGACGGCTGACCGATCTCGACGCCTGGGCCGCGGGCGTCGCCGCGGCACTGCGTCCGCGCGGCGAGCTGCTCGTGTTCGACGACCATCCGGTCGCCGACTGCGTCGACGGGCTCCTGCGCTGGCGCGACGACTACTTTCGCGACCCGTCCGGCCCGGACCGGCTGTGGCGGATCGGACAGATCGTGAGCGCGCTCGCGCGGGCCGGCTTCCACGTCGCGGCGCTCCAGGAGTACCCGGGCGGCACCTCCCGGCGACGCCACGACCGGCGCATCCCGGCCACGTTCCTGCTCTATGCCCGCCGCGAGGCGTAGCGCTCGCAGCGCCGGGGAAACGCGGGGCCATGGGAGTCGCGACCAGCCTCGTCGTCCTCGCGGGAGGGGCGATCCTCGCCTTCGCCGTCGACATCACGACGAGCGGGGTCGACCTCCAGATCGTCGGCTGGATCCTGATGGCGACCGGCGCGCTCGGCCTCGTGATCTCGATCGCGATGTGGGAGAGCGTGTTCGGCCCGCCGCGACGGCAGAAGCCGCAACAGCGAAGGCGCTATCCGGGAGAGGACGAGCCGACGCGCCGCTTCGATCGCTAGGCCCGCAGCGGACGGAGGACCCGCCCGGCCGTCGCGCGGGCGATCGTCCCCGCCATCGCCGGGTTCTCCTGGAGGCGGCGCAGCGAGTACTCGTACCACCGCTCGCCGAACGGGACGTAGACCCGCATACGGTGCCCCTCGGCGACGAGCTCGTCGCGCCGCTCCTCCCGCACGCCGAGCAGCATCTGCAGCTCGTAGTGCGACACGTCGAGCCCGTGCCGCGAGATCCGGGCGAGCGACTCTCCGATCAGCCACTCGTCGTGGGTCGCCACTGCGGGGTAGCACCGCGCGGCGAGCAGCTCGTCGAGACAGCGGAGGAAGTTCGCCCGCACCGCCTCGTGGTCCGTGAACGCGATCGCCGCGGGCTCGAGATAGATCCCCTTGCAGAGCCGGACGCTCGGCCGGAGGTCGGCGAGCGCGCGGATGTCGTCGAGCGTCCGCCGTAGCCGCGCCTGGAGGACGACACCGAGGTTCTCGTGCCCCTCCTCGCGCAGCTCGCGGTAGAGGCGGAGCGTGCCGCCGGTGGTCGACGCGTCCTCCATGTCGATGCGGACGAAGTTCGCGTGGCCGCCGGCCGCGCGGAGCACGTCGGTGAGGTTCTCGCGGCAGAGGGCGTAGGAGAGGCCGAGCCCGAGTGCGGTCAACTTCACGCTCACGTTGGCGTCGAGGGCGGCCCGGTCGATCGCGTCGAATACGTCGCGGTACGCCTGCGCGATCGCCCGCGTCTCCTCCTCCGTCGTGATCTCCTCGCCGAGGACGTCGACCGTGGCGAGCTTGCCGCCGGCGTTCAGCTCCCGGACGGCGGTCACGGCGTCGGCGAGGGTCGGGCCGGCGATGTAGCGCGAGGAGAAGAGCTGCACGAC
>DASQQF010000066.1:0-15451 GCA_035643535.1 Gaiellaceae bacterium
TAGGCTGCCGTCACTGGGCGATGCGAACCGCGGTGCGTCTTCGACGCAGGCGGTGAGCAACTTGGGAGAGCCCGCCGCACCGACCCCCCGAGCGGCGGGCTTTTCCATGGTCCGCCCCTACTCGCGGCCAGGTCCTTCACGCAGTCCTAACGAACCAGGGCTATCGTGGGCGGCGCAGTGGTCAAGCGTCTTCTCCTCGCCTCGCCGCGAGGCTACTGCGCGGGTGTCGAACGCGCGGTCGAGACGGTCGAACGAGCGCTCGCGCTCTACGGACGGCCCGTGTTCGTCCGCAAGCAGATCGTCCACAACTCGCACGTCGTGCGCGGCCTCGAACAGCGCGGCGCAGTCTTCGTCGACGAGCTCGCGGACGTGCCGGAGGGCGCGACCGTCGTCTTCTCCGCGCACGGCGTCGCACCGGCGGTGCGGACGGAGGCGAGCGCGCGCCGCCTCACGGCGATCGACGCGACGTGCCCGCTCGTGACGAAAGTGCACGCGCAGGCGCGCCGCTACGCCCAGGCGGGCTACGGGATCGTCCTCATCGGCCACGCCGGTCACGAGGAGGTCGTCGGCACGCTGGGCGAGGCGCCCGAGGCGATCGTGCTCGTCGAGTCGGCAGCGGACGCAGAGCGGGTCGAGCTGCCGGCCGGGCGGCCGCTCGCCTACGTGACGCAGACGACGCTCTCGGTCGACGAGACGAGCGAGATCGTCGCCGTCCTCCGCAGCCGCTTCCCGCACATCGAGGAGCCCGCGCGGGAAGACATCTGCTACGCGACCTCGAACCGCCAGTGGGCGGTGAAGGAGCTGCTGCCCGAGATCGACCTCCTGCTCGTCGTCGGCTCGCGCAACTCGTCGAATTCCCAGCGTCTCGTCGAGGTGGCGCGCGCCGCGGGCGTGAGCGGGCACCTGGTCGAGGACGCGGGCGCGATCGACGAGCGCTGGCTCGACGGCTGTGAAAGCGTCGGTCTCACCTCCGGCGCATCGGCGCCGGAGCGGCTCGTCGCCGAGGTCTGCGACTGGTTCCGGGCGCGCGGCGCCGCGGTGCTCGAGCGGCCCGGCACGCACGAGGACGTCAACTTCAAGCTGCCCGTCGAGCTGCGCCGCGCCGAGGCGGCCACGCTCCACGACGCCGCCTAACTAGGCCTTCTCGATCCGCAGGGCGTCGCCCGCGACGCGAATCTCGGTCGCGAGCACCTCGCCCGCGACCCGCTCGCCATGCGTTTTCACGACCTCCCCCTCCGACTCGGGCACCGTGAGGACGATCCGGTCGGTCAGCTCGAGGCCCTCGTCCTTGCGGAGCTGGTTGACCGTGCGGATCAGGTCGAGAGCGCGCCCCTCGAGCAGCAGCTCGTCGTCGAGCGTCGTGTCGAGCGCCACCGTCAGCCCCGCCTCCGACGCGACGGCGAATCCCTCGCGCCCGGCCCGCTCGACGATCACCTCGTCGGGCTCGAGCTCGTGGCCGGCGGCGCGGAAGCGGCCGCCGTCGAGCTCCTCGAACTCGCCTGCCTGGAGTGCAGCCCGAACGCCTCCCAGCTCCTTCCCGAGGCGCGGCCCGAGCCGCGGCAGGTTCGGCTTCACGCGCAGCTCGGAATCGACGCGGTCGAACACGACCTCCTTCACGCGCACCTCGTCGGCGATCACGTCGGCGTGCCGCGCCGCGCCGTCCCCGCCCTCGGCGACCAGCCGGCGCAGCGGCTGGCGCAGCTTGAGCCCGGCCGACGCACGAGCCTGGTGTGCGAGCGCGACGACACGCCGCACCTCGGCGATCTGCTCGAGGAGCGCGCGATCCGGCTCCGGCACGTCGGGCCAGCCGGCGAGGTGCACCGACTCGGGCCCGTCGAGGACGAGCACGCGCCACAGGTGGTCGCTGACGAAGGGCATCACCGGCGAGATCACGCGCAGCGCCTGGACGAGCGCGTACCAGAGCGTGCGGAACGCGGCGTCGTCGCCGCCCTCCCAGAAGCGCCGGCGCGAGCGCCGGATGTACCAGTTCGAGAGGTCGTCGGCGAACGACTCGTACTCGCGCACGATCGACGGGGTCTCGTAGGCGTCGTACGCCGCCTCGGCAGCACGGACGAATGCGTGTGTCCGCTCGACGAGCCAGTGGTCGAGCGGCGCGAGCGCCCCGGCCGGCTCGAGCGCCTCCCACGAGGGTCGGAACCTCTCGATGTTCGCGTAGTCGACGAGAAACCGCACCGAGTTCCAGAACGTGAGGAAGCGTCGCTTGACCTCGTCGGCCGGGCCGTAGCCGAAGCGCATGTCCTGGCTCGGGTTCTGCTCGCAGTAGAGCCAGCGCATGACGTCGGCGCCCATCCGCTCGAGCGCGTCGCTGAGCTCGATCGCGTTCCCCCACGACTTGTGCATCTCGCGCCCGTCCTCGTCGAGCACCTTCTCGTACGTGAGGACGCTCCGGTACGGCTGTCGCCCGTCGAGCGTGATCGCCATGAAGCACTGCGAGTAGAACCAGAGGCGGATCTGCTGGCGCATCTCCGAGACCCAGTCGGCCGGGAACCACTTTCCCCAGTACGCGTGGTCGGGAAGGTCGGCGCCGGAGAGGCCGGCCGACGCGCCGGTGGCATACCCGCCGGGGATCCATTCGGGATTCCGCCAGCCGAGCGTCGAGAAGTGGACGATGCCCGCGTCGAGCCACGCGTCGCCCACCTCGGGGATCCGCTGCACCTCGCGCTCGCAGCCCTCGCAGCGGATGCGGACCGCGTCGATCCACGGCCGGTGCAGCTCCTCGAGCCCCTCGAGGCCGGCCACCGCCCGCTCCTCGAGCTCGGCGCGCGAGCCGACGACGTTCAGGTGTCCGCACTCGCACTCGTAGAACGGCAGCGGCAGCCCGAAGTAGCGGCGGCGCGAGATGTTCCAGTCGCCCATGTTGCGCAGCCAGTCGTCCATCCGCTTCTTGTACTGGGGCGGCGTCCACTCGACGGTGTCGTTCGCGTCGAGCATCGGCTGGCGGATCTCCTCCGCCGAGATGAACCAGTCGTCGACGACGCGGAAGACGAGCGGCGTCCGGCAGCGCCAGCAGATCGGGTAGCGGTGGACGATCGACGTCGCCTCGACGAGCCGGCCGCGCTCGCGCAGCGACTCGATCACCGGCACCACGACCTCCTCCGTCGTCAGGCCGGCGAGATCGCCGTAGCCGGGCAGCATCCGCCCCGCCTCGTCGATCGGCGTCAGCACCGGCAGGTCGTGAACGCGCGAGAGCTCGAAGTCCTCGGCTCCGGCGCCCGGGGCGATGTGGACGATGCCGGTTCCCTCGTCGAGCGAGACGTCGTCCCACGGGATGACGCGGTGCGTCACGCCCTCCTGCGCGGGGAAGGCGTCGAACGGCCCCTCGTACTCGAGCCCGACGAGCTCCGAGCCGCGCACCCGCTCGTCGAAGTGCTCCGCCGGGAAGCGCTCGACGGCGACCCATTCGCCTGCGTCGTTACGGCCGTACTCGGCCTCCGGGTTGACGGCCGCCGCGACGTTCGCCGGCAGCGTCCACGGCGTCGTCGTCCAGACGACCAGCGTCTCGCCCTCGCGGCCCCGCAGCGGGAGGCGCACGTACAGCGACGGGTGCTCGAGCTCGGCGTAGTTCTCCTCCCCCGCCTGCTCGTGCTTCGAGAGCGACGTGCCGCAGCGAGGGCACCACTGCGTCGCGCGGTGGCCCTTGTAGAGCCAGCCCCGCCGCTGCACCTCCTTGAGGAAGCGCCAGATGTACTCGATGTTCGTGTCGCTGAACGTGTAGTACGAGTCGTCCCAGTCCATCCACATGCCGAGCCGCTTCGACTGCTCGGTCTGGACGGCCGAGAAGCGGGCGACGAAGTCGCGGCAGCGCCGCGCGAACTCGTCGAGCCCGTACTCCTCGATCTCCCGCTTCGAGTCGAGGCCGAGCTGCTTCTCGACCTGCACCTCGACGTGCAGGCCCTGCGAGTCGAAGCCGTTCTGGTAGCGGAGCTCGCAGCCGCGGAGCGCCTTGTAGCGCTGATAGAGGTCCTTGTACGTCCGCCCCATTCCGTGGTGGACGCCGGCGGGTGCGTTGGCGGTGATCGGCCCGTCCATGAACGAGAAGCGGGGGCCGCCGCGGTTCTGCTCGCGCAGCCGGCCGAAGACGCGCGCCTCGTCCCACCAGGCGAGAATTTCCCTCTCGAGGCCCGGATGGTCGGGTTTGTCCGGCAGCGGCTGGAAGATTGGCTCGCCCATCGGGAAGGCAAGTCTAGGCGGAGGCGTTACTTGTCAAGATAGGCGTGGGTACACCGCGCAGAGACGAAAGGAACCAATGGCAACAGACGTCACCGACGCCACGTTCGAGAGCGAAGTCCTGCAGGCCGACAAGCCGGTGCTCGTCGACTTCTGGGCGGAGTGGTGCGGCCCGTGTCACGCGGTCGCGCCGGTACTCGAGAAGATCGCCGACGAGCGCGACTTCAAGCTCGTCAAGGTGAACATCGACGAGAACCAGGATCTCGCGATCCGCTACGGGATCCAGTCGATCCCGAACATGATGCTGTTCGAGAGCGGCGCCCCGAAGGCCTCGGCGGTGGGCGCGATGCCGAAGGGCATGCTCGAGCAGCAGCTCGGGCTCGGCTAGAACCGGCCGCGCGCACGGAGGAGCGCGGCGCGCGCCGCGCTCCGCGTGCTCGCCCTCCCGACTACTACTCGGCCGGAGCGACGCCGTCGCGCGCCGCGAGAAACCGCAGAAAGTCCGCGTGCTTGGCGAGGTATGCCTCGAGCTCGCCGAGACCGGCCCCGGCCCAGTCCTCGACCCACGTCTCGGCGATGTCGTCCTCGATGCGGTGGAAACCCCGTTCGCTCATGGCGGCATGATCCACGCGAAATTCCGCAGTGCCTATGGGCCGTTCGGCTCAACTTGCGGGACGCACGGACCCAGCGGCCCAGCGGGCGAGAACCCCCGCGTGCCGGCCGAACCCGAGCTCCCGCCACTCCTCGAAGCCGCACGCGCCGCAGACCGCGTGGCGGCCCTCGAGGCCGATTGGACCACCGCAGCGCGGGCAGAACCTCCACTCGTCCAGCCGCCCCACGAGCGCATACTAGGAGGAGGAATGCACGACAACCCGCGTCCCACCGAGGAGGAACAGGAGCTCGCGCAGACCGAGCGACTGGAGGAAGAGGAGGACATGCGGGGAGGCCAGTCGCCCGGCGACCAGGCGCAGGACGAGGAGTAGGCGACGCCGCGCGCGTCGGCAACGTCGCACGAGCTCGCACGGATCGAGCTGCTGGCCGGCCTGCCCGGGCAGACGCTCGCGCGGCTCGCCGAGCGGATGGAGCGTGACGAGGTCCCACCCGGCACGGTGCTCATGCGGGAGGGCGATCCCGGCGACCGCTTCTACGTCGTCTTCGCCGGCATGCTCTCGGTGACGCAGGAGGGAATCGGCAGCCGCAACGTCCTGCGGCCGGGCGACTACTTCGGCGAGGTCGCGCTCGCGATGGACATGCCTCGCACGGCCACCGTCTCGGCGATCACGCCCGCCGTCGTCGCGAGTTGCGACCGGGAGACGTTCGACGAGCTCGTCCGGCCCCTGTTCGCCGACGACGCCTAGTCGAGCGGCTCCGCCGAGGCGTCGCCTTCCTCGACGCGAACGCGCCAGCGGCGGCCGTGGGCGCGGACACCGTCGAGCTCGAGCCCTTCGGCCCACACCGGCAGCCCGCGGGCGGACGCGCGGAGCGAGCGCGCATCGGGAACGGCCTCCAGCTCGAGCAGCGCTCGGAGCAGCAGCGCCGGCGTGCCGGCCGCCCACGCCTGCGGACGCGCGGACGTCGGGATCTCGACGGGTGTCGCCAGATCGGTGCGCTCGTAGCCGGCGAAGAGCTCCGGCAGCCGGCCGTCGTAGTGCGCTGCCGCGTCGAGAAGCGCCCGCACCACGAGGCGCGCCTCCTCGACGCGCCCGGCACGTGCGAGCCCGAGCGCGATCAAGGAGTTGTCGTGCGGCCAGACGGTCCCGCCGTGGTACTCGAGCGGGTCGTACGCGGCCTCGTCGGCCGCGAGGGTTCGCACGCCCCAGCCGGACCAGAGCGGTCCGGAGGTCATCCGCCCGGCGATCGCGGCGACGCGCTCGGGCGGCACGATCCCGCTCCAGAGCAGGTGGCCCATGTTCGACCCCAGCGCGTCGATCGGACGCTTCTCCGCGTCGAGGCCGAGCGCGTACCAGCCACGCTCGGGCAGCCAGAACGCCCCGTCGAAGCGGTCCCGGAGGGCGGCCGCCTCGCGCTCGAGACGCCCCGCCGTGTCCTCGTCGTTCCAGACCTGCCGCGCGAGCTCCGCCGAGCGCAGCTTGGCGTCGTAGACGTATCCCTGCACCTCGACCGGCGCGATCGGCGCGCGGGCGACAGAGCCGTCGTGGAAGACCGCGGAGTTCCACGAGTCCTTCCAGCTCTGGCTGTCGAGCCCGTCGGCGGCGCGACGGAGGTACTCGACGAAGCCGTCCCCGTCACGGTCGCCGTGGTCGTCGATCCACGCCAGCGCTCGCCGGGCCGCCCCTTCCAACTCTCGCACGATCTCGTCGTCGCCGCTCCAGCGCCACAGCTCCGAGAGGAGGACGAGAAAGAGCGGGGTCGCGTCGACCGAGCCGTAGTAGCGGTCGGTCCAGGCCCGCGCCGTCTTGCCGCGGCGGATCTCGTGCACGATCTTCCCGGGCTCGGCATCGCGCTCGGGATCGTCGGCGTCCGCCTGGGTCTCGGCGAGCGCACGCAGCGCCGCCGCCGCCGGCTCCGGGCCTAGGAGCAGCTCCTGGAAGGACGTGATGAGGGTGTCCCGCCCGAAGACGGTCATGAACCAGGGCAGCCCGGCCGCCGGCACGAGCCCGCTGCCGGCCCAGCGCAGGCGGAGGGCGGCGAGGTCGGCCAGCGAGCGGCTCCAGGTCCGCTGAAGCGACGGGTCGCTCGCCCGCAGAGAGGGCACCGAGCTCCACCAGGCCTGCAGCGACGCGTCCCGCTCCCGCCGGTCCGCGCGCAGCTCCTGCCTGAACGACTCGCCGTCGAGGGGAGCCGCCCCGTCGAGGAGCCACTGCACCGCGACGACGAGCCGCCAGTGCCCACCGGGATCGAGCAGCAGCCGGTAGCGCGCCACCTCGCCGACGCGTTCGTCCGGCGCCGGGCCGAGATGGACGAGGGTCCGGGCCGGGAAGCCCTGGTCCGCGAACTCGAGCGTCGCCGCGCCGTCCCAGCGCCCCGGACGTGCCGGCGTCGGCTGGGAGCTGCCGGGGGCGCCGAGCTTCTCGACCCGCCTGACCGCGAAGATGTCCGCGAAGTCGGAGGCGAGCTCGAGCGCGAGCTCCGCCTCCACACGACGTCGAGAGCGGTTCTCGACCACGATCGTCTCCTCGAGCCCCCGGCCGACGAACAGCTCGCGCCGCACCGCCAACCCCTCAGGCGCACGCAGCTCGAAGACGGCCACGTGCGGCGCCGGCTGGTCGAAGGAAGCAGGCTCCGCGCGCTCGCCGCCGATCGTGAGCACCGAGCGGGAGAGGAAGCGCGTATCGGCGGCGAAGAAGCCGGACGCGGCCGCTACGCCGTCGAGATCGCCGCGTTCGTCGGAGACGACGAACGTCGACCCGTCGAGGACGGTGACCTTCATCCTGCCAGGCGACCTTTCCGAGAGCTCGTCGCAGCGTACCGCCCTCCCACTGTCCTCATCGACGACTTCGCCGGCGGCGCGCTCGCCGGACCTGCTTCGAGAGGCGCCGAAGCAGGGCGAGTAGGCGCTCGACGGCGCGGGAATGCCGCGCTCGTGGGCCTGAACCTGCGAGCACGGTGGCTGAACCTCCTGCACACGCTGTGGTTCCTCCCGACGCTGATCGGCGCGGGCTACGTCGCGCTTGCGCTCGGGCTGCTCCGCGTCGACGCGACGGTCAACCCCCACGCGATCGTCTTCTCCGGCAGCGCGCAGGCCGCGCGCACCGTCCTCCAGACGATCGCCGACGCCCTCATCACGACCGCCGGGCTCACCTTCTCGGTGACGATGGTCGTGCTCCAGCTCGCCTCGACCCAGTTCAGCCCGCGCGTCCTGCGCAACTTCCTCGGCGACCGGATCGCGCAGATCACGATCGGCGCCTTCGTCGGCATCTTCGCCTACTGCCTCGTCGCTCTGCGCTCGATCGGGGCGTCGGGCGCCGCACACGTCCCGGTACCGCGCCTGACGGTGACGGTGGCCAGCGTGCTCGCGCTGCTCGCGCTCGTCCTCCTCGTCGTCTTCATCCACCACTTCGCGCGCCTGATCCAGGCCTCGGAGCTGACCGCCGGGCTCGGCGGCGAGACGCTCCGGGCGATCGACAAGCTGTACCCGAGCGGGTTCGGAGCGGCCGAGGAGGAGGATCCCGCCGAGATCGTCGCGCGGTGGCGCGGCGCGGGCGCCCGCGGCACGGTCGCTGCCGGCCGGGCCGGGTTCGTGCAGAGCATCGACCTCGGCGTACTCGAGACGCGCCTGCCCGAGCCGCGCCCGCGCGTCCACGTCCTCGTCGCGCCGGGCGACTTCGTCGGCAAGGGCGAGCCGATCGTCGAGGTGTGGCCGGAGGACGCCGCGGACGCCCTGCACGCGGCGGCGGACCACGCGGTGGCCACCGCCGGCGAGCGGGACATCGACCAGGACGCCCACTTCGGCATCCGCCAGCTCGTCGACATCGCGCTCAAGGCGATCTCGCCGGCGATGAACGACCCGACGACCGCGGCGACGTGCATCGGCTACCTCCGCTCCGCTCTCGTGGTGCTCGCCGCGCGCGAGATCCCGTCCGCCGTGCGCCGCCCCGAGGACGGCGGCGAGCCGATCATCGTGCGGCGGCGGGAGTTCGGCGAGTACCTCGACACGATCGCCGAGATCGGCCGCTACGCGAACGGCGACGCGCGCGTCGTCCGCGACCTCCTGGCGGCGCTCGAGCGGGTGGCCGGGGCCGCGCTCGCCGCGGGGGCGGAGAAGCGGGCGGTCGACGTGCTCGCGGTGGCGGAGGCGGTGGGCGAGCAGGCGCTCGCGGAGGCGCGCTCGAGCCGCGACCGGGCGCTCGTCGAGGCGGCGCTCGAGCAGGTCGAGGGCGCAC
This sequence comes from Gaiellaceae bacterium, assembly GCA_035643535.1. Taxonomy (GTDB): domain Bacteria; phylum Actinomycetota; class Thermoleophilia; order Gaiellales; family Gaiellaceae; genus Palsa-739. The sequence goes on from DASQQF010000066.1 coordinate 9,033, forward strand.
TCACCCCTGTTCGGCCCTGACCGCGTCGGAGAACGCCGGCCATGCCTCCTTCGACCAGTCGCCGAAGACGCGGTCGGTGAGAACCGCGCAGGCGAGGGCAGCGTCAGGATCGATCCAGAGGAACGTGCCGCTCGCGCCGAAGTGACCGAAGGTGCGCGGCGACCCCTGCGTCCCGCTCCAGTGGGGCGACTTCCCGTCGCGGATCTCGAACGTGAGCCCCCAGTCGTTCGGCTCGAACCGGCCCCAGCTGGGGAGGATGCCGTCGAGCCCTGCGAACTCCACCGACGTGGCCTCGGCCAGGGTCTCCGCGGCGACGAGCGTCGGGGCGAGCAGCTCGCGACCGACCGCGAGCAGGTCGTCGAGCGGCCCGCGGAAGCCGTGTGCGGGCGAGCCCGAGAGCCGCCCGCGGAGCCCGAGCGGCTCGACCACCGCATGCGAGAAGTAGCGCTCGAACGGCATCTCGGCGCGGGCGGCCAGGTGCGCCGCGGCCTGCTCGATGCCCGTGTTGGAGTAGATGCGACGCCGGCCGGGCGGTGCGATCGGATCGTCGCCGTCGAGCGGAAGCCCGGAGGCGTGTGCGAGGAGGTGGCGGAGCGTCGAGCCGGGTGGTCCGGCCGCATCCTCGAGCTCCACCGTCCCCTCCTCGAGCGCGACGAGCAGCGCGAGCCCGGTGAGGAGCTTCGTCACCGACGCCCACGGCAGCTCGAGATCGCGGGGCCCGTGCGTCGCCACTGGGCCGTGGGCGCGCGCGACGCCCGCCACCGCCGTCCCGGCGCCCCAGCCGTCGATCGCGCGCAGCGCCTCCACCGTGCGATCGTAGGCGCTTCGATACCGGCCGCAGGGGGACTATCGTCCCTGCATGGCGGACTCGCTGATCCCGCCGTCGATCACCGGCAAGGGCTCGCGCTTCCCGCCCGGCGGCAGCGTTCTCGACCACGCGTTCGGCCGGAGCGACCCGTACACGCTCGGCGTGGAGGAGGAGTACATGCTCCTCGACGGCGAGACGTTCGACCTCGTCCAGCATGTCGACACGGTGCTGGCCGCGGTCGCCGGACACGAGCTCGAGCCGCGCATCGGCTCCGAGCTGATGCAGTCCGTCCTCGAGGTGGCGACGCCGGTCTGCCACACGCCGGCCGGCGTCCGGCAGCAGCTCCTCCCCATCCGTCGCTACGTGTCGGACGTGGCGCGGGGGAAGGGTCTTCGCGTCGGCTCGGCCGGAACGCACCCGTTCTCGCTCTTCGAGCGGCAGCGGATCACGGCGAAGGATCGCTACCGCGCGCTCGTCGACCAGATGCAGTACATAGCCCGCCGCGAGCTGATCTTCGGCATGCATGTACACGTGGCCGTCGACGACCCCGAGAAGGCGATCAAGGTTGTGAACGGCCTGATCGCGCACCTGCCGGAACTCGTCGCGCTCTCCGCGAGCTCGCCCTTCTGGCGCGGCGAGCCCACCGGCCTCCACTCGTCCCGCCACATGATCTTCGCCGCCTTCCCGCGCTCGGGGCCGCCGCCCCGCTTCCGCGACTACGCCGACTATGCGCAGGTCGTGAACCAGCTCGAGAAGACCGGCTGCATCCAGGACTACACCCACATCTGGTGGGACATCCGCCTCCACCCGCGCCTCGGGACGATCGAGATCCGGATCTGCGACGCCGTGACGCGGCTCGAGGACGTCGTCGCGATCACCGCCTACTGCCAGGCGCTCGTCAAGCATTACGCCGAGCGCGTCGAGCGCGGCGAGGAGATCCCGTCGTACCACCGGATCCTCACCACCGAGAACAAGTGGCTCGCCGCCCGGTACGGCCTGACCGCCCCGGTGATGGACCTCCACACCGGCCGCCGCAACCGGATCCCCGTGGCGGCGCTCGTCCGCCGAACGCTCGACGTGCTCGCCCCGCACGCGCGCGAGCTCGGCGGCGAGGAGGAGCTCGCCGCGGTGCACGAGGTCCTCCGGCGCGGCAACGGCGCCGACCGCCAGCTCCACGTCTTCAACGGCAACCGGGACATCGTCGAGGTGACGCGCGAGATCGCCGACCTCACCGAGGCGGCCGAGGAGCCGGAGCCGGCGGCCGCGTAGACTCGCGCCCGTGCTGCAGCCGGGAGAGAGAGCGCCGCTCGAGGCGGTCGTCTGGACGACGCCGCGCGAGTCCGCGACGATCGGGGAGCTTTGCGACGGACAGCCGCTCCTGCTCCTCTTCTACCTCTTCGACTGGTCGGCGACCTGAACGAGCGAGCTCGAGCTCCTGCGTGACGGGAGCCAGGATTTCGCCGAGACGGGGGTGCAGCCGTACGCGATCTCGCGCGACTCCCCCTACACGCACGTCGCATGGACGCAGGCGCTCGACCTCGACTTCCCGCTCCTCTCCGACTGGAACGCCGAGGCCACGCGAGGCTTCGGCGTCGCGTTCGACCATCGCGGGATGCGGGACGTCTCGCGCCGCAGCGCGTTCCTGCTCGACGCCGACGGCGTCGTCCGCGGCGCGTGGGAGTACGCGAACGACGAGCTCCCCGACCTCGACGCCCTTCTCGCCGCCGCGCGCGCTCTGTAACCTCGGCGGCGGCCGATGAATTCGCAACCGCCGCGGAGTCGTCACGGGAAACGACGCTGGAGGAGAAGACATGTCGAAGACGCTGCTGACCGTCGCGACTCGCAAGGGCACCTTCCTGCTCGAGAGCGACGACCGCCGCTCGTGGTCGCTGCGCGGCCCGTACTGCGAGGGCTGGCCGGTCTACCACGCGATCTACGACCCCGGCTCCGGCTCGATCTACGCGGCCGCCGCGAGCGAGTGGCACGGCTCGGCGATCTGGCGGAGCCGCGACCTGGGCGAGACGTGGGAGATGTCGAGCGAGGGCCTCTCCTACGGCGACGAGGACGGCCGGAAGGTCTCGAAAGTCTCGACGCTCGCGGTCGCGGGCGACCGGCTGCTCGTCGGCGCCGAGGCGCCAGGCATCTTCGAGAGCCGCGACGGGGGCTCGACGTGGTCGCTCCTCTCCACGCTGTCGGGCCAGCACGGCAGCGAGAGCTGGGACGATCCGGAGAACCAGCCTCCGGGCCACCTCGGCATCTCGGGCTTCGTCACCGACCCGGGCGACTCGGACCGCTTCTTCGCGGTCGTCCAGGGCATCGGAGCGTTCGAGACCGACGACGGCGGCTCGTCGTGGACTCCGCGGAACAAGGGACTGCGCCGCGACTGGCCGGCCGACTACGAGGACGTCGGCTTCTGCGTGCACAAGCTCGTCCGCTCGTCGGAGCCGCAGCGGATGTACCAGCAGAACCACGTCGGCATGCACCGGTCGGACGACGCCGGACGGTCGTGGACCGAGATCACCGAGGGCCTGCCCGGCGACTTCGGCTTCGCGGCGGCCGTCCACCCGCACGATCGGGAGACGTTCTACGTCATCCCCGTCGACGGCGGCCACGGGCGGACGATGCACGACGGCAAGGCGGCCGTCTGGCGCACCCGCGACGGCGGCTCGAGCTGGCAGGACCTGCGGACGGGACTGCCCCAGCAGAACGCGCACCTCGGCGTCCTGCGGCAGGGGATGACGATCGATGCGCAGGACACGCCGGGCGTCTACTTCGGCACGAGCACCGGCCAGGTCTTCGCGAGCGCCGACGAGGGCGACACGTGGAGCGAGATCGCGAGCTACCTGCCGGCGATCTCGTCCGTCGACGTCGCGGTCGTCGATTGACCATGACCGAGATCCGGCTGCCGGGAACGCTGACGCCGCTCTTCGCCGGCCTGCCGCGCCGCGTCGAGGTCGAGGCCGCCACCGTTCTCGGTGCGATCGACGAACTCGAGAAGCAGTGGCCGGGCCTTCGCGACCGCCTCGTCGAGGAGGGCCCGGCGCTGCGGCGCCACATCCACGTCTACGTCGACCGGGAGCGCGGAGGCCTCGAGACGCCTGTCGCGCCCGGCTCCCGCCTCGACGTGATCGCCGCGATCAGCGGTGGCTGAGCCGGTTCAGAGGAGCGAGCGGGCCACGGTCGTGATCCCGTGCGCCCAGGTGCGGATCTTCGCCTTGTTGTCGTCGGGGAACGCCAGGTAGCGCAGCCGGCCCCGACGGCCGATGAAGTACATCACGGAGCTGTGCTTGACATCGCCCGTCTTCGTCGGGGTGACGGTGACGCTGTAGTCCCGCCAGACGCGCCGCAGCTGGGCGGTGCTGCCGGTGACGAAGTACCAGTTCGGCAGCGTGGTCAGACGATGCTCCCGCGAGAAGCGGAGGACGGCGGCGCGGCTTTCCGCGAACTGGTTGACGTTGACGCCGACGAAGGCGACCTGGGAGAGCTTGCGGCCGAGCAGATGGGCCGCCTCGACGTACTCCTGCGAGACGATCGGGCAGACGTCGGTGCAGTGAGGATCCATGAACTCGAGCACCACCACCTTTCCCCTGAAGGCGGCGAGCGAGACGGAGCGGCCCCGCTGGTCGGTGAGCGTGAAGCCCGGCGCAGGCTTGCCGCCGAGCTGCGTGAGCCCGAGCGCGACGCCGAGTGGCCCGGCCGACAGGCCTCCGGTGAGCCCGTCGGCGGCGCGGACGTTCTTCATCGTCGGCAGCTCGGGGTTGTGACGGAAGTGGGCGAACAGGAGCAGGCCGACGAACGAGGCGAGGAGGAGCACGCCGCCGAGGACGAGAACGGCGACGAGGGAGCGTTCGCGCCCCTTGCCGGCCCGGCCCGTGTGCTCCATCAGCGGTAGGCGTCCTCGTCACTCGGGGGCGGCGGCTCGGGGTGCTCGAGGTCGTCGCGGGCGGCGAGGATGCGGTCGAGCTGCTGCTTCATGTTCCGGTCGTGGCGGACGCCCCGGTAGAACCACACCCACCAGACCAGCGGGAAGACGAAGAAGAGGAGGATCCACCAGAACGCCCACCAGGGGATGGGAAGGCCGACGGTCGGCGGGATGACGGCTGCGAGCAGGCTGGGCATGACGGTCACAGCGTGTAGACGATTCCCCAGATGAAGATCCAGAAGACGAAGAGGGCGAGCCACTGCATCGAGAGCACGTCGAAGGTGAACTCGCCCGACCGGCGGCGCAGCCCCGCCGTGACGGCTCCGAGCTGGCCGAACAGCTCGCAGAGCAGGAAGGTGCCGAAGAGGACGTTCGTCGTGTACCAGACCTCCCCGTAATGCGACGACGCCGAAACCGACGGGAAGGCCTCGGCCCAGTCGACGGCGATAGCGGCGTAGATGCCGAGGACGAGAACGATCGGCAGCAGCTGACGCAGTGCTGCGGTGCGCCGGTCGTCGGCACGGGCCGCGCGCAGCGACAGCTGCACCGGCACGATCCCGACGGCGAGCAGGAGGAAGACGACCGCCGGCGGCACCATGTCGATCGCCGACGGGTAGCCGTTCGTGCCGGCGTAAACGATCTTGAGCGCGAACAGGGTGATGAAGGCCATCGCCTCGACGACGAGCATCAGGCCGAACGTGAAGCGGTACATGTGCCGCTGACGGGGCTGCAGCGGCCCGATGTGCGGGCCTCCCTCGGAGGTGCCGCGCGGCTGCTCGCCGGGGCCGTGTGCGATCCGCTCGTCGCTGAACTCGCCGCGCTCGTGCCACTCGACCACGCCGTTTCCCGCCGTGCTCACTCGGAACCTCCTGCCGGTGCGGCCGGAGCCCGCTGCGGCGGCGGGACCTCCTCGATGCCGGGCACGGGAAGCAGTTCCGGCTCGGGGCCGGGCTCGCCGTAGCGATAGAAGTCGCCGATCACGATCGGCTCGCGCTCGAAGTCCTCGAGCGGCGGCGGCGATGGGATCTGCCAGTCGAGCGTGTGCGACTCCCACGGGTTCTCCGCCACGCGCTCGCCGCGACGCCAGACGTAGGCGAGGTAGACGGCGTGGGCGATGAAGCCCGCGCCGAGGAACCAGGCGGGAACGGAGATCCAGAAGTTCTCGGTGCCGAGGTACTGCGGATAGGTGGCGACCCTTCGGTTCATCCCGTTCAGGCCGACGAGGAACATCGAGAAGAACGTCCAGTTGAAGAAAACGAACGTCCACCAGGAGAGGAGCTTGCCGATCCGCTCGTCGTAGGTGCGGCCGCTCCACTTCGGCAGCCACCAGTACATGGCCGCGACCCAGGCGAAGACCATGCCGCCGAGGATCGTGTAGTGGAAGTGGGCGACGACGAAGAAGGTGTCGTGCACGTAGTAGTTGACGGGGACGTCGGCGAGGAAGGTTCCGCTGATGCCGCCGATCAGGAAGTTGAGCATCGAGAACAGCACGAGCAGGAGGGGCGTCTTCATCTGCGCCCGCGCCTTCCAGAGCGTGCCGATCGCGCACATGTACATCAGGCTGGTCGGGATCGAGATCAGCTCGGTCGTCGTCATGAACGGGATCTCGCGCGACTGCGAGACGACGACGAACATGTGGTGCGTCCAGACGTAGCTGGAGAGGAAGGTGACGCCGAGGATGCCGCCGAC
>DASQQF010000067.1:0-17124 GCA_035643535.1 Gaiellaceae bacterium
GGGAGCCTCGTCCCGTTACGGCACCGCGCCGCCGAAGCAGGTTGAGCTGCTGCCGCGCGTGCTCGCCGCGCTCCACCGGGCGCGGACGCTCGACGGCGTGCTCGTGGTCATCGGCGCACACGACCTCGAGACGGACGCGCCGACCGTGCGGTGTGCCGAGTGGGAGCGCGGCCCGGGCGCCTCGCTCCGGTGCGGTCTCGCCGCGCTCGCACCCGACGTCGACGCGGCCGTCGTCGTGCTCGCCGACGGCCCCGACCTCGACGCGCGCGCCGTCGACCGCGTCGTCGGGGCCTGGGGGGACGACGGAGGCGACGTCCTGGCCGCGAGCTACGGCGGCGTCCGCCTCCACCCCGTCCTGCTGGCGCGCGCCGAGTGGTCGCGGGTGCCCGACGCCGGAGCCCGCGCCCTGGAGGCGCGCCTCGTTCCCTGCGACGACCTCACGCCGCCCGGCGACGTCGACGAGCGGTAGCCCTTACTCGAGCGGGATCCTGAGCGCGGAGAGCTTCTGCCGCAACTCGGGCGGCATCTGCTCGGCGGCCGCGTCCCGCACGTAGACGCGCAGGCTCTCCTCGAAGCGGTATCGCCGCCGGCAGTACTCGCACTGGTCGAGATGCGCCTCCGCCTCCACCATCTCCTCGTCGGTGAGGATCCGGTCGAGGTACGGCTGCATCATCTCTTCGCAATGTGCACACGGATCGTTCATCAGCCCTCCTCCACCGCCGACTCGGCGAGCTCTCGCTTCAGGATCCGCCGCCCGCGGTGCAGCCGCGACATCACGGTGCCGACCGGGATGTCGAGGATCTGGGCGGCATCGGCATAGCTGAAGTCGCCGATGTCGACGAGTACCACCACGTCGCGGAAGTCGTGCGGCACGACCGACAGGGCGGTGACGATGTCGTCCTGCGAGAGCCGCTCGACCACCCGCTCCTCCTCGGACGCGCCGTCGCCGCTGTCGGCGAGCCGGTCGTAGAGGAAGTAGTCGTTCGCCTCGAGCGCCGTCGTCTGCGGCGCCCGCTGATTCCTCCGGCCTCGGTCGATGTTGAGGTTCGTGAGGATTCGGAGCAGCCAGGCGCGGAGGTTCGTGCCGGGCTGGAACGACCGCCAGCTCCGGAACGCCCGCGCGTACGTCTCCTGGACGAGATCCTCGGCCTCCTCCCTCGAGCCGGCGAGGTGACGGGCCACGCGGTACACCTGGTCGGCGAGGCGAAGCGCCTCCTCCTCGAAGCGAACGCGGTCGCGCGCCTCGACCGCAAGCTGCTGCGCGTCCTCCGACTCCGCCACGCGATCAACCGTACCAGCGCCCCTCACACCTCCCGGAACGGGCGCCGTGCGGTTCCTATTCCGCCGCGCCGGGTATCCGTGCGGCATGGCAGAACGGCCCGAGGACACTCCCGACCTCGAAGAGCACCCCGAGCGCGAGCCGACGAACCTCGACGAAGGCGAGTCGCTCGAGTCGGGCGAGGGACCGCTCGACGACGTCGCGAGCAAGTCGCAGCCGCACGGCGTCCCGACGGATCGCTAGACGGCCGCGAGCTGCGGGAAGCCGGCCTTCGCGAGACGCTCGACGAGCGCCTGCCGGCTCGTCCGCTCGTCGTCCCAGGCGAGCGTGACCTGACCGAGGAGGTTCGCGTTCGCGGACTCGAGCCCCTCGTGACCCTGGAGCGCGGCACCGAGGCGCATGACGCAGCGCTCGCACCGGACGCCGCTGACCTGGATCGTGTCGGTGCGGGTGGCCATCGCGGTCACTCTACCGTCCGCGCCGCGATCTCCCGGAGCGCCGCCGCCGCCCCGAGCTCGAGCTGACGTTCGGCCTCCGGGCCGCCGCCCTCGCGTGCGGCGCGCCGCCGTAGGGCGTCGTACTCCATGCGGTCGAACGGCTCGGCCGGCCCCGCCGCGGCCGCCTCGCGCACGAGCCGCTGCACCTCCGCCGCCAGCTCGGCCGCCCGCCGTACGGACGTGGGCTGGTCCATCACGCGGACCTCGATCGTCCCGTACTCGGGCCGCGGCCAGGCGTCCCAGTGGCGGCGCGTGCTGTCGTCGCGGCTCGCCGCCCGCCAGTCGTCCCACGAGCGGAGCGGCGGCGGCGTCCCGCCCGTCGGCATCTCGAGCAGGACCTGGGCGCGGGTCGAGCGCCAGCCGCTCGGCGCTCCCTCCCAGAACGGCGAGTTCGCGGACGCGGCGAGCAGCGCCGGCACCTGCGGGACGACGCGCTCGAACGCGCGGAGGCAGGTCTCGGGATCGGGAACCGAGACGTGGACGTGGAGCCCGCAGACGACCTGCCGGTACAGCCGCGCACCGAGCTCCGCCTTCATCCGCCGATAACGCTCGACCGGCACGATCGGCACGGGGCCACGCGCGGTCGGGTGCGAGCCGACGGCGAGCAGCGTGAGCCCGTGCAGCGCCGCCCGCTCCGCCACCTCCCGGCGCAATGCGCGCAGCTGCGCCTCGGCCTCCGCCGCCGTCTCGACGATCCCCGTCACGATCTCGACGAACGACTCGAACAGCTCCGGCTTGAACCGCTCGCTCGGCTCGCCGAAGACGCGCGAGAAGCCGTCATGGGCCGGCTCGAGCGTCTCGGCGTCGACGAGCATCAGCTCCTCCTCGACCCCCAGCCACCAGGGCGGGGCCGAGCCGAAGCGGTGTGGGATCACATCTACTTCCCGCGGACGCCGTGCACCGGCCGCCCCGCGGCCTCCCACGCGTAGTACGACGCGCTGGGCCCGAAGCCGAGCTCGTAGGTGACGACGCGCGGGTTCCGGCCGACCTCCTTCGCGCGCTGCGCGTGGCGGAGGAGGTTGGGGTCGTCGCGCTCCTCCCAGACGAGCACGAGATGCGCGGCGGTCATGAAGACGGCGACGAAGGAGCAGCCGGGCGCGGGGCAGGGGAACGGATCGGTACGAACACAGAACCAGCCGGAGTGGTCGCCGCCGTCCTCGCGCCAGAGGTCCTCGTCCGCGACCGTATCGTGCTCGACGATCCCGGCCGTGCCGGCGTGGATCTCCTCCCGCTCCACGCGCGCAACGGTAGCGACACCCTCGCGGCCCTCGCTACCCGTGCGCGAGAAGTCGCGCAAGGACGAAGGCCCGCCTCTCGGCGGGCCTTGCATCCTCGCGGGCGAGGCGACTTGTGAAAAGTCGCGGTTCTGCTACTGACCCTGCTTGACGCCCGGCTCTGCCCACGGAAGCTGGATCGCTTCCATCGGCTTGCGGCCCGGGATGTTCGCGTCCTTCTTGAAGGCGCCGACCGGGAGGATCGTCCGTCCGGTCGCGGCGACGAAGAGCAGCGCCATCACCATGTACGCCGCCGAAGCCGCCGAGATGACGAACAACCAGCCGCCGACGTGGAGCCAGCCACCGCCGATGCCGGTCTGGAACCAGCCGGCGGCCGTGAGAGCCGACCCTGCCGCGAGCGTCCAGAGGACGACCGCGATGCCGATGTTGTCGAACGTCGCGGCGATCGCGGCGATCGCCGTCATGTAGGCGAGGCCGAAGAACCAGAAGCCCAGCGCGTAGTTGGAGGCGCCGGCTGCCGGAACCGAGATGTCGCCGACGACCATGAAGATCGCGACGATCCCGAAGGCCATCCAGAAGCTGCCCCACATCCCGTGGGCGAGCGTTGCGACTGCGTCGCGGGCCCGGTAGGACCACATACCGGCCATGAACTGGCCGATCCCGCCGAACGTCGCGGCGAACAGTCCGACCACCGGAAGGTCGGCAGGAGTGCCGAGCCAGCCGGCCTGGATGATCGCCACCATTGCTGTCGCCACCGAGAAGCCCGCGAGACCGAGTACGGACGGTGCCGCAATCGGCATGAGGAACACGCGCGGACGGGCGAAGCCGTCGCGCCACTCCCCCTCATCGCGGAGCGCGACGCCGGTGGAAGCGCGCTCTCGGCGCTCATCGATCGTGCTCATATGCAACGACCCCTTTCTGCGTCGTGTCCTTTTACTGCTTTCGATCAATATTGGGATTGCCGCTCGGGGGGCCGTGGAAACCTCAAGAAAGCCCTGCAAATAGGCGTAACCAGATGGCGCGCTCACGCGTTCCACAAGAGGGCGGTTTACACGCGAGTCGCCACCGGAAAGAGATCTGTCGATGGAGTTCGCGAAGCTGCTCGAGTCGTGGCCGGCCCTCCGCCAGCTGCGGGAAGGGGACCCGCTCGGGCTGGGCCGCGCCGTGCAGTCGCCCCGCTCGAAGCGGCTCGTGCCGCGGATCGACGAGGCCGAGCACGTGGTCCAGTCGGTCTGCCCGTACTGCGCGGTCGGCTGCGGTCAGCTCGTCTACGTCAAAGACGGCGAGATCACGCACATCGAGGGCGATCCCGCGAGCCCGATCTCGCGCGGCCGGCTGTGCCCCAAGGGGCAGGCGTCGAAGAGCTACTCGCAGAGCCCGATCCGCGAGTACAAGGTCAAGTACCGGCGGCCGCACGGCACCGAGTGGGAGGAGCTCTCGCTCGCCGAGGCGATGGAGATGATCTCCGACCGGATCATCCGGACGCGCGCCGAGACGTGGGAGTTCGAGACCGAGGAGGGCCGGCCGGCCAACCGCACGATGGCGATCGGCAACCTCGGCGGCGCCACACTGGACAACGAGGAGAACTACCTCATCAAGAAGCTGATGACGGGCCTCGGCATCGTCCAGGTCGAGAACCAGGCGCGTATATGACACAGCTCCACGGTGCCCAGTCTGGGCACCTCGTTCGGGCGAGGCGGGGCCACGACCTTCCAGCAGGACCTCCAGAACGCGGACTGCATCGTGATCATGGGCTCGAACATGGCCGAGAACCACCCGGTGGGGTTCCAGTGGGTGATGGAGGCCAGGGAGCGCGGCGCGAAGGTCCTGCACGTCGACCCGCGCTTCACCCGCACGAGCGCGATGGCGACGAAGCACGTCGGCATCCGCGCCGGCAGCGACATCGCCTTCCTCGGCGGCGTCGCGAACTACCTCCTCCAGAACGAGCTCTACTTCCGGGAGTACGTCCAGCACTACACGAACGGGCCGGTGATCGTCCGCGAGGAGTTCACCGACACCGAGGAGCTCGACGGGCTCTTCTCCGGCTGGGACCCCGAGAAGGGCCGGTACGACGTCAAGACCTGGATGTACGAGGGGATGCAGGTCCACGGCTCGGCCGGCCAGCGCGAGGAGGGCTACTCGCCGACGAAAGGCGAGGGCTCCGGGCACGGCGGCGCCGGCGGCGGCCTCGAGCACGGCGAGCCGCCCGCGATCGACCCCGAGATGGAGCACCCGCGCTGCGTGCTCCAGATCCTCAAGCGCCACTACGCCCGCTACACGCCCGAGTTCGTCGCCGAGACGTGCGGCTGCACCGCCGAGGAGTTCGTCGAGGTCTGCGAGACGCTCGCCGCCAACTCCGGCCGCGAGCGGACGAGCGCGTTCTGCTACGCGGTCGGCTGGACGCAGCACACCGTTGGCGTCCAGATCATCCGCTCGACCGCGATCGTCCAGATGCTGCTCGGGAACATCGGCCGGCCCGGCGGCGGGATCCTCGCCCTGCGCGGCCACGCCTCGATCCAGGGCTCGACGGACATCCCGACGCTCTACAACATCCTCCCGGGCTACCTGCCGATGCCGCACACCGAGCGCTACGGAAAGCTCGAGGAGTACATCGACGCGAACACGTCGCCGACCGGCTGGTGGGGCCACTACAAGGCGTACTTCGTCAGCCTGATGAAGGCCTACTTCGGGGAGCACGCGAGCGCCGACAACGACTGGCTCTTCGAGTCGCTGCCCCGGATCGACAGCGACAACTCCGTCTACTTCACGATCGAGCAGATGCTCGAGGGGAACGTGAAGGGCTACATCATCGCCGGCGAGAACCCGGCGGTCGGGCACGCGAACGGCAAGGCGCACCGGCTCGCGCTCTCCCGCCTCGACTGGCTCGTCGTGCGCGACGTCGTCGAGATCGAGTCGGCGTCGTTCTGGTACGACAGCCCCGAGGTCGAGTCCGGGGAGATCGACCCGGAGGAGTGCGCGACCGAGGTCTTCTTCCTCCCCGCCGCCTCGCACACCGAGAAGGACGGCTCGTTCACGAACACGCAGCGGCTGCTGCAGTGGCACTGGAAGGCGACGGAGCCGAAGGAGGACTGCCGCTCGGAGCTCTGGTTCTACTTCCACCTCGGCAAGCTGATCAAGCAGAAGCTGCAGGACTCCGAGGAGCCGCGCGACGAGCTGGTCAAGGCGCTGCGGTGGGAGTATCCGACGCACTCCGCGACGCTCGAGCCGAACGCCGAGTCGGTGCTGCAGGAGGTCAACGGCTGGAAGACGGAGAGCGGCGAGTTCCTCTCGGGCTACCCGGAGCTGCGCGACGACGGCTCGACGCTCTGCGGCTGCTGGATCTACTGCGGCTGCTTCCAGGACGGCATCAACCAGACCGCGCGGAAGAAGCCGCACTGGGAGCAGGAGAGCTACGTCGCCAACGAGTGGGCGTGGGCGTGGCCCTCGAACCGGCACATCATCTACAACCGCGCCTCCGCCGACCCCGACGGCAACCCGTGGTCGGAGCGCAAGCGCTACGTCTGGTGGGACGCCGAGCAGGGCTCCTGGACGGGGCTCGACACGCCCGACTTCAAGACCGACAAGGACCCGCACTACGTGCCGCCCGAGGGAGCGCGGGCCGAGGACGCCATCGCCGGCGACCACCCGTTCATCATGCAGGCGGACGGCCGCGCCTGGCTCTACGTCCCGCAGGGGCTCGAGGACGGGCCGCTGCCGACGCACTACGAGCCGCACGAGTCGCCGTTCGACAACCCCCTCTACTCGCAGCGGGCCAACCCGCGCCGCCAGCAGAACAAGGACCTCGCCGAGGACCCGTACAACCCCGTCGACGGCGAGCCGGGGGCGGACGTCTATCCGTATGTCGTCACGACCTACCGCCTCACCGAGCACCACACCGCCGGCGGCATGACGCGGTCGATCCCGTACCTCGCCGAGCTGCAGCCCGCGATGTTCTGCGAGGTGCATCCGGACCTCGCGAAGGAGGTCGGGCTCGAGCACGGCGGCTGGGCGACCATCTACACCTCGCGCTCGGCGATCGAGGCGCGCGTGATGGTCACCGACCGGATGCGGCCGGTGCGGATGAACGGCCGCGAGGTGCACCAGATCGGGCTGCCGTACCACTGGGGCAAGCGCGGGCTCGTCACCGGCGACTCCGCCAACGACCTGGCGCACATGGTGCTCGACCCGAACGTTCACATCCAGGAGGTCAAGGCGTTCACCTGCGGGATCAGGCCGGGCCGCCGTCCGCGCGGCGCCGAGCTTCCCCGCTTCGTCGCCGAGCTCCGCGAGCAGGCGCACTCGCGCCGGGACGCCGATCCGCGCGTCGAGCCCGAGGAATCCAGGAAGACGAGCCCGTCGTGAGCCGCGGGCCCCTGAACAGCCTGATGGAGCAGACCGGCGTCCCGGCCGGCTGGCAGGCGTACGGCGACGAGCGCAGGCCGCGCATGGGCTTCTTCACCGACACGTCGGTCTGCATCGGCTGCAAGGCGTGCGAGGTCGCCTGCAAGGAGTGGAACCTGATCCCGGAGGACGGCCGCGTCTGGACGGGCGAGTCGCACGACCACACGTCGCAGCTCGGGGCGAACTCGTGGCGCCACGTCGCGTTCGTCGAGCAGCGCAAGCCGTTGCGGGTCGACGGCGGCGGCGAGTCCGGCGTCGACACGGCGGCCGAGGGACGCGACGCGCTCCGCTGGCTCATGTCCTCGGACGTGTGCAAGCACTGCACGCATGCCGCCTGCCTCGACGTCTGCCCCACGGGCTCGCTCTTCCGCACCGAGTTCGGCACCGTCGTCGTGCAGGAGGACATCTGCAACGGCTGCGGCTACTGCGTCCCTGCCTGCCCGTTCGGCGTGCTCGACCAGCGCAAGATCCCGTCGACGCTCAACGTCGGCCACAAGCCCGACCTGCCCTCGTTCGGCCCGATCGAGCGCGGCGAGACGAAGGACGGGCGCGTGTGGAAGTGCACGCTCTGCTACGACCGGCTCAAGGGCGGTCACGAGCCGGCGTGCGCGAAGGCCTGCCCGACGAAGTCGATCCAGTTCGGGCCGCTCGACGAGCTGCGCGAGCGCGCCGACGCGCGGCTCGGGAAGCTCGAAACCGAGGGCTGGAACGGCGCGCAGCTCTACGGCCGCGACCCCGACGACGGCGTCGGCGGCTTCGGCGCGTTCTTCCTCCTGCTCGACGACCCCGAGGTCTACGGCCTGCCGCCGGACCCGGTGGTGACGACGCGCGACCTGCCGGAGCTCTGGTCGAACATGATCGCCGCGGCCACCGCCCTCGTCGGCGGGATCGCGGCGTTGACGCTGCTCGGAGGCCGCAGATGACCGACATCCACCCGCGGTCGGAGCTGAACGGCAAGCCGCCGGGAACGACCTCGTGGGACGGCTCGATCACCGAGGCCGGCACGCAGATGCGCTCGTACTACGGGCGCCCGGTGATCAAGGAGCCGGTCTGGACCTGGGAGATCCCGACGTACTTCTTCACCGGCGGCGTCGCCGGCGCGTCATCCGTCCTCTCGAGTGCGGCGAAGCTCACCGGGCACGAGAAACTGTCGAAGGCGGCGCTCTACGTGGGCGCGACCGCCGACCTCGTCTCGCCCGCGCTGCTCATCTCCGACCTCGGCCGCCCCGAGCGCTTCCACCACATGATGCGCGTCGTCAAGGTCACGTCGCCGATGAACATCGGCTCGTGGGTGCTGCTCGTGAGCGGCGGCGCCTCGAACACCGCCGCCGTGCTCGAGCTGCTCGGCTGGTTGAAGCCGGTGAAGATCGCGGCGGAGGTCGTCTCGACGCTCTCCGGACCGCTCCTCGCCACGTACACCGGCGTCCTCGTCGCGAACACCGCCGTGCCGGTCTGGCACGACGGACGGAAGGAGCTGCCGTGGATCTTCGGCGCGAGCGCGGCTGCGAGCGCCGGCGCTGCGGCATGTCTCTTCCTCGAGCCGCGCGAGGCGGGGCCCGCGCGCCGGCTGGCGATCGCCGGCGTGGCCGGCGAGGGGGCGCTGATGCAGGTGATGGAGCGCCGGCTGGGGACGGTCGGCGAGGTGTACCGGAAGGGGACGTCCGGCAAGCTCGCG
Organism: Gaiellaceae bacterium; assembly: GCA_035643535.1. Taxonomy (GTDB): domain Bacteria; phylum Actinomycetota; class Thermoleophilia; order Gaiellales; family Gaiellaceae; genus Palsa-739. The sequence continues at coordinate 9,088 of DASQQF010000067.1, forward strand.
TGGGCGGCGAAGGGCCTGTCCTCCGCGGGTGCCGGCCTCCTCCTGCTGCGGGGCCGGAAGAGCCGCGCCGCCTCGGCCGTCGGCGGCGCACTCGTCTGCGCCGGCGAGCTGTGCCTGCGCTGGTCGGTGTTCAAGGCGGGGTTCCAGTCGGCCCGCGACCCGAAGTACGTCGTCGAGTCGCAGCGACGGCGGGTCGAGCAGCACGGGACGAAGGTGACGACGAAGCCGGGGCAGCGGCCGGGCCCGGCCGGCCGCGGCGCCTGAGCGACAGCCATGCCCGTCGAGCGGACGCGGATCAACGTCCGCCCGATGGCGACGCCGCTCCCGATCACCTTTCTCGGCCTGATGATGGCGACGACCGTCGTCGCCGGGCTCGAGCTCGGGATCGTCCCGGAGCACTCGTATCACGAGGTCGGCTGGGCGATCGTCGCCGTGCCGGTGCCGATGCAGCTGCTCGCCGCCGCGTGGGGCTTCGTGACGCGGAGCGCGGCCGCGACGACGGGCTCGGCCGTGCTCGCCGCGACGTGGTTCGGGGTCGGATTGACGACGATCACCGGGACGTACGGCAAGCCCGGACCCGATCCGGCGCTCGGCCTGCTCCTGCTCGGCTCCGCGGCGGCGCTGACGGTGCCGATGGTGGCCGAGATCAGGGTCGGCTCGCTCCTGCCGGCGGTCGTGATGGGGATGACGGCGGCGCGCTTCATGATCACCGGCATCGACGGCTTCGAGCACACGCACGCGTGGACGACCGCCTCGGGGTACGCCGGCTTCGTCCTCGCCTTCGTCGCGCTCTACGGCGCGGCGGCGCTCGAGCTCGAGGGCTCGAGCCAGGACGCGATCCTCCCCGTCTTCCGGACCGGCCGGTCGCAGCGGGGCATGGAGATCGGGCTATCCGAGCAGCTCGACGAGGTCGAGCACGAGGCGGGGGTGCGCAAGACGCTCTAGTCCCGGCGATCCTGCGGATCCGCGATTCCGCTGATGGCGCGGCTGCCCGGGCGAGCGATCGTGTAGGCGACAGGAGGTGGCGTGTCGTGTCCACGCACACGCAGCCGTTGCCTCATCGCGAGCATTGGCCGCGCCGGCGGCTTTCCTGGCTGCTCGTCGGGCTGCTCGCGGCCGCCGGAGTCGGGGTCGCCGTCGACCTGACCGTCTTCTCGGGCGGGACGCGGGCGGCGTCCTCGGCGCCGCAGGACATCGAGGAGAGCGTCCACGCGCTCGTCTCGGGGTCGATTCCGGGCGCGCTCCTCTACGTCCGCGAGGGAGACCGCAGCTACACCGTCACGGCCGGATACGCGGACAGGGCCGAGAAGGTGCCGATGCGGGCGAGCGACGTCTTCCCGATCGGCAGCACGACGAAGAGCTACACCGCCGTGCTCGTCATGCGTCTCGTCGCGCAGGGGAAGATCGGGCTCGACGACCCGGTCTCGGATTACCTGCCGGGGCTGCTGGCCCACGGGAGGCAGATCACGATCCGAGAGCTGCTCTCACAGACGAGCGGCCTCTACGACTTCGCCGGCGACCCGAGGTTCACCGCCCCCTACCTGCACGGGAAGTTCGGCTTCGCCTGGACACCGAAGCAGATGGTCGGGTTCGCGGCGACCAGGCCGCTCCTGTTCGCGCCGGGGACGCAGTTCTCGTACTCCAACACGAACTACGTCGTGCTCGCCCTGCTCGCCGAGCGGGTCGACGGCAGGCCGTACGAGAAGCAGCTCTCCGACTACATCTTCGGGCCGCTCGGGCTCGATCACACGAGCCTCCCGGCGGGCAACGAGACCCTGCCGGACGTCCACGGCTACGTCGGTCTCGGCGCCCGTGGCAAGAGCACCCGCTCGGCCCCGGTCGACAGCGCCTCCCTCACGCCGTCCTACGCCTGGAGCGTCGGCGGCATCCGCGCGACGGCCGAGGACGAGGCTGACTTCTTCCGCGGCCTCCTCTCCGGCAAGCTGCTTCCCCGGGCCGAGCTCGCGGCGATGGAGCAGACGAAGGCGACCGGGGGTCGGTACGGCCTCGGGATCTTCCCGACCGGCGGGAGCGCCTACGTATGGGGCGCCGGCACACAGGCGATCAACGCGACCTGCGGGCGCGCCTGGGGACACGGCGGGGCCTTCCCCGGCTACTACCAGCTGCCGATCTCCAGCCCCGACGGCTCACGCCAGGCCGTCCTGCTCGTGAACACCGACGAGACGCTGCTGTCGCGGGCCCAGACCAAGCAGATCTACGACGTCCTCGACGGCGCCTACTGCCGCGGCGTCACGTCGTAGCCGCTTCCCTGTCGCGCACCGCGCCGCTCTCCGGGTGCGGGTCGGTGTAGGCGGGACCGCCCGGCGGTGCGCCGCTCTCCTCGTGCGGCCGGTGCGGCTCCTCGTGCGCGAACGGCGGCTGGACACGGGCGAGCTTCTCGCCGACCTCGTCGATCGTCTGATAGCGCCGGGAGGGAAGCCGCCGCAGCAGCTCGAGCTGGAACGGCCGGGCGCCCTCGTGCGCGGCGTACCGGAGGAGGTCGTCCCGCCCGACCGGGAGCGGAACACCCTCCAACAGCACCTGCAGCTCGGCGACGCGCGACAGCTCCACGCGCGAAGCATCTCCGTTTGCTTCCCGGCCAAACCGGTACTTCCCGCGGGATGGAACTCGGCTTCGCGCTCTCCTCCGAGGATCACGGCCCGAACGAGCTCGTCCGCCAGGCCGTGCTCGCCGAACGCGCGGGCTTCACGTTCGCGCTCGTCTCCGACCACTTCCACCCGTGGGTGGACGAGCAGGGCTCGAGCCCGTTCGTGTGGGCGACGCTGGGCGGGATCGCACAGGCGACCGAGCGGATTCGCGTCGGGACGGGCGTCACGTGCCCGCTGATCCGGATCCACCCCGCGATCGTCGCGCAGGCCGCGGCGACCGTGGCGCGGATGATGGACGGCCGCTTCTTCCTCGGCGTCGGGACGGGCGAGAACCTCAACGAGCACGTGACCGGCGCCCGCTGGCCGCTGCCGTGGGAACGGCTCGAGATGCTCGAGGAGGCGGTCGAGGTGATCCGCGAGCTGTGGACCGGCGAGGAGGTGACGCACCGCGGCGCGCACTACACGGTCGAGGAGGCGCGCCTCTACACGCTCCCCGACCGGCCGCCCGAGCTCTACGTGGCCGCCGCGCAGCCGCAGGCGGCGGAGCTGGCGGGCCGGATCGGCGACGGGCTCATCTCGACGTCCCCCGAGCGCGACACGATTTCCCTGTTCGAGGAATCGGGGGGCTCCGGCAAGCCGAAGATCGGGATGATCCACGTCGCCTACGACGAGGACGAGCAGGCGGGCGTCGAGCGCGCCCACCGCCTCTGGCCGAACACGGCCCTCGCCGGCCCCGCCGGACAGGAGCTCGCGGCGCCGCGCGACTTCGAGTCCTCCGCCGCGAACGTGACCGTGCAGGACGTCGCCGAGCAGACGCCGGCCGGCCCCGACCCGGCACCCTACCTCGAGCAGCTCCGCCGCTTCGACGAGGCGGGCTTCACGCACGTCTACGTCCACCAGATCGGCGACAACCAGGACGAGTTCGCCGAGTTCGCGCGGCGCGAGCTGATGCCGCACCTGTGAGCGTCGGCCCGGGCGAGGCGCCGACCGACGTCCCGCAGCCGGAGGACATCTACCGGCGGACGAAGGAGGAGGGAGGCCGCCGGCTCGAGCGGCCGGCGCTCGAGGTGCTCTCGACCGCGGTCGCGGCGGGATTCGACATCGCCGGCGGCCTGACGGCCCTCGCGCTCGTCGGCTCGCAGATCGAGCCGTGGGTGGGCCGGAGCGCACAGCACGTGTTCGCGTCGATCGGCTTCGGCAGCTCGTTCGCGTTCCTCGTGGCGGGCCGCGGCGAGCTCTTCACCGAGAACTTCCTCGTCCCGATCGCAGGGCTCGACCACCGCAGCCGCGGCTCATGGCTCGGGCTGCTGCGGCTCTGGACGATCTCGCCCATCGCGAACATCCTCGGCGGCGCGCTCGTCGTCGTGATCCTGACCGTCCACGGCGTCCTCCCGCACGGCACCGCCCGCACGATCGTCTCGGCGGCCGACACCGTCCATGCGAACGGCTATGTCGCGCTCTTCTTCAGCGCCGTCTTCGCCGGTGCCCTGATGACGGCGATGACGTGGTTCGTCGAGGGCCAGCGCTCGATGCTCGTGCGAATCGTGATCGCGTGGACGGTGGGGACGATGATCGCGCTCGGCTACTTCGACCACGTGATCGTCGAGACGCTCGAGCTCGCCTACGGCATGCGCTTCGGCGCCCCGGTCCCCGTCTCGTTCCTCGTCGCGAACGTCGGGATCGCGTTCGCCGGCAACATCGCCGGCGGGATCGGCCTCGTGACGCTGAACCGCCTGACGCAGGGAAGGCAAGGCGAGCGCAAGCGCTCCTCTGCTTGAATCGAGCCATGGAGCAGCTGCGCGTAGGCGACGAGAGCTACGGCTTCCACGAGCTCGACGCCGGCGCCGCCAGGCTCCCGTACACGCTGCGGATCCTGCTCGAGAACGTCCTCCGGAACGGCAGCGACGAGGAGGTCGAGGCGGTCGCCGGGTGGGTCGCCGAGGCGGAGGCGTCGCGCGAGGTCTCGTTCACGCCCGGCCGCGTCCTCCTTCAGGACTTCACGGGCGTTCCCGCCGTCGTCGACCTCGCCGCGATGCGCGACGCGATGCGCGACCAGGGCGGCGACCCCGGGAAGATCAACCCGCTGATCCCGGCCGAGCTCGTGATCGACCACTCCGTCCAGGTGGACGAGTTCGCGTCGCGGCTCGCGATCGAGCGGAACGTCGAGCTCGAGTTCGAGCGCAACCGCGAGCGCTACGCGTTCCTGCGCTGGGGCCAGAGCGCGTTCGACAACTTCAAGGTCGTCCCGCCGAACACCGGCATCTGCCACCAGGTCAACCTCGAGTACCTCGCGCGCGTCGTCGAGGTGCGCGACGGCGTCGCCTTCCCCGACACGCTCGTCGGCACCGACTCGCACACGACGATGGTGAACGGCCTCGGCGTCCTGGGCTGGGGGGTCGGCGGGATCGAGGCCGAGGCGGCGATGCTCGGCGAGGCGCTCTCGATGCTCGTGCCGCAGGTGGTCGGCTTCCGCCTCACCGGCGCGCTGCGGGAGGGAGCGACCGCGACCGACCTCGTGCTGACGGTGACGGAGATCCTCCGCCGCACGGGCGTCGTCGGGAAGTTCGTCGAGTACTTCGGCCCCGGCGTCGCGTCCCTCGCCCTCGCCGACCGGGCGACCCTCGGGAACATGAGCCCGGAGTACGGCGCGACGTGCGGCTTCTTCCCGGTCGACGACGTCACGCTCGCCTACCTGCGCCTGACCGGCCGCAGCAAGGAGCGGATCGCGCTCGTCGAGGCCTACTGCAAGGAGAACATGCTCTGGCACGAGCCCGACGACCATCCGACGTACTCGCAGGTCGTCGAGCTCGACCTCGGCGACGTGGAGCCGTCGCTCGCGGGGCCGCGACGGCCGCAGGACCGCGTCCCGCTCGCGCGCGCGAAGGAGGCCTTCGTCGAGTCGCTCGACACGTTCGGCGTGGAGTACACGAACGGGACGTACGACAAGGAGGTCGCGGACTCGTTCCCGGCGAGCGACCCGCCGACGGGCGACGGCGCGGGCGACGCCGACGCCGTGCCCGCGCACACGGCGACGATCGCGAAGAAGCGCGTCGCGGTCGAGGGCGAGGACTACGACCTCGAGCACGGCTCGGTCGTGATCGCCGCGATCACCTCCTGCACGAACACGTCGAACCCGTCGGTGATGATCGCCGCCGGCCTGCTCGCGCGGAACGCGGTCGACCGCGGCCTCACGCGCCGGGCCTGGGTGAAGTCGTCGCTCGCGCCGGGCTCGAAGGTCGTGAGCGAGTACTACCGCGCGTCGGGCCTCGACCGCTACCTCGACGAGCTGGGCTTCAACACCGTCGGCTACGGCTGCACGACGTGCATCGGAAACTCGGGCCCGCTGCCCGAGCCGATCGCGGCCGCCGTCGCCGAGGGCGACCTCGTCGTCTGCGCCGTCCTCTCCGGCAACCGCAACTTCGAGGCGCGCATCCACGGGGACGTGAAGGCGAACTACCTCGCCTCGCCGCCGCTCGTCGTCGCGTACGCGCTCGCGGGGCGCATGGACGTCGACCTGCTGCAGGAGCCGCTCGGCCGGGGCGCCGACGGAGAGGACGTCTTCCTCCGCGACATCTGGCCGAGCCGCGAGGACATCGACGCCGTGATCGGCGAGTCGGTGCGCGGCGAGATGTACGAGGACGTGTACGCCGACGTCTTCGGCGGCGACGAGCGGTGGCGCTCGCTCGAGACGCCGGAGGGCGAGCTGTACGCGTGGGACGCGGAGTCGACGTACGTCCGCCTGCCGCCCTATTTCGACGGCATGGCGAGCGAGCCGCAGCCGGTCGGGGACGTCGAGGGCGCCCGGTGCCTCGTGATGATCGGCGACTCGGTCACGACCGACCACATCTCCCCCGCCGGCGCGATCCGTCCCGACTCGCCCGCCGGCAAGTACCTGCTCGAGCACGGCGTCGAGCGGCGCGCGTTCAACTCGTACGGCTCACGCCGGGGCAACCACGAGGTGATGGCGCGCGGCACGTTCGCGAACGTCCGCCTCAAGAACCTCCTCGTCCCCGGCAGCGAGGGCACGTGGACGGTGCACCTGCCCGACGCGGAGGAGGGCACGATCTTCGACGTCGCGATGCGCTACCGCGACGAGGGCGTGCCGACGATCGTGATCGCGGGCAAGGAGTACGGCTCCGGCTCGTCGCGCGACTGGGCGGCGAAGGGACCGAACCTGCTCGGCGTGCGCGCAGTGATCGCGGATTCGTACGAGCGGATCCACCGCTCGAACCTCCTGATGATGGGGATCCTGCCGCTCCAGTTCATGCCGGGCGAGAACGCCGAGTCGCTCGGGCTGACCGGCCGGGAGGAGTTCTCGATCGCCGGCGTCGACGACGGCGAGGCCGACGAGGTGGCCGTGCGCGCCGACGGCAGGGAGTTCCGCGCCCGCGTGCGGCTCGACACGCCGCGCGAGCGCGAGTACCTGCGGCACGGCGGCATCCTCCCCTACGTCCTGCGGAGACTGCTGGCCGAGTGACGACGGACGAGCGCTGGGAGCGCGTGGCCGAGGCGATCGTCTCCACCCCCGGCGCGCTGCCCGAGGAGACGCGGCGGGCGATCGCGCGCGACGAGGACCCCCCGGAGCTCGCGGCGCTGCTCGACAAGGTGCGGCGCGCCGCCTACACGATCGGCGAGGCGGACGTGGCGGGGCTCGACGACGACGTCGTGGTCGAGGCGGCGCTCGCGGCCGCGCTCGGGGTCGCGCTCGACCGCCGCGCAGCCGCGCTCGAGGCGGTGGAGCGCGCATGAGGCTCTCCCGGGTCGAGTTCGGCCACACGGGCGAGGCCGCCGACGCCGTGGCAGCGATGCGGGCGGCGGGGTACGCCTCCGACATCGGCGTCGCGCTCCTCTACCGGCCGGAGCTGTTCGGCCGGCCGTTCTCGGAGATGCTGCAGGAGCTGATGAAGGGGCCGTCGGAGTGGACGTCCGCCGAGCGCGAGCTCTTCGCGGCGTTCGTCTCCGCGCAGAGCCAGTGCCCGTTCTGAACGGAGGCCCACGGCGCGGTCGCGTCGTACGCCCTCGAAGATCCCGCCCTCGTCGACGCCGTTCTCGCCGACGTCGACACGGCGCCCCTCGACGAGCGGCTGCGCGAGACGCTCCGCTACCTGCGGACGATGACGCTAGCGCCCGGGGATCTCGACGCGCGGCCGGCGCTCGCGGCCGGCGTGTCGAAGCAGGCGCTGCGCGACGCGGTCGAGGTCGCGGCCGCGTTCACGCTGATCACGCGGTTCGCCGACACGATCGGCGCCCGCCCCCACTCCGCGCGCGGCCTCACCCGCGAGCAGGCGATCGAGGCCGGCGGGCGGCTCTTCGAGCGCGGCTACGCCTGACCCTTCACCATCCGAGCGCCCGGCGCCTATTCTCTGGAGATGGCTGCTCGGAGGGCATCGGTCGGCTTGCTGCCCGCCTGCGTGGCGGCGATCGCGGT
>DASQQF010000068.1:0-10903 GCA_035643535.1 Gaiellaceae bacterium
AGCGCCGCGTCGCGACGATCCAGCGCTCGTCCGTCCGCCCCGAGAGGAGCGCGCCCATGGCGAAGGCGAACGGCACCGCGAGCCCGACGTAGCCGAGGTAGAGCATCGGCGGATGGGCGAGCATGTACGGGTTCTGCAGGCTCGGCACCATCCCGGCGCCGTCGGAGGGCGCGGGCTGCACGTTGAACGGGCTCGAGACGAAGCAGAGCATGAAGGCGAAGAACCCCCCGATCAGCCCGAAGACCGGGACCGTCCACGCCATCAGCTCGCGCGAGCGCCGGTTGAGCCAGACGCTGAGCGTCGCGTAGGCCATCAGGACGAGGAACCAGAGGAGCAGCGAGCCCTCCTGGCCACCCCAGAAGGCCGAGAGCGCGTAGCCGAGCGGCAGCTCGTGGCTCGTGTGCTGCGCGACGTAGACGAACGTCATGTCCCGGCGCCCCAGCGCGACGAGGAGCACGGCCGCGGCGACGAGCGTCGCCGGCAGCGCCGCGAGGAGCGCGTTCTGCGCCGAGAGCGCGAGCCGCCGACGCCGCCTCCACGCCGCGTACGAGCCGGCGACGAGGGCGTAGACGACGAGCCCGAAGGCGAGGATGAGCGCTGCGCGCCCGAGCGGAGCCATCACGCCTTCGAGGACTTCGCGGGCGCGTACTTCGACGGGCACTTCGTCACGAGCGAGCCGGGCTTCGCGACGAAGACGCCGTTCCGGAGCGTGCCCTCGACGACGATGTGGCGGCCGACCTTGAACAGGTCGGGGACGCTGCCCCTGTATCGCACGAGGACGCGGTCGGCGTTCTTCGCACCGATGTCTTTGACGCGGAAGCGCATGCCTTGCTTCGTGTAGGCGTCGCCGCGGACCGTGCCGACGACGGCTCCCACCAGCGTCACGTCTCCGGCGTGCCCCTGGATCGTGCTCGGCGTGAGCTGCTGGACGCCGTTGCCGGCGAGCGCGGTGTACACGACGAAGACTGCGAGCGCCGCCGCCACCGACAGCGCGATCACGAGCCGCGCAGGACTGGCTCTCACGGCTCCGATGTTAGCCGGGGTCGTTAGCGTTCTGACGCAGGTGCCGGATTCCGATCGGGGATGCGGTATCCGTGGTCGTTGCAGAGCGAGCCGGGCGAGTCCTCGGTGAGCGCGTCGCAGTAGCCCTTCCCGTACGCGGCGCGGATGAAGGCTGCAACGACGTCGAGGTTCCAGTCCGTGATGTCCGCCGCTTCGCGCCAGAGATCGGCGAGGCGGAGGTCGATGTCGAGCTCCAGCAGATCGATGCGGGATGGGCGCTTGGCCATGGCGACAACGTAGAAGCGGCGTCGGACGGCATAGGCTCAGCGTATGGGCGAGATCCGCTTCGGCCCTGCGGGGCTGCCCGAGGCGCCCTCTTTCGAGGAGGCGTTCGCGCTGCTCGCCGCCGACGGCTACCGCGCGTGCGAGTTCGGCTTCGCAGGCGGCTTCTGGCTCGGCTACGAGGCGGCGCCCCTGCTCGGCGCGGCCGCGGAGGCGGCGGACGTCGTCCTCTCGGTGCACGCGCCGCTCGCGGCGTTCGTGGGCCACGCCGACCGCGGCAAGAAGTTCCGGATGGCGCTCGGGATGCTCGACCACACGGCCGGGCTGGCGAAGGCGTGCGGCGCGCGGCTGATCGTCTTCCACCCGGGCTTCCTGCTCGGACGCGAGCGGGAGCGGGCCCTGGCGGACGTCGTCGACCAGCTCGGCGACCTCCGTGGGCGGCTCGAGGCAAAGGACCGGCTCGTCCCGTTCGGGGTCGAGGTGATGGGACGCGTGCGCGAGCTCGGGACGGTTGACGACGTGCTCGCGATCGCATCGCAGGTGGACTTCGTGCGGCCGGTGCTCGACTTCGCGCACATGCACGCGACGAGTGACGGGGCGTTCCTCGACGTCGAGGCATTCGCCGCGCCGCTCGCGGCCGCCGACGCCGTCCTCGAGCCGGGCGCGCCGTTCCACGTCCACTTCAGCGACATCGCCTACGCGAACCGGAACGAGACGAGGCACCTCCCGTACGGCGAGGGGACGCTCCGCGCGGAACCGCTGCGTGACGCGCTCGGCCGCTTCGATCGCCCTGCGACGGTGATCAGCGAGTCGCCCGACGTCGCGAGCCACGAGGCGATCCGCGACGTGCTCGCCGGCGGGCCGTAGACGCCGGCGTCGGCGGGCCGGGATCGTCGACTCAGGCGATCGGCGCGGCGCCGGCGGGTGCGAGCTCGGCGAGCCGCTCGTCGTAGCGCGCCGCCTCCGCCTCGCGACCCCGGGAGCGGAGGAAGCCGGCGATCACGCCGAGCGCCCAGCGCTCGGGCGCGCGGAGGCCGAGCGCGCGGAGATCCTCGAGACCTTCGGTCATGAGCTCCTGCGCCTCGCCGTCGCGACCCTGCGCGGCCCGCACGATCCCGAGCGAGAGCTTCGTCGTCGAGAGCGAGACGCGATCCTCCGGCCCGACGGACTCGCGGGCCTCGAGCGCGTAGCGCTCCGCCTCCTCGAGGCGGCCGAGGTCGACGTAGACCTCGGCGAGCGAGCGCTGTGCCTCGCAGAGCCGGGCGCGGTCGTTGCTGCCCTTCATCGTCCGCACCGCGTCGAGGAGGAGCTTCTCGGCGCGCGGCAGGTCGCCCCGCGCGGCCGAAAGGCGTCCGAGCATCATCGTCGAGCTCGCCTCGAGGGGGGCGTTGCCGATCTCGCGGTAGAGCTCCTGTGCAGCCGCGTATGCGGCCTCCGACTCGGCGTCGTTGCCACGCCAGTTCTCGAGCGCCCCCCGCGCGACCAGCGCGAGCGCCTGCCCGACGACGCTCCCGCTCTCTCGCGCGAGGTCCGCGATCCGCTCCACGAGCGGCTCGGCCTCGGCCAGGTCGAGCCGGTGGATGTAGCTCTCGGCGAGCGACATCGTGATCTGGATCTCCTGGTCCTTTCGGTCCGCCGCCCGCGCCGCCTCGAGCGCGAGCTTCGCCCAGCGCTCGAACGCCTCGTCGTCACTCAGCCACGAGGCGACGCCGGCCGCAGCCCGGAACGCCTCGAACCGGACGTCGGGCTCGTCGTCCGCGAGCACCTCGACCGCCTGCTCGGCCAGCGCGCGCGCCGTCATCGCGTCGGCCCGCTGGTTCAGCACCGCTTCGGCGAGCGCCGTCAGCGCACGCCCTTCCAGCGTCCGGTCGCCGGTCTGCGCGGCCTCGGCGCGAACCCGCTCCATCTCGACGGCGACTGCGGCCAGGTCGGAGAGCCGCCAGGCGGCCCGCGCGGCGAGGTAGCGGCGCTCGAGGGTCGGCGCGAGCTCGACGGCGCGAACGAGCAGCCTGCGGGCGCTGCGGAACGACTCGCGCGAGAGCGCTCGCCGCCCCGCCTGCGTCAGCGCGCCCGCGGCCTCCTCGGCGAGCTCCGGCGGCGCGGAGCCGTCGAGCTCGGCCAGCAGGCGCGTCGCCTGGTCGAGGTGGAAGCCACGGATCTCGACGAGCTCGTCACCGGCTCGCTCGCCGAGCCAACCGGCGAACAGGAGGTGGAGGTCGGCCCGCGAGCCCTTCGCGAGGCCCGCGTACGCAACCTCGCGGATCAGCACGTGCTTGAACTTGAACGCCTGCTCGCCGCTGATCGCGGAGCGCTCCTCGTGGATGACGAAGTCGCGCAGCAGCAGCTCGTCGAGCGCCGCGTCGACGTCGTCGACGTCCGGCGAGAGGTGCGCGAGCGCCCCGTGGAGGAAGACGCGTCCCATGACCGAGGCGCGCTGGAGGATCCGGCGCGGCGCCGGCGAGAGCCGGTCGATGCGCGCGGCGATCAGTGCCTGGAGCGTGTCGGGAATCCGCTCCGGCCGCCCGTCGGGGCGCTCGGCAAGGGCGCGGATCGTCTCCTCGACGAAGAGCGGGTTCCCTTCGGCCTTCTCGAGCACGGCCGGGACGTCGACGGGGACGCCGACCTCTCCGGCGAGGGCGACCACCAGCTCTCGGCTCTCCTCGTCGGGCAGCGCCTCGAGCTCGAGCGTCACTGCGCGCATGCGGCCGCCGCCCCAGGCCGGGCGGACGTCGAGGAGCTCCGGGCGCGCGAGGCAGACGAGCAGGAGCGGCGCCGTCCGTACCCATCCCGCGAGGTGCTCGATCAGCTCGAGCAGCGGCTCCTCGCCCCAGTGGACGTCCTCGAAGAGGAGCACGAGCGGCTGCGCGTCCGCGAGCTGCTCCGCCCACGAACGTGCGGCCCACGCGATCTCCTGCTGGCTGCGCTCGCCCTCGACGGCCTCGAGGACGCCCACGGCGAGGCCGAGCAGGTCGGCGACCGCTTCGTCCTCGCACGTCTCGCGCAGCTTCTCGAGCGCGCGGTCGAGCGGGTCGTCGTCGGAGATGCCGGCCGACGCCTTCACCATCTCGGCGACCGGCCAGTACGTGACGCCCTCCCCGTAGGGCAGGCAACGGCCCCGCAGGACGGTCGCGCCCTCGAGCCCTTCGACGAACTCGCGCGCGAGCCGGCTCTTGCCCACGCCGGGCTCGCCGTAGAGCGTGACGAGCGTCGCGCGGCGGTCGCGGACGGTGCGCGCGAACGTGTTCTCGAGCAGGTCGAGCTCCGACTCGCGGCCGACGAGCGGCGCGGCGAGAGAGCGGAGCGGACGGCCGGGCTCGAGCGCGCAGACCACACGGCTGGCCCGAATGGGCCGGGGCCAGCCGCGCAACTCGAGCGGCTCGACCGGCTCGAGCTCGACGAGGTCGCGGACGAGCCGGGCCGCGGTCGGTCCGACGAGGATCTCGTTCGGCGCCGCCCGCTGCTCGAGCCGGGCCGCGAGGTTGACGGCCTCTCCCGTCGCGAACGTCGACTCGCTCTCGTCCGCGACGACCTCGCCCGCTTCGATCCCGATGCGTGCCTCGAGGCCGAGCTCGCGGACGCGTTCGAGCGTGGCGAGGGCGGCGCGGACGGCGCGCTCCGCGTCGTCCTCGTGCTGGAGCGGGACGCCGAAGGCGGCCATCACGGCGTCGCCGGCGAACTTCTCCACCGTGCCGCCGTGCGTGAGGATGCAGTGCGACACCTGGTCGAAGAAGCGCCCGACGCGCCGGCGTACGACCTCGGGGTCGGCCTCCGTGAGCAGGTCGGTCGAGCCGACGAGATCGACGAAGAGCACCGTTGCGAGCTTCCGCTCGACCATCCCTCAATCGTAGATTCGGAAGCCCCGGCTAGGATCGCGCCCGTGCTCGATCCGAAGGTCTTCAAGGCGTACGACGTCCGCGGCGTCTATCCCGCCGAGCTCGACGAGGCGGGGGCCGAGGCGATCGGGCGCGCCTACGTCGAGCAGTTCGAGCCCCGCCGGATCGCGGTCGGACGCGACATGCGGCTGTCCTCGCCGGCGATGCAGGAGGCGACGATGCGGGGCGCGGCGGCGGCGGGCGCGGAGGTGCTCGACCTCGGGCTCGTCGGCACCGAGATGGTCTACTTCGCCGTCGGCTCGCTCGGCCTCGAGGGCGGGATCATGGTCACCGCCTCGCACAATCCCGGGGAGTACACGGGCATGAAGATCGTCCGCCGCGGCGCGCTCCCCGTCGGCGGCGAGTCAGGCCTGCTCGAGATCCGCGACCGCGCCCTGGCCGAAGGGGCATCGACGGGTACCAGGTACCTTGACGGAAGCGTCACGGCAGGGTCACGCGAGAGCTACGACATCTGGCCGGCGTACGTCCAACGGGTGCTCTCGTTCGTCGACGTCGCCGCGGTCCGGCCGCTACGGGTCGTGATCGACGCGGCGAACGGGATGGCGGGCGCGATGCTCCCGCAGGTGCTCGAGCGGCTCCCCCTCGACACCGTGCGGTGCCACTTCGAGCCCGACGGCTCGTTCCCGAATCACGAGCCGAATCCGCTCCTGCCCGAGAACCGCGAGTTCATCGTCCGCGAGACGCTCGAGAAAGGGGCCGATCTCGGTGTCGCGTTCGACGGCGACGCGGACCGCTGCTTCTTCGTCGACGACCGCGGCGAGTTCGTGCCCGGCGACTTCGTGACCGCGCTCTTCGCCGAGACGATGCTCGAGAAGGAGCCGGGGGCGAAGATCATCTACGACGTGCGGGCGAGCCGCGCCGTGCCCGACACGATCGAGCGCGAGGGTGGCACCGCGCTCGTCAACCGCGTCGGCCACGCGTTCATCAAGGCGCGGATGCGGAAGGACGACGCCGCCTTCGCCGGCGAGGTCTCCGGCCACTACTACTTCCGGGACTTCAGCCAGGCCGACACGGGAATCGTCCCGTTCCTCCTCATGCTCGAGCTGATCTCGAAGAAGGGCCGGAAGCTCTCGGAGATCCTCGCCCCGCTGCGCGAGCGCTACTTCATCACCGGCGAGCTCAACACGCCGGTCGCAGACGTCCCGCTCAAGCTCCAGGAGCTCAAGGAGCGGTACGCGGGCGAAGGGCGGGTCTCGCACCTCGACGGGATCTCGGTCGACTTCGACGAGTGGCACTTCAACGTGCGGCCCTCGAACACGGAGCCGCTGCTGCGGCTGAATCTCGAGGCAACCTCGCAGGAGCTGATGGAGCGCAAGCGCGACGAGGTGCTCGAGCTCATCCGCTCCTAGCGAGCGCGCACGAGCTCCTCGAAGCGGTCGCGCGGCAGCGCGTGCACGACGCGTCCCTCCTGCCCCGTCGTCGTCTCGGCTGCGAGGAGCGCGTTGACGATCGCCCCCTCGGTCGCCTCGATCGCCGCGTAGAAGAGCTCGTCGATCCCGGCGTTCGCGAGGAACTCGGCGGTGATCGTGCCCTCGCCGGCGCCGAGGCCGCCGTTCGCAGTCGAGAAGCAGACCATGAAGTCGCCGCTCGAGTTCTCGCCCGCGCCGCCGGTGCGCGCGATCCCCAGAGCGGCGCGCTGCGCCACCCGCGCGCACTGGTGCGGCAGGAGCGGCGCGTCGGTGGCGACGATCACGATGATCGAGCCGGCTCCCTCGGGGCCATCGGGGAGCGGCACGACGTCGGGGCCGAGCTCCCGTCCGACCGGGACGCCGTCGACGACGAGACGGTCGCGCCGCCCGTGGTTCGCCTGCACGAGGACGCCGACGGTGTACGCGCCGGCGCGGCGCGAGGCGGAGCCGATGCCGCCCTTGAAGCCGTGACAGATCATTCCGGTGCCCGAGCCGACGCAGCCCTGCTCCACCGGCCCGTCGCCCGCGTCGGCGAGCGCGGCGAACACGTGCTCGCGCGTGACGTGCATCCCGCCGATGTCGTTGAGGAAGCCGTCCCACGTCTCGCCGACCACGGGGAGCGACCACGCGGCGCCGAGCCCGTCGGCGATCGCCGCCTCGACGAGCGCGTCGCGGACGACGCCGACCGAGTGCGTGTTCGTGAGCCCGATCGGCGTCGTGAGCAGTCCCGACTCGCGCACCCACTCGAGACCGGTCAGCTCACCGTTCCCGTTGAGCCGGTGCGCGCCCGCGAAGAGCGGCAACCCGGGCGGGACGACGACGGTGACGCCCGTCCGCACGTCCGGATCGCGGCGGACGGTGCAATGGCCGACACGGACGCCGGTGACGTCGGTGATCGCGTCGTGCGCCACCGGCAAACTCTAGGCGATGAAGCCGCCCTTCAAGTTCTCGGCGCACACCCGCGTCGGCTTCTCCGACACGGACGCCCAGGGGATCGTCTACTACGGGCGCTACAACCCGTACTTCGACCTCGCCCGTGTCGAGTACCTCCGCTCGCTCGGGCTCCTGCACGAGGGGCCCGGCGGCGGCGACTTCGTGATGCGGGCGAACGACGTCGAGTACTTCGCCCCGGCCGTCTTCGACGACGAGATCGAGGTGTGGACGCGCGTCGCGCGACTAGGGCGGACGAGCGTGACGTTTGCCTTCGCCGCCTACCGCCTGCCCGACGACCTCCTCATGGTCACCGCCCACCAGACGCTCGTCTACGTCGACCTCGCTCAGCGGCACGCACACGAGGTGCCGGCGGCGTTTCGCGACCGGGTGCTCGCATTCGAGGGGGACGATGTCGAGGGCTGACACGAGCGGCGCCCTCGAGGCGATCGACCGGATGGTCGACCGTGGCGGCGACGCCGACGACGTCCTCCGCGAGGTGGTGTGCGTCCTCCACGAGCGCGCCGGCTACGCGTGGGCAGGGATCCTCTTCGTCGAGGGCGGCGAACTCGTGCTCGGCCCCGAGGCGGGGACGCCCGACGAGCCGCACCGCCGGACGGTACCCGTGCGCTGGCAGGGGACGCCGGTGGCCGAGCTCGCGGTCGACGGCGCCGCGGACGACGACGAGCCGTTCCTCGAGCGCGTCGCCGTGCTCGTCTCGGGCCACTGCCTCGTCGGCTGGGACGTCGGAGGCGAGGCCTGGGAAAGCTGACGGGCGTCCCCCGAACGGGGGAGGCGTGCCGCATGGTTGAGCGGCGATCCCCCGAACGAGGTACCCCCGGCGCTCGCGGGCTCGATCCCTTGAACGAGGGACGGCTTCGACCGTCAGGACGGCGTGACGCGGTAGGCGTCGAAGACCGCGTCGACGTTCCGCAGCGAGGCGAGCAGCGCCCGTAGCCCCTGCACGTCGCCCACCTCGACGACGTACCAGTTGCGCGCCATCTGATCCTCGACCGTCCCGCCGTAGGAGACGATGTTCGCGCCGTGCTCGGCGAACGTGCGGGCCACCTCTTCGAGCAGGCGCGGCCGGTCCCACGAGTCGACGGCGATCTGGACGCGGAAGCTCTGCGAGCCGTCCCCCTCCCACTCGACCGGCGTGAACCGTTCCGGGTTCCGGCGCAGGGCGCGGACGTTCGGGCAGTCGCCGCGGTGGATCGTGATGCCCTTGCCGAGCGAGATGTAGCCGACGATCTCGTCGCCGGGAACCGGCGTGCAGCACTTGGCGAGCCGGACGAGCACGTCCTCGACGCCAACGACCTTGATCCCGTACGAATCGCTGCCGGCCGCCTCGCGCGCCCGCGGCTTCTTGAGCGGGACGGGTTCCTCGTCCGCGACCTCGTCGACCTTGAGCTGCTGGAGGACCTTGTCGACGATCTTGGCGGCGTGGAGCTTCCCCGAGCCGAGGGCGATGTAGAAGTCCTCCGCCTTCTTGTACCCCGACTCGCGGATCACACCGGCGAGGACGGCCGAGCCGGCGAGCTTGCGGTACGGGAGGTTCTGGCCCTTGAGCGCGTTCTCGAGCGATTCCCTGCCCTTCGCCTCGAGATCCTCCTTCTGCTCGCGCGAGAAGAACTGGCGGATCTTGTTCCGCGCCCGGGAGGAGGCGACGAGGCCGAGCCAGTCGCGTGACGGCCCGCGCGACGCCGACTTGCCGGTGAGGATCTCGACGCGGTCGCCGCTCCGCAGCCGGTAGTGGAGCGGGACGATCCGGCCGTTCACCTTGGCGCCGACGGTGCGGTGGCCCACGTCCGTGTGGACGGCATAGGCGAAGTCGATCGGCGTCGCGCCCGCGGGCAGCGTCTTCACCTCGCCCTTCGGAGTGAAGACGAAGACCTCCTCGTCGAAGAGGTCGGTGCGGAAGCTCTTGACGAACTCGCGCGCGTCGGCCTCGTCGGCGTGGATGTCCATGAGGGAGCGCACCCAGGCGCTCCACTCCGCGTCGGCCCCCTTCGAGCGGCGCCCGTCGGTCTTGTACGCCCAGTGCGCCGCGACGCCGAGCTCGGCCGTCTCGTGCATCTCGCGCGTCCGCACCTGGATCTCGAGCGGCCGCCCCTCCGGCCCGATCACGGTCGTGTGGAGCGAGCGGTAGCCGTTGAACTTCGGCATCGCGACGTAGTCCTTGAACCGGCCGGGCATCGGCTTCCAGAGCGAGTGGATGAGCCCGAGGGCGCCGTAGCAGTCGCGTGTGCCCTCCTCGCCGCCGCGTTCGACGATGACGCGCATCGCCGTGAGGTCATAGATCTCGTTGAACTCGCGGCCCTTCTTCACCATCTTGTCGTAGATCGAGTAGAAGTGCTTCGCGCGGCCGACGATGTCGACGGGGATGTCGACCTTCTCGAGCTCGCGCCGCAGCACGTCGGCCGCCTCGTTGACGTGGCGCTCGCGGTCGGCGCGCCGTTCGGCCACCATCGTCTTGATCTCCGTGTACTTGCGCGGGTGGAGTGTCTGGAAGGCGAGGTCCTCGAGCTCCCACTTGAGCGCGTGGATGCCGAGCCGGTGCGCGAGCGGCGCGTAGACCTCGAGCGCCTCCTTCGACTTCTGGATCTGCTTCTGCTTGCCGAGGTACTCGATCGTGCGGAGGTTGTGGAGGCGGTCGGCGAGCTTGACGAGGATGACCCGGACGTCCTCGGCCATCGCCACGACCATCTTGCGGTAGTTCTCCGCCTCTGCCTGCTCGCGGCTCTGGAACTGGACGCGCGTCAGCTTCGTGACGCCGTCGACGAGCTGCGCCACCTCGTCCCCGAATTCCTCGCGCAGGGTCTCGAGCTCGGTGCTCGTGTCCTCGACGACGTCGTGGAGGAGCGCCGCCGCGATCGTCTGCTCGTCGAGCCGCAGCTCTGCGCAGATCTTCGCGACGCCTACCGGATGGGTGATGAAGGGCTCACCGGAGCGCCGCTGCTGCCCCTCGTGCGCCGCCGCCGCGAAGCGGAACGCCCGCGTCACGAGATCGACGTCGGCGTCCGGATGGTAGGCGGCGACTTCCGCGAGCAGGCTCTCGAGCGGCTCCTCGTGCCGCTCGCCTGTCTCGACCGTCGCCACTTATCCAGTGTACTCCGGCCTCCCGTGGCGAACCGTCGCGGCAGGAACGACCGTTGCCGGGGCGAAGTGACGCCTCCCGTGACCGCCTATCGCCGTTACCGCGCCGCGCTCCGGCTCGCGCGCGTCCTCGCGGGCGCGTTCGGCGCTCGCTAGAGGCTTGATGTGTATTCGGCTCCCCGTGGGGCCGTCTCAGACCAAGCCAGGGCGGTTCGGCGTCCGCAGGCCAGGCCGGTGGCCTGGTCAAGGACGACGAGACGGCCTGGCGCCGCGTCTGAGGCGGCAACCATG
>DASQQF010000069.1:0-9808 GCA_035643535.1 Gaiellaceae bacterium
GCGTCGCTCTCGCACGTCGGCATCTACGCGAGCGGCCAGGCGTACGAGCAGCTCGTCCTCCATCTGCTCGCCCACCCGCTCGCCGAGGCGCATTCGTACGGCGAGATGCTGCTCGAGGAGCTGCAGGGGGTGATCCCGAGCTTCGTCGCGCGCGTGCCGCGTCCCGAACGGGGCGGGCGCTGGGTCGAGTACCTCCGCGCGCGGAACGAGCTCGCCGCGGCGGCCGTCGAGCGGCTCGGGCTCGGCGACGGAGAGGAGGCGACCGGGCCGTCGGTGCGGCTGCTGCGCGCCCACGGGAGCGAGAAGGAGCTGCTCGCGGCGCTCCTCTACGAGGCGTCTGCGACCGGGGAGGAGGCGGCGCTCGCGGCGGTCGCGAGGCTGCCGGAGCGAGAGCGGGCGGAGCTCCTCCGCCGACTGGTGGGCGAGCGGGAGAACAGGCGTCACCGTCCCGGGCGCGGCTTCGAGACGCTCTCGTACCGCTTCGAGATCGTCTCCGACTACGGGGCGTTCAGGGATCTCCAGCGGCACCGGCTGCTCACGTGCCAGTGGCAGCGGCTCTCGCCCGATCTCGGTGCCGACGTGCCGCACGAGGTGGCGGAGGCGGGGCTCGCCGCCGACTATGAGCGCGCGCTCGACGTGTCGCGAGCGGAGTACGAGCGCCTCCGCGGCGAGGGGCTCGTGGAGGAGGCGCCGTACGCGCTCTGCCTCGCCTACCGCATCCGCTACGTCCTCGAGCTCGACGCGCGCGAGGCGCTCCACCTGATCGAGCTCCGCTCCGGGCGCGAGGGCCATCCGTCCTACCGCGCCGTCGCGCTCCAGATGCGCGACGCGATCGCGGCCGTCCACCCGAACGTCGCCGCCGCGATGAGCTTCGTCGACGACTCGAGCGAGCCGCGGCTCGAGCGGCTGCTCGCCGAGATGCGGAATGAAGCTCGAACCGGACGCTGAGCTCGGGAACGAGGTCTTCGAGCACGAGAGCTTCCGCGGCCTCGACCTGTCGGGGCTCCGCACCGTCCGCTGCACGTTCCAGGCCTGCGACTTCACGCTCGCCCGGCTGAACGGCTCGGAGCACGAGGGCTCCGACTTCTCCGGCTGCATCTTCGAGAACGCGAACCTCTTCGGCGCGCGCTTTGCGGGCTGCCGGATGGCGGGCGCCTCGTTCGCCGGCGCGACCCTGACGGGGCTGACGGTCGACGAGGGCGACTGGTCGTACGCGTCGCTGCGCGGGCACGACCTCTCCGGCCGTGACCTGCGCGGCATCCGGCTGCGCGAGGCGGATCTCTCCGAGGCGGATCTCTCGGGTGCCGACCTCCGCGGTGCCGACCTCACGCGGGCGCTCCTCCACAACGCGACGCTCGCCGGTGCGGACCTCCGGGAGGCGTCGCTCGACGGCGTCGACCTCGCCGCCGCGCGGGTCGCGGGAGCGAGGCTCGATCTCGCCGGCGCGGCGCAGCTCGCCCGCTCGCTCGGCGCCGAGCTCGACTGAGGCAGACGCTAGGCCGGCCGGAGGACGGTCGTGCCGTGGCCGCCGCTCGGGGGCGACTCCCGCGTCACGATCCAGCTGTCGCCCTGCCGCAGGTGGTACGGCGCGTTCAGCGTCAGCGTGAGGGGCCGGCTCCCGCCCGCGGTGACGAACGTCCCGCAGGAGAGATAGCGCGCTCCCTTCCGGACGAGGTAGACCTCGTAGTAGCCGGCGCCGGGCAGCTTCGGCAGGCCCTTGACGGTGAGCGTCATCGGCCAGTTGCCGCCTTCCGCCGGCAGCACCTCGAGCGTGGCGCGAGCGTGCGGCGCCGCCTTCGTGCCCTTCAGCGCGAGGGTCTGCGCGCTGCCCGGTCCGCCGCCGCTCCGGTGGCCGACCACGTAGCCTCCCGCGAAGACGGCCGCGACGGCGAGGGCGGCCGCGAGCAGGAGCGTCGCCCGGCGCTTGATCTCCCGGCGCCGGACGGCATCCGGCTTCTCCGTCCGCGGCGCCTTCCGCAGCTCCGGGGGCAGCTCCGGCGGCGGCCCCGCCCGGACGAGCAGCTCGTGCGCGCGGCGCAGCCGCTCCCGCTCGAGGCCGAGCGGCTCCGAGCCCACGAGCTCGTCGAACTCCGGCCTCGGGGTCATCGCAGCTCCTCCTCGAGCAACGACGCGAGCCGGGCGAGGCCGCTGCGCGTGCGCGTCTTGACCGTGCCGAGCGGGAGGCCGAGGTACGCGGCGACCTCGCTCTGCGACATGCCGCTCCAGTAGGCGAGCTCGATCACCTCGCGCTCGCGCGGTTGGAGGTCCTCGAGCGCCCGGTGGACGCGCCACGCGACGTACGCGTCCTCCGCCTGCTCGGCCGGCCCGGGCCCGCCGGCGACGAGCTCCGGCACCTCCCCCGGGACGGCCGGGTCGCCACGGCGCAGCCGGTCGACGATCGCGTTCCGTGCAACGGCGTAGAGCCAGCCGGGAACCGGCCCCCGTTCGGGGCGGTACGTGCCCGCGGCCCGCCAGATCGCGGCGAACGCCTCCTGTGTCGCGTCCTCGGCGCCGCTCCGGTCGCGAAGCCGCCGGAGAGCGAGCCCGAAGACTGAGCGGACGTAGCGGCGGTAGAGAAGCTCGAAGGCCGCCCGATCGCGCTCGGCGACGCGGGCGACCAGCTCCGCGTCGGGTGTGTCGAGGGACGGCGGCGCCCCGTCCGTCGGGACAGGGCGCAGGTGTGGTGCGTCAACGGCGAGCTCCATGTCGCGCCCGGTCCTACGCATCCGGTCCTCGACCGGATTGGAGCAGGCGCACGGGCCCGTCCGCAAGCGCCGCGTCTACGAGCTCGTCGCCTCCGCATAGCGGCGCTCGATCTCGGGCCAGTTGACGACGTTCCACCAGGCCTCGAGGTAGGCGGGCCGCTTGTTCTGGTAGTGGAGGTAGTAGGCGTGCTCCCAGACGTCGATGCCGAGCAGCGGCACGTGGCTCTCCATGATCGGGGAGTCCTGGTTCGCGGTCGAGTAGACCTCGAGCCCGGTGCCGTCCCAGACCAGCCACGTCCAGCCGCTGCCGAAGCGCTTCGCGCCGGCGTCGTTGACCGCGCCCTTCAGCTCGTCGAAGCCGCCGAACACGCCGTCGATCGCGTCGCGGAGGGCGCCGCCGGGCTCGCCGCCGCCGTCGGGGCTCATGATCCGCCAGAAGAGCGAGTGGTTCGCATGGCCGCCGGCGTTGTTCCGCACGGCCGTCCGCTTGTCCTCGGGGATCGCGTCGATGCTCGAGAGGACGCTCTCCACCGACGCGTCGGCCCACTCCGTCCCTTCGAGCGCGGCGTTCGCGTTGTTCACGTACGCAGCGTGGTGGGCGTCGTGGTGGACGCGCATCGTCGCCTCGTCGATGTGGGGCTCGAGCGCGTCGTACGGGTACGGAAGCTCCGGCACTTCGAAGGCCATCTCGTCGGCTCCTTTCGCAGCTCTCTCTCCGGCTCTCTACGAGACGGAGGATATGCTCCGCGCGCCCGGCTCTGCTGCCGTGAAATTCGGGTCGAGAGGAGGTACGTCCCGCCGTGTCCACGCTTGCGTACAGGTTCGAGGAGATCGCCCCGCGGCCGTTGCGGCCCGAGGCCTACGCGCTCGACGGCATCTCGCGGGCGTCGATCGAGGCCCACTACAAGCTGTACGAGGGCTACGTCGCGAAGCGCAACGAGATCCTCGGCCGGCTCGCCGACGTCGACCTTTCCTCCGCCAACCAGACCTTCTCGGAGCTGCGGGCGCTCAAGGTCGACCTCACGTTCGCGATCGGCGGGATCAAGAACCACGAGCTCTACTTCGCCCATCTCGGCGGGGCGGGCGGCGCGCCCGACGGTGCGTTCGGCCGGCTCGTCTCCCGCGATTTCGGCTCGGCCGACGCGTGGCGCGCCGACCTCGGGGCGACGGGGATGGCCGGCCGCGGCTGGGCGTGGACGGCGTACGACTGGGACGAGGGACGCCTGTTCAACTACGTCGGAGACGCGCAGAACACGTTCCCGGTCTGGAACGCGACGGCGCTCGTCGCGCTCGACGTCTACGAGCACGCGTACTTCCTCGACTACCAGACCGACCGCGCGTCCTACATCGAGGCGTTCTTCGGGAACCTCGACTGGGATGTCGTCAACGGCTGGATCGAGCAGTACGGCATTCCGTTCTAGCGCTTCGGCCGGGCCGTGCTGACCGCCGTCCTCGTCGCCGCCGGCTACGTCGCCGGCTCGCTGACGTGGGGCTATTGGCTCGTCCGGATCTTCCGCGGCGAAGACATCCGCACGAAGGGGAGCGGCAACCTCGGCGCGTCGAACGTCTGGCGTGTCTACGGGACGCGGCTCGGGCTGCCGGCGATGCTGCTCGACGTGGCGAAGGGGTTCGGGCCTGCGCTCGCCGGGACGCTCGTCGTCGGCCACGGCACCGGCGTCCTCGCGGGCGCCGCGGCGATGCTCGGCCACTCGCGCCCGCTCTTCCTCGGCTTCCGGCGCGGCGGGAAGATGGTCGCCACCGCAGGCGGCGCCTTCCTCGGGGTCGCACCGCTCGTCGGTCTGACGGGGGCCGGCGTCTGGCTCCTCGTCTTCAGCCTGACGCGCTATGCGTCCGTCGCCTCGATGACGGCTGCCTCCTCGCTCGCGCTGTGGGCCTGGCTGCTCGGTTATCCGTGGCCGGTGATCGCATTCGGGGGCGCGGCGGGTGCGGGCGTCGTCTTCCTCCACCGGGCCAACATCAACCGCCTGCGCCGCGGCGAGGAGAACCGCTTCCGCGGCTTCCGGCGTCGCCCATCCGACACGGTCTCGTAACGTGCCGTCGGCGTGCCGTCGGCGTGCCGTCGGCAAGCCGATGGCACGGCTTCAGGAGCGCAGCCAGTCGCGGAGCACGGTGTGGGCGGCGGGGCCGTGTCCGCCGTTCAGTAGCTCGCCGCGCAGCTCGCCCACCGTCCCGTAGCGCTCGGCGACGACCTCGTGGGCGTGGATCGTCTCGAAGTTGACCTGCCGCGAGAGGACGAAGTCGCCTGCGCCCAGCTGCGGGAGCTCGTCGAGGACGCCCTTGAGCGCGACGCGCACGGAGTCCTCGACGAAGCGTGGCTGGAGGTGGGCGTGCTCGACGACGAACAGCTCGTCGGGGCGCTTGAGCAGCTCGTAGATCGGCGAGCTCATCGAGCTCTCGACGATCTCGACGAGCCTCTCCGCGTTCAGCCGTGCGGCGGTGCCGACGAGGAGCGTGCCGCGGCCGCGCTGATTGTGCGTCGCGAGCGGGACGAGCTCCAGGATCCGCTCGACCTCGTCGCCGCCGAACCCCGCATCGAGCAGCCTCTCGGCTGCCGCACCGCGAACGAGCCCCTGCGCGCACGGGCACGCGTTGATCCCGGTCGCCTCGACGCCGACGACGCGCCGCACCCGCTCGCGCGACGCGGCCGCGATTCCGATCAGCGAGACCATCTCCTGCGTCGAGAGCCTGCTCACGGGGGTGCGCCGCTCGTACGGGTAGCGCGCGGTGATGCGCACCTCTGCGAGCAGCGCCTCCTGCCGCGAGACGATGTGACGGGCCACGTGCTCGGCGAGATCCTCGACGAGGAACGCCTCGTCGTCGACGACTCCCTCGATCGCCTCCTCGAACAGCTCCGGGAAGCGCGACATGTGGACGCCCTTCTGCCGCGGGTCGAGGTCGACCGTGCAGTCGATCGTCGCCGCGATGAGCTTCTCGCCGCTGCCGCGGCCGATCCGTACCGCCTTCTGCACGCCCGTCACGCCCGCACGAGAGAGGCCGAGGGCGATCTCCGGCGCCGCGGCCTGGATGTCGGGCGTCTCGTTCCGTGCCATTTTGAAAAGGTTAGTTCCGTGAGCGACGACACCGCCTTCGCCCGGCTCGTCTCCCTCGCCTGCCACGACCTCCGCACCCCGCTCGCGACGGTGCACGGCTTCGCCACGACGCTCGTCCGCACTCCGGGCCTGGAGCCGCCGGTCGACCGCTACGTCGAGATGATCGACGCCGCGTCGGGGCAGCTCGCGGAGCTGCTCGACGAGCTCTCGCTCGCGGCGCGCATCGAAGCCGGCCGCTACGACCCGACACGGCGCGAGGTCGACACCCTCGAGCTCGTGCGTGCCGCGGCGGGTCGGCTCGGCGAGGAGCGTGTCCGTGTCTCGGGCGCCGGTGCGCCGATCGAGACCGACCCCGTGGCCGTCGAGCGCGGCGTCGCGGCGCTGATCCAGTCGGCGCTGCGCCACGGCGGCCTCGACGCGGTGGACGCCGCCGTCGCAGGGACGGAGATCCGCGTGTCCCCGGTGCGCGCCGCCTCGGCGCCCGTCGTCCTCGGAGAGGATCTGCGCGACCTCGGCGCCGCCGTTGCGGTGCGGCTCGTCGCCCACCTCGGCGGAAGCCTGTCCGTCGACGGCGAAACCCTCGCGATCCGGCTCGCCTGATGCGCGTCTTCCTCGCCGGCGCGCCCGAGCACGAGCGGATGGTGCTCGATGCCGGCGGCGTGGTGATTCGCTACGGCGTCTTCTACGGCCCCGGTACCTACGGCGGCGACGCGCCACCCGAAGGGGTGCCGCGGATCCACGTGGACGAGGCGGCGCGGCGGACGGTGGACGCGCTCGACGCTCCCGCCGGGAGCGTCCTCGAGGTCGTCGAATAGGCGCGCAGCGAGCCGACTGGTCGCGCCGAGCTCGAACGCGTGCTCGGTCAGCCCGCCGCCCGTGCGGGCTCTGCCAGCTCGTGGCAGCTGCGGCACCGGGCCTCGTACTGCTCGAGCGCGCCGACGACGATCGTCGCCCCGTCGGCGGGCGCCGGCCGGCCGTCGACCAGCCGCTGGGTCATCGTCGCCGGGCCGCCGCAGCGGTGGCAGACCGCCTGCAGCTTGTCGACGAGCTCGGCGCGGCACAGAAGCTCGGGCATCGAGCCGAACGGGCGTCCGCGGAAGTCCTGGTCGAGGCCGCACGCGACGACGCGCAGGCCGTGCTCGACGAGAGCGTCGAGCACGAGCACGATCTCCCGACCGAAGAACTGGACCTCGTCGACGCCGATCACGTCGTAGCCCTCGACGAGCGCGGGAACATCCGCGGGATCGTCGACCGCCAACGCCCGCATGCTCGCCCCGGCATGGCTGACGACGTGGCCGATGTCGTAGCGGTCGTCGATCCTCGGCTTCACGATCAGCGCCCGCTGCCCCGCGATCTCGGCGCGGCGCAGGCGGCGGATGAGCTCCTCGCTCTTGCCGCTGAACATCGGGCCGCAGACGACCTCGAGCCAGCCGCCGCGCTCGGGGAAGAGCCGGATCACGGCTCGTCAGCCTAGTGGGCCGGTCCGACGGATCCCTTCGTTTCGAACTCCCACCGCGACAGCCGGCGCAGGCTGACGATGCCGAGCAGCCTGCCGTCCTTCATCACGGGGAGGTGGCGGAAGTTCCGCTCGAACATCATCTTCGCGGCGTCCTCGACCGTCGTCTCCGGCTCGATCGTGACGACGCTCTCCGTCATCCACTGCCGGACGCGCGCCTCGGCGGCGCGCGCACGTGCGGCGACCGCCCGCATGAGGTCGCGCTCGGTGACGATCCCGACGAGGCGGACCATGTCCTCCATGACGACGACCGCGCCGACGCCGGCCGCCATCATCTTGTCCGCCGCCTCACCGATCGACGCCGTCGGGTCGACGGCGAGGACGTCGCTGTTCATCACCTCGGCGACCGTTGCCATCCCCGGAGACTAACGCAGTGCGGCGCGGCGAGCCTGCCGCCGCCTCAGCACGGGTCGAGCCGGTGGCCGGGCCCCTTCGGTGTCTCCGTCGCCTCCTCCGGCCGCAGCCCTTCTTCACGCACCAGGTCAATGTCCCTCAAGAGCTAGCGAAGGAGCCGCGAGAGCCGGCGGTCCTTCAGGATCCGCCCGCCGGTCTGACACGTCGGGCAGTAGAAGATCGTGTGCTCCTCGAAGTCGACCCGGGCGAGCGCCGTGCCGCAGACGTGGCACGGCTCGCCCAGGCGGCGGTGGACGCGGTAGGTCCTCTCGTCCGAGGCGCCGGCCTCGCGGAGCTCGAGCCCGCGGTGCAGCTCGGCGTCGATCGCGGCGGCGAGGCGGGCGACCTCTCCGTCGTCGAGATCGGTCGTGAGCGCGTAGGGCGAGAGGCGGGCGGCGTGGAGGATCTCGTTCGCCCATGCCCGGCCGATGCCGGCGATCAGCCGCTGGTCGCGAAGGAACGCGTGGAGGCGCCGTGACTCGCCGCGTGCGATCGCGCCGAGCCGTTCCGCGCCGAGACCCAGGGCCTCCGGGCCGAGGTGCGCGAGCTCCGCCTCCGCAGCTTCCGGCGTGAGCAGCCAGACTCCGGCGCGCTTCTTCTTCCTCGCCTCCGTGAGGACGAGCTGGGCTCCGCCTTCGAACTCGAGCCGGAAGGCGGGGGATCTCGGCGCCGCCGCGCCGGCCGGCACGTACCTGAGGCGGCCGGCGGTCATCAGGTGGACGAGGAGGACGAGCTCGCCGTCCTCCGTGGGGAAGAGCAGCCGCTTCCCTCGCCGCTGGGCGCCTCCGAAGCGGCGGCCCTCGAGTGCGGCGAGCGGCGGGTCGAACGTCTTCAGCGTCGCGATGTGCGCGGGCCCCGCCTTCACGACCGGGAACGCCGTCACCGGCGCGTCGAGCTGGCGCCGCCAAGCCTCCATCTCCGGCAGCTCGGGCATCCGCGCCAACGGTAGCTCGGCCCACCACCCCGCACCGCCGTCGGCTCGCCGACGGCGCGTTGCGAGAGTGTCACGCGCCTTCCACGAACCGTCGGAGCCTTGCGACCGCTACCTCCCGAGCTCCGCCGAGAATCTCGAGGACTCTCTGCGGGTTGACGAACTCGAAGCCGTCGCTTGCTCCGACTGCCGCCCCGTAGCTGCTCCATGCCCAATCCTGCGGCTTTCCGACCAATCCCGCCTCGATCGGATTCCGGGCGAGGTACCGATAGACGGTGAGGAGGTGGCCGTCGTCGTTGATGCGCGAGGCGCCGTACGGGCTGCCGAAGACGCGGCCGCGTCTGCGATGTCGGCTGTTGAAGCGCGATGCGTAGCGAAAGTTCAGGTCGTACATCACGGCGGGAAGCCTCATCGCCTCCACTTCGAGGATCAGGTGCACATGAGTCGTCAGGATGCAGCTGCCGATGCAGACGACCGCGTTCTCGCTGCAGGAGCGAGCGACCCAGTGAACGTAGTTCGCTCGGTCGAGATCGTCGCGGTAGAGGGTGCCGTCCCACACCGAATGGCAAGTGACGTGGAAGAGGCCGGCGGCCGTGTCGCGCTGCCTGGTCACTCTCGCACGATTGCTCGGAAGCGCGCCCGCCGCCAGGCTCGTCTGGAAGTTGGCGCACATTCGTAACGTGCCGTCGGCTTGCCGACGGCACGGCAGGCGTGGTGGCGTGGCGCGGGCATAGGCTCTCGGCGTGGCCGAGCCGATCGTCGTCGAGGTGCGCCGGAACGGCGTCGTCGAAGGCGTCCACCTCGTTCACGCCGTCGCCGTGCGGGACGGCGAGGTCGTCGCCTCCGCCGGCGAAGCCGACCTCTCCTGCTTCATGCGCTCGGCGTCGAAGCCGCTGCAGGCGTTGCCGCTCGTCCGCGCGCGCGACGACCTCAGCGACGAGGAGCTCGGTATCGCGTGCGCCTCCCATCACGACACGCCCGAACAGGTCGCCGCGGTGCGGGCGCTGCTCGCGAAGGCGGAGGCGACGGAGGACGATCTCGAGCTCGGCCCGCAGGAAGGACGGCAGCCGCAGCCCGTCCACAACAACTGCTCCGGCAACCACGCCGGGATGCTCGCGCTCTGCCACGCGCGCGGCTGGCCGGTCCGCGACTACCGGCTGCCCGAGCACCCCGTGCAGCGGGCCTGTCTCGC
>DASQQF010000070.1:0-7106 GCA_035643535.1 Gaiellaceae bacterium
CTCGGGTTCGGGTTCCGGCACGGGCGCCACGGGCGCCGCAGGCGCGGGCTCGGGCTTCGGCACGGGCGCCCCGGCCGCTGTGGCCGCGGGTGCCTCGACGGCGTCGACCGGCGCGGGAGGAAGCTCCGGCTCGGCCGACCACGCCGTACCGGCGGCCGCGACGACCGGCTCGACGGGAGGCGCCGCCTGGGGCGAGGGCTCCGGCTCGTCCTTCGACTTGCGGGAGAAGCCGAGCTCCTTGTTCCACCAGCGCTCCTTCGGCTCGGGCCACGTGGGCTCGCTCGGATACGACCACGCCCGATGGATCGGAGCCGCCTCCTGCGCGGGGATCGGTGCCGCCGGCGCAGGCGGAGCGGGATCCAGAACCTTGGGCTTGCGGCGGAAGGTCATCTCCTTCTTCCAGACCGACTGCTGCGCTGCAGCGGGAACCGGCCCGGCGGCAGCGGCGGGCGCGGTGTGCTCCGGCGCCGCCTTCTGCTTCGCCTTGCGGCGGAGGGTGATCTCCTTCTTCCAGATCGACTCGCTCATGAGGCCACCGTCCGCAGGCCGGCGGCGTGCTGCCGCTCACCGGGCACGGGCACGCCCGCCCGCTCGAGGATCCCGTACAGCTGGTCGGGGCGGGTCGTCCGCGAGATCGCCTCCTCGACCGAGACGACGCCGCGCAGGATGAGGTCGGCGAGCGCCTGCTCCATCGTCTGCATGCCGCGCTGCGAGCTCGTCTGCATCACGGTGTAGACCTGCTCGATCTTCGACTGCCGGATCAGGTTCCGGACGGCGTCGTCGGGGAGCAGGACCTCGAGGGCGGCCACCCGGCCCATGCCGTCGAGCGTCGGGACGAGCGTCTGCGTGACGACGGCCTGCAGCGAGTTGGCGATCATCACCCGTACCTGCTGCTGCTGCGCCGGCGGGAAGACGTCGATGACGCGGTCGATGGTCGACGAGGCGCTCTGCGTGTGGAGGGTGCCGAAGACGAGGTGGCCGGTCTCGGCGGCGGTGAGCGCGGTCGAGATCGTCTCGAGGTCGCGCATCTCGCCGACGAGGATCACGTCGGGGTCCTGGCGCAGCGCCCCGCGGAGCGCCTCGCCGAAGCTCGTCGCGTCGGGCCCGATCTCGCGCTGGTTGACGATGCATCGCTTGTGCTGGTGGATGAACTCGATCGGGTCCTCGATCGTGAGGATGTGCTCGGCGCGCGTGCGATTGATCTCGTCGACGATCGCGGCGAGCGTCGTCGACTTGCCGGAGCCGGTGGGACCGGTGACGAGCACGAGACCGCGCGGCTTCTCGGCAAGGGTGTGCAGGACGGGCGGCAGGCCGAGCTCCTCGAGCGAGCGGATCTCCTGCGGGACGAGGCGGAATGCGGCGCCGAGCGTCTCGCGCTGGAAGTAGACGTTGACGCGGAAGCGTGCGACGCCGGGCAGCGAGTACGCGAAGTCCAGCTGGCGGTTGAGCTCGAGCTGCTTCTGCTGCTCGGAGGTGAGGATCCCGTACAGCGCGTCCCGCGTCTCGTCCGCGGTCAGCGCCGGCACGCTCTCGGCAGGCGCGACATGGCCGCGGACACGGAAGGCCGGCGCGCTGCCGACCGTGAGGTGCAGGTCGGACGCGTCGAGCTCGACCATGTGCTCGAGCAAGCCGTCGATGGACGTGGGCCGCAACATCGCTCTCGCGGCGTATCGGCAGGAGCGGGGCTCGGCTTGAGTGGCCCGGCGGCATCCCCCGCCGCGGGGGAGGAAATCCCCCGTTCGGGGCTAGGTGGTCACCACGGAGCGCGCCGATAGGGGCTGGGCCATCCGCCATCCACCCTGTGGAAGGAGATCACCGAACATGTTCGATCGCATCAAGACACGGCTCGCCTCGGAGGAGGGCTTCACCCTCATCGAGCTGCTGGTCGTCATCGTCATCCTCGGCATCCTCGTCGCGATCGCGGTGCCGGCGTACCTCAGCTTCCGCGGCAACGCCCAGAAGGCGGCCGCCGAGTCGAACGTCCGCTCGGCGATCCCCGCCGCCGAGGCGTACTACCAGGACACCGCGGGCGGTAACTACTCGTACACCGGCATCAGCCGGGCCAAGCTGAACTCCGAGGCGCCCGGCATCGGCACGAACGTCCTGATTGCCGCGAACGCAGCCGGCGACGGCTACTGCGTCGAGGACAGCGAGGACAGCGGTGTCAACTACGCCTGGTACACGGGCGGCACCGGCGGCACCTCGACGATCACGTACGACACGACCGGGTGCGACACGACCACGTACCCGAGCCCGAGCTAGGCCTCGAGCTTCGTCGGAACGACGCGAGAGGGCGCGGGAGACCGCGCCCTCTCTCGTTAGAGGGTTCAGTCTCTCGCGCGCGCGGCCGAAGAGGGATGGTGATGCGGCGGCCCCTGCATGACGAATCCGGCTTCACGCTGGTCGAGCTCGTCCTCGTCACCGTCCTCACGGTCGTCGTGGTCGGCGGGCTCTCGAACATCTTCGTCTCGGGCCTTCGCGCAGGCAACGACGCGAACGCACGCCTCACCTCCGAGAGCAGCGTCCGCCTGGCCTTCGACCGCCTCGAGTTCGAGACCCGCTGCGCCTCGACGGCGACGCTCGTCTCGAGCGGGGCAGGCGTGACCCTCGTGCTACCGAGCTCGTGCTCGCACGCGACCGGCACGTACACCTGGTGCGTGACGGGCGGGGCGTTGATCCGCTACGCCGGATCGGCGTGCAGCGGGACGAGCGAGACGTTCATCCAGAGCGTCACGACGCCGACGCCGTTCTCGTGCGTCACGGCGGCGGCCCAGTACCCGCGCCTGCAGGTCGCTCTCGGCGTGAATCCCACGCCGCGCGGGAGCGACTCCTTTTCGGCGACCGACCTGATCGACATGCGAAACGCCGCCGATCTCGGCTCGACGGACTGCTCGTGATGCGGCGACTGCTGCACCGAGTCGTCCACGACGAGGAAGGCGTCGCACTCGTGATGGCGCTCATGGTCATGATGGTGCTCGCCGTCACGACCGCGGGGCTCCTCGTCGCCGGGACGGCGAACCAGCGCGAGTCGCTCGTCTCCGACAACGCCCGCGTCGCCTTCGGGGTCGCGCAGGAAGGGCTCGCGTACGCCGAGGGGATGCTCTACAGCGCGGCGGCGAACGGCACGCAGCCGCCCACCGGCTCGCAGGACCTCACCGACCTGCCGAGCGGCGCCACCGGCTCGTACTACGCGAGCGTCGCCGGCGACGGCGTCACCTGGACGATGTACGGCACCGGCACCTACCACGGCATTTCGCGCACCGTCCATGCGCAGGCGAACGTCCCGAGCCCGGTGACGACGACCGAGACGGGCGTCTGGAACTACCTCTACGCCGACGGCACCGGCAGCTGCACGACATGGAACGGCAACGTCACCGTCTCGGTGCCGATCCTGATCCGCGGCGACCTCTGCCTCAGCGGCAGCCAGGCGTTCACCGGCGCGACGCTCGAGGTCGGCGGCAACCTCAGCGTGACCGGCAGCGCGAAGGTGGGCTCGGCCGCGAGCCCGATCCAGGAGGTCAAGGTCGGCCTCACCTCGACCTCGGCGAACACGTGCAACGGGGTCGCCCCCGGAACGGGCGTGTGCGACGGAACGCAGTCGCCGATCTACGCGAGCACCGTCGGCGAGGGCGTCGACACGACCCCGTCGATGCCCTGCATCGGCCAGCCCTCCTCGTGGGACTCGACCTGCACCGGCAGCAACGACGGCACGTGGTCGACCCTGCACGAGATGTACGACAACCAGGCGAGCCTGCCGCAGTCCGGCTGCCCCTCGAACCTCTTCGACAACAACTCGACGCTCGACAACAGCGACACGTCGATCACGTCGGTCATGTTCGGCTCCTCCTACGACTGCAAGCTCGGCTCGAGCTCGCAGCCCTGCTCGAGCACCGTCTCGGTCTGCGAGATCAAGTGGAAGTCCTCGACGAAGACGCTGTCGGTCAACGGACAGTTCTACTTCGACGGGAGCCTGACGCTCAGCGGCAACGTGACCTACACGGGCCTGGCGAGCTTCTACTTCACGGGCGGCATCAGCACGAGCGGGAGCGCGACCTTCTGCGCCGCGAGCGCGGTCAGCGGCAACCAGAGCTGCACGGCCGCCTGGAACACGCTCGACGACGGCCTGATCATGGTCACCGGCTGCTGGGCGGACTCGACGGGCAGCTCGCTCATCACCTCGAGCTGCGTCAGCCTCGCGGGCAGCTCGACGGTCCAGTTCGGCGTCTACTGCGTGACGCAGTACTCGACCCAGGGCGGCGCGTCGAACATGGGCCCGGTGCTCGCGAACTCGCTCAGCCTCGGCGGCGGAGCGCAGACGCTGATCCCGTACCACTACTTCCCGCCGGGAACGCCGCTGAGCATCCAGACGACGTACCTGCCGGCGTCGGCGCCGAAGAACTGGTCGGGCTAGAGGCTCGGAACCGCCGCGCGGTTCCTCCGCAGGCTGCTCGAGCTGCTCAGGCGGGGCCCTGGTCGAAGGCCGTCTGGAGGGTGACGACCTTCGGGCTGCCCGACTCGCTCGTGTCGCGCACGACCACCGTGACCACCTTCTCCGTCCAGCTCGTGGCGCTCGGGTTGGCGAGCGCGCGGATGAACGTCTCGAGCTTGTACGTCTTCCCGTCGCCGCCCTTGACCGTCTGCACCGGCAGGCACTGCGCCGACGAGCCGCAGCCCGAGATAGTCACGTCGCTGCCGCTGCCGGGCAGCGCAGCCTCGTCGCTCGCATACGTGCTGTCGGAGGACTGGACCGAGGCCAGGGTCGTCGCGTCGAGGCCGATCGAGGAGTACTGGAGCGACGCGTAGAGCTCGAGCTGGTTGTCGGCGATCAGCCCGGCGGACGAGTTCTTCGCAGCGGCGTGCAGCGAGGTGAAGCCGGCCTCGTACGCGCCCATCAACGCGAGGAGCGCGATCGAGATGATCAGGGTCGCCGCGAGCAGCTCGACGAGCAGGAAGCCGTCCTCCGTGCGGGGCCGCGCGCGCATAGCCAGAGAATCGGCAGCCGGGGGAAACCGCTAAAGACCCGACCGCGGCATTCCGATAGGAGGAGCGAGCCCCCGTGAGCACGTCTTTCTCCGTCAGCCCGCAGATCCGCATCGTCGCGCTCGTCGGCGTGCTGCTGATCGCCGCCGCCGGCGGTGGGCTCTTCCTCATGCGCCGGTCGAACCAGGCGGCGGTGACGGTGATCCCGCCCACGCCGAGCAAGACCGCACCGGCGCCGGCGCCCACCTCGGCGAGCATCGCCGCGAACCGCTTCACGGGCCTGACCCCGTCGGCCGAGGCGGCGATCCACGGCACGCTGAACCCGCCCGTGCGGCAGGAGCGCCAGACGCGGCAGCGGCAGCACAACCGCGTGAACGCGCTGCTCCCGGCTGCGCTCCGCGAGCAGCTCGCACAGCACCGGATCGTCGTCGTCAGCGCCTACAACCCGCAGGCCAAGGTCGACGGCCTCTCCGTCGCCGAGGCGCGAGCCGGCGCGCAGGACGCGAACGTCGGGTTCGTGCTCGTGAACGTCCTCGACGACCGCGTCGCGGGACCGCTGACGGCGCTCCTGCCGTCGGGCGACCTGCTGCCCAACCCGGGCATCCTCGTCTACCGCGCACCCGGGAAGCTCGTCTACCGCTTCGACGGCTACCTCGACCGCGAGGCGGTCGCACAGGCGGCGGCGAACGCGAAGGCCGGGCTCGACACCGCCCCGGCCGCGGAGGCGAGCACCCCTTGACCACCGTCGAGAGCGGGAGAGAGCTGTTCGTGCGCCACGCGAAGCGCGACGGCCGCTCGGTTGCCCGTCTCCGCGCGGTCGACTACGGCGCCTCGTGCATCGTCGAGGCCGAGGTCTTCCCCGGCGGCGGCGAGCAGGCGGTCGCAGCCGGGCCGTACACGTTCGCCGACGCCGGCCAGGCGACGGCCTTCGTCACCGAGGCAGTCGAGTCGCTCCTCTACCTCGGCTGCGACGTCTACGCCAACTAACTAGCCCGCGAAGCGTCTGCGAGCTGTCCCTATACGGTGACGCGCGCCAGCTCTTCGAGGCTGGTCAGCCCGGAGGCGACCTTGGCGAGACCGTCGTCCCAGAGCGTCCGCATCCCGGTTCCGAACGCGGCACGCTCGATCTCTTCCCGCGTCGCCTTCGCGGCGGCGAGCGAGGCCAGCTCCTCGGTCATCGTGAGCAGCTGGAAGATGCCGATCCGGCCCCGGTAGCCGGTCTGGTTGCAGCGCGGGCAGCCGCGCTTGCGGTAGAGCGCCATCCCGTCGCTGCTCGCCGCGACGTCGGGAGAGACGCGCGCCGCGAGCAGCTCGTCCACCGTCGGCGTGTACATCTCGCAGCAGTGGGAGCAGAGCTTCCGCGCCAGCCGCTGCGCGAGCACGCCCGTCACGGCCGCGCCGGTGAGGAACGGCTCGACGCCCATCTCGTTCAGCCGCGTCAGGGCCCCCGGCGCGTCGTTCGTGTGCAGCGTCGAAAGGACGAGGTGACCGGTCAGGGCCGCCTCGATCGAGATGCGCGCCGTCTCGCCGTCGCGAATCTCTCCCACCATCACGACGTCGGGGTCGGAGCGGAGGATCGAGCGCAACGCGGTCGCGAACGTCAGCCCGGCGCGGGTGTTGATCTGCACCTGGCTGACGCCCGCGAGCCGGTACTCGACCGGATCCTCGACGGTGATGATGTTGATCTCCGGCCGGTTGATCTGCGTCAGCGAGGCGAAGAGCGTCGTCGACTTACCGGAACCGGTGGGGCCCGTGACGAGCAACGCGCCGGTCGGCCGCTCCACGATCGTGCCCAGCCGCGCCTGCATCTCCTCCGAGAGCCCGAGCTCCTGCAGCGTCGGCGGCTTCTTCGACTTGTCGAGAAGGCGCATGACGACCGACTCGCCCTCGACCGTCGGCAGCGTCGCGACACGGACGTCGAGCATCCGCCCGGCCGCCGCCGCGTTCAGCGAGATCCGGCCGTCCTGCGGCTTGCGCCGCTCCGCGATGTCGAGCTTCGCGAGCACCTTGAGCCTCGTCGTCACCGGCGCGATCAGCCGGCGGGGGATGCGCTGCGCCTCCTGCAGCACGCCGTCGATGCGGAAGCGGACGACGAGCCCGTCCTCCTGCGGCTCGAAGTGGACGTC
>DASQQF010000071.1:0-39540 GCA_035643535.1 Gaiellaceae bacterium
CCACTCGACGCCGATGCCGGCGTGGGGGGTTCTAGATCCCCCTTGCCCTGGTGTCAAATGTCACGCGAGCGCTCTCGTCGGGTGTCGTTCAGCGGACAGGCGCCGGCACGTACCCGAACCCGCGCATGGCGGTGCCGGCAGAGCCCCGCGTCAGGAGAAGCGGTCCGAGAGGGTGTCGACCCAGCAGGCGGTGACGAAGCCGAGCCGCTCGAGGACGGGAGCCGACATCGATCCCGCCGTGACCGTGAGCGCCGGGATGCCCCGCTCGACCGCGGCGTCCCAGCGTGCGCGCACGAGGGCACGGTAGGCACCGCGGCCGCGACTGTCTGCGCGGACGGAGCCGCCCATCATGTATGCGGCATTGGCCCCGAAGACGGTGCTGGCATTGCCGACGATCTCACCGTCGACGAAGGCGATGAAGGTCCTGAAGTCCGGGAAGCGCTGCTGCCAGCGCCAGAGCTCCGCCTGCCGCTCCTCGAACGTCCGCCGAGCCTGCTCCGACAGGTCGAACGCCTCCTGCGCGACCCGAAAGGCGGTGACGAACTCCTCCTCCGACTCGGCCTGGCGCGCAACTGCCCCCTCCGGCGCCGGCGCCGGCTCGGTCACCAGCGTCATCTGTCGAGAGCGGGCCTCCAAGCCCTCCGCCTTCTCCTCCCACGGCACGAGGCCCTCCGCCCGGAGACGACTCGCGACCCCGTCGGGCTCGGCCGCCTCGCTCACGACCCACGCCGCCCGCTCGAAACCCAGCCCGGCCAGCAGCGCGCGCACCTCGGCGACACGTGTGGCCGTCTCATCCTCCGCCAGGCGTCGCACGACGACAGACGCAAACGGGTACCCGCGCGTGAAGCCGATTTGGTAGCCGTCGCCGTGTCGCACCTGATACGGGAACCCGTCCGGCGGATCGGGCAGATCGAGCTGAGGAAAGAGCGCGGCCTCGAGCACTGTCAGGGCAAACGCACCGACTCGGGGTAGGGGAAGAAGTCCATCACCTCGCCGCGGTCGAGCTGCCGTTGCGTCTCCAGCCAGAACTCCGGCTCGAGGAGATCGGCGTGGTGCCGGACGAAGACGTCGCGCAGGCGCGGGTCGCCGAGGAGGAAGGTCGCGAACTCCTCGGGGAAGACGTCGTTCTGCATGACGCCGTACCACGGCTCCGCGGCGAGCTCGGAGTCGGGGTCGGGGGCCGGCGGGATCCGGCGGAAGTTGACGTCGCTCAGGTACTCGATCTCGTCGTAGTCGTAGAAGACCACGCGTCCGTAGCTCGTGACTCCGAAGTTCCGCCAGAGCATGTCGCCGGGGAAGATGTCGGCGCCGGCCAGGTCGCGGATCGCGTTGCCGAAGTCGACCACCGCTGCCTCGAGCTCTTCGGGCGTCGCGCGGTCGAGATAGAGATTGAGCGGGACCATCCTCCGTTCCACGTAGCAGTGTCGAATGATCAGCGGGTCGCCCTCGACGAGCATGGACGGCGCAAGCTCTCGCAGCTGGGCGATCAGCTCCGCTGAGAAGCGTTCGGGCGGCAGCGCGAGATCGACGAACTCGAGCGTGTCCGCCAGACGGCCGACGCGATCGACGTGCTTCACCATGGCGAACTTCGCGCGAACCGCTTCGCGGCTCGTGTCCTTGGCACCGCCGAACTCGTCCCGGATCACCTTGAAGACGTACGGGAACGAGGGCAACGTGAAGACGAGCATGACCTGGCCGCGGACGCCCGGCGCCTCGACGAACTGGTCGCGGGAATGGTGGAGATGCTGCCTGAGCTCGCGGAAGAACAGCGTCTTGCCCTGCTTGCCCAGCCCGACCATCGTGTACAGCTCCGAACGCGAACGCGCGGGTGCCATCGAGTGGAGGAACTCGACGTACCCCGACGGCACCTCCATGTCGACCAGGAAGTACGCGCGCGAGAGCGAGAAGAGGGCGTTGATGAGCTGCGGGTCGAGCATGATCGCGTCCACCTCGAGGCGCCCGCCGTCCCCGTGGAGCACCGGAATCGCGAACGGCAGCTCCTCCTGGCCGTTGACGAACTTCCCGAACATGTACGCAGCCTTGTTCCGGAAGAAGGCCGAGGTCAGCACCTGGATCTGGTAGTTCGGCTCGAGGCGCTGCCAGCGACCTTCCAGGCGATCGGCGACGGCGGCGGAGATGCGGTCGACGTCCCGCTCGAGGTCGGCGAACGGACGACGCCACTCGAAGTCGCGGAACATCTGCACGAGGCACTCGCGCTCGCCGTCGACGTGCGGGTAGTAGCTGCGGTAGATCGGCGGGTCCGACTCGATGTATTCGGTCGAGACGGCGCCGCGGACGAAGACGAGTTCGTTGTCGTAGTAGCTGCGCCGGAGGATCCGCTTGATGACGGAGTTGAAGAAGGTCTCCGCGCACTCGGGCTGGCTGTGGTCGACGAGCAGGCCGATGTACCGGAGCTTCGCGTCGCGCCAGGTCTCGTCCGGCAGTGCGTCGACGTCGAAGGTCGCACGGAGCAGCTCGACGCATTCGGCCACCCGCTGGTCGTAGAAGCGGATCCGCTCCTGGACCGCGTGCTGCAGCTCCGCCCACGCGCCACGGTCGAAGAGTTCGGCTGCGCGTGCGCTCGTTGCCCGGAACAGCCGGTAGTGCTTGTCGAATCCCTCGATGAGGACGGTGGCGATCTCTGCAGTAGCTCCCGACGCGGCACCCGCGATAGCCTGGACCTCTGTCGTCCTCACGAGCACACGGTAGGTGAAAGATGAGTGTCGCGACCCAGATCGAGATTCCCGCCGAGGGCACGCGCATCGTTCCCGGCGAGCCGATTCCCGCCAACCCGATCATCCCCTTCATCGAAGGCGACGGGATCGGCGTCGACATCACGCCCGTCATGCGCGAGGTCGTCGACGCCGCCGTGGAGAGGGCGTACGGCGGAGCGCGCCGGATCCACTGGATGGAGATCTACGCCGGCGAGAAGGCGACGCGGCTGTACGGCAGCGACGTCTGGCTCCCGGACGAGACGCTCGAGGCGGCACGCGAGTACGCGGTCTCGATCAAGGGCCCGATGACGACACCGGTCGGCGGCGGCATCCGCTCGCTCAACGTGACGTTGCGCCAGCAGCTCGACCTCTACGTGTGCCTGAGGCCCGTACGCCATTTTCCGGGTGTGCCGAGCCCGCTCAAGGACCCGTCGCGGACCGACATGGTGATCTTCCGCGAGAACTCCGAGGACATCTACGCCGGCATCGAGTGGGCGGCAGAGTCCGACGACGCCCGCAAGGTGATCGACTTCCTCCAGCGCGAGATGGGTGTCCGCAAGATCCGTTTTCCCGAGACGTCGAGCATCGGGATCAAGCCGGTCTCACGCGAGGGGACGGAGCGGCTCGTCCGCAAGGCGATCGAGTACGCGATCGCGAACGGCCGGGAGTCGGTCACCTTCGTCCACAAGGGCAACATCATGAAGTTCACCGAGGGTGGCTTCCGCGACTGGGGCTACGCGCTCGCGCAGCGCGAGTTCGGCGCGTCGCCGGTGGACGGCGGGCCCTGGCTCGCGCTCCGCCACGACGGGCGCACGATCACGATCAAGGACGTGATCGCCGACGCGTTTCTCCAGCAGATCCTGACCCGGCCCGCCGAGTACGACGTGATCGCGACGCTCAACTTGAACGGCGACTACATCTCCGACGCGCTCGCGGCCCAGGTCGGGGGGATCGGTATGGCACCCGGCGGCAACCTCTCCGACGAGGTGGCGATGTTCGAGGCGACGCACGGCACGGCGCCGAAGTACGCGGGCCAGGACAAGGTGAACCCCGGTTCGCTCGTCCTCTCCGCCGAGATGATGCTCCGACACCTCGGCTGGTTCGAAGCGGCCGACCTCATCATCGACTCGCTCGGTGCGGCGATCTCCGACAAGCAGGTCACGTATGACCTCGCCCGCCTGATGGACGGCGCGAACGAGATCTCCACGTCCGCGTTCGGCCGGGCGATCGTCGAGCGGATGTAGACGTGAGACCGGTCGTCACACTCCAACGACGGATCGATCAGGGCGAGGTGGGGTAGCCGTGGAGGACAACAGGCTGGGCTTGTTCCTGACTGCGCTTCCGGCGGCTCTCTCGGTCGAGTATTCGCAACGCGCCGAGGAGGCCGGTTTCCGCAGCTGCTGGTTCCCGGAGATCACGTTCGCCGACTCGTTCGGTCCTGCGACGGCCGCCTCGCAGAAGACCGACCGCATCGGGCTCGGCACGGGTGTCGTCGGCGTCTGGTCGCGCTCGGCCGTGACGATGGCGCTGCAGGCGGCGACCCTGCACCAGCTCTCGGGCGGACGGTTGCTGCTCGGGCTGGGCGTGCAGGCCCGGGGCTACGTGCGGGGCTGGCACGGCCAGACCTACCGTAAGCCGCTTGCGGCGATGCGTGACTTCATCACGATCCTCCGGGCCGCCTTCGCCGGCGGGTTGGTGAGTTACGAGGGCGAGGTGTTCTCGGTCCGTGACTTCCATCTCGACATGGAGCTGCCGCAGCCGCCGCCGAAGATCTACGTCGCGGCGAACGGGCCCCGGATGATCGAGCTCGCGGGGGAGGTCGGCGACGGGATGGTCGGCTGGTTCCAGTCGCTCGAGTACGTCCGCGACGTGACGATGCCGGCGCTCCGCCGCGGTGCCGAGAGGGCCGGGCGCTCGCTCGAGGGCTTCGACGCGACCGTCGGCTTCCCGGCCGTCGTCACGCGCGACGACAGTGGGCTCGAGCTGGCGAAAGGGCAGGTGATGATGTACGCCAGCGCGCTCGGCTCGACACCCGCGTACTTCGAGAGCGCTCGCGTTGCCGGGTTCGGCGCCGAGGCAGAGGCGATCGGCGAGCGCGTCCGTGCCGGCGACCTGCGAGGCGCGGTGGCCCAGGTGTCCGACGACATGGCCGCTGCGATGGTGATGGCCGGAAGCATCGAGCGAGTGCGCGACCGGATCGCGCGGTATCGGGAGATCGGCCTTGCAGGCGTCCACCTGCTGCCCTCGCCGCCGGGCGGCTTCTATCCGCTCTACGAGGACCACTTCCCCGTCGAGTCGCTCGCCCAGCTACCCCAGTTCGATTTCCCCGCACTCCTCGCGAGCTTCGACGACGCGGTGGAGCTGCTCGCCGCGACGTGAACCGGCTGTTCTCGCCGCGTTGACCTTACGCACTCCTTACACGGGCCTGTCGTGGCGCTGATCTAGCGGATGACAATCCGATTCGGGGACTGGGAGGCAAGCGTGAGATCGAGAAAGGGAGCTGGACGATGAAGAAGGCAATCATTCCTGCGGTTGCGGCGGTGCTGGTGGTGCCGAGCGTCGCCCTCGCGAAGGGGCCGCCGTCGGGCAAGGGCCCCGGCTCGCACGGTAAGGCCGCGCCGAAGGTGATGTACGTCCTCAAGGGCACGCTCTCGGGCTACTCGCCTGCGAGCGGGAGCGCGAACGGCACGCTCACGATCACGGTGATGCGCTCGAACCGGCACGGCTGGGCTTTGAAGGGGCAGGACCTGAGCGTCCAGGTCTCGTCGGCGACGAAGATCGTGCTCAGGCACGGCGCCAGCGGTATCACCGACGGTGATCGCGGGATCGTCAAGGTGCGGGCGCCGAAGAACGTGAGCGCCGCGGATCTCGCCTCCACGCTCCAGGCGACGAACGCCTTCCAGGTCGTCGACCAGGGGGTGGCGGGGCCGACCTCCGGCCAGGACTCCGGCAGCGGTTCGCACGGTAAGGCCGCGCCGAAGGTGATGTACGTCCTCAAGGGCACGCTCTCGGCCTACTCGGCTGCGAGCGGGAGCGCGAACGGCACGCTCACGATCACGGTGATGCGCTCGAACCGGCACGGCTGGGGGCTGAAGGGTCAGTCGCTGACCGTCCAGCTCTCGTCGGCGACCAAGGTCGTCCTCAGAAACGGCGCCAGCTCGATCTCCGACGGTGATCGCGGGATCGTCAAGGTGCGTGCGCCGAAGAACGTGGCCGCCGCGG
Organism: Gaiellaceae bacterium; assembly: GCA_035643535.1. Classification (GTDB taxonomy): domain Bacteria; phylum Actinomycetota; class Thermoleophilia; order Gaiellales; family Gaiellaceae; genus Palsa-739. The sequence continues at coordinate 5,937 of DASQQF010000071.1, forward strand.
ATCTCGCCTCCACGCTCCAGGCCACGAACGCCTTCCAGGTCGTCGACCAGGGATAGCTCCCGTGAAGAGGAGGCGGCCAGGCGCCCGCAAGCGGTGCCGAACCGGTCGAGAACGAGAAGGGGCTGCGAGAGCAGCCCCTTCTCACGTCACGGGGAGCACGTCACGTCCGCGTGAACGTCGTCGCATACCAGGTCGGGCCCTCCTCGGAGCGCTGCCAGCCCTCCGCCTCGAGTCGCGCGACCAGACTCTCGTAGGCCTCCCGCGCCTCGGCCTCCTGGGGCGGCGGAGCGGCATGCCGCCAGCGGAACGCCTTCGACTCGAGCAGCATGCCGTCATCGGTCGACACGTAGAAGCGGGAAGTGCCGTAACCACGCCACCGCTCGATCCGGCACGTCTGCAGCTCGTGCCGAACCGTCTCCTCGACCGACTCCTGCTGCGCCTGCCCTGCATCGAGAGCAGGCTCCTCGGCAACTTCGCGCCGCGCCTCCTCGACCGCGGCGGCGACTTGCCGTGCTGCGTCCTCGGCCATTTCTCGCCGTGCCTGCTCGACCGCGGCGGCGACCTTCTGCGCGGCCTCCTCTGCTACTTCCCTCCGGGCCTGCTCGCGCGCCTGCTCGGCAGCGGCAGCGGCTGCGCGCGCGACCTCTGCGTCCGTCTCTCGAGGCGCTTGCTCAACCGTCGGAGCGGCGTGACGAGCCGGCTCCTCGGCGACCTTGCGCCGACTCCTTCCGGCAGCGCGCTGCTCTCGCTTCGCAACGGCGCTCGGCTGCCGCGGTCCGTCTTCGGCCGCTTCCCGTCGTGCCTCGGGAGCAGCCGCGGCAGGCTGCGACGCCTCGTCCTCTTCCGCAGGCTCTCGCGGCTGCTCGGGAACGTCTGCCTGCCGCTCCCGCCCTTCGGGCGCGTCTCGCCGGCCCTTCGCCTCCTCCTCCGCGTCCATGTACAGACGGACCAGCCCCTTGCGATCCTCGGTGAGGGACTCCTCAGCGAGAGGCTTGGCCGACGCAGCCCTTAACCGCAGCCGTGCGGTCACCATGAAAGGCTACTGCACGACGCGTGCCGGAGGGAATCCGTCGCGGTGGATCGATCCGGACCTTCGGCTGGATTCGCCCGGCGCCTCCCGAGGGAGAGGCGCCGGGCGCGGGTGCCGCTCCTAGGCGGCCAGCTCGACGTCGAACAGCGATGCGGGACGGGGGAGGGAGTGCACCGCTTCGAGGCCCGCCTTGCGGCGGCGGTCGAGCCGGAACGGGATCCCCATCATGGCTGCGAGGCCGAGGACGATCCCGAGGTCGAGAACTGCGTTGAGGGCGATCACGAGGGTCATGGGCATCAGGAGGTCTCCTTGGTTTCGGTGACCCTCGAAGGATTCCCCGCCGGGTTGTGGCGGGCCTGTCAGACGCCTGTGGAGTTCCTGTGAGCCCCGTCGAGCGGCAACTCCACGACGAACGTCGCTCCCTCGCCGGGTGCGGAGCGGGCCGAGGCCCTGCCGCCGTGCGCTGCCGCGATCGCGCCGACGATCGACAGGCCGAGGCCGGCGCCGCCGCGGGCGCGCGAGCGCGACTCGTCGGCGCGCCAGAAGCGCTCGAAGACCCGTGCCGCCTCCTCCTCGCTCATGCCGGGGCCGGAATCGGCGACGGTGAGCACGGCCTGCGCGCCGTCCCGCTGCAACGACACGCGCGCCGGTGTCGCCGGCGGGGTGTGGGCGCGTACGTTCGAGAGGAGGTTGTCTGCCACCTGGCGCAGACGGTCGCGGTCGCCGAGAACGATCGTGGGTTCGAGCTCCACGTCGAGCGGCCGCTCCGGATCGACCACGCGCGCGGCGTCGACCGCCTCCGCGACGAGCTCGTCGAGGGCGACCTCGTCGCGCTCGAGCGGCCGCCCCTCGTCGAGCCGCGCAAGGAGGAGGAGATCCTCGACGAGCCCGCTCATGCGCTCCGACTCGCGGGCGATGCCGGTGAGCGAGCGCTCGAGATCCTCCGGCCGCGACGCCGCGCCCCGTTCGAACAGCTCCGCGTACGCGCGCACGGCCGCGAGCGGCGTCCGCAGCTCGTGTGAGGCGTCGGCGACGAAGCGGCGGAGCCGGCGGTCCGACGCCTCGATCCGGTCGAGCATCGTGTTCAGGGCGCTGCCGACGCGGCCGACCTCGGTGCGCGGGTCGGGATGGTCGACGCGGCGCGAGAGGTCGCCACTCGTGATCGCGGCCGCCGTGCCCTCGATCTCGCGCAGCGGCCGGAGCCCGAGCCGCACGACCCAGAGGGCCAGCGCGGCGAGGGCCGCGAGGACTGCGGCCGTCGCGATCACCTCGATCAGGAGCAGGCGGTGCAGCGTCCCGTCGACGCTGCCGAGCGACGTCGCGACGAGGAGGATGCGCTTGCGATTCTGCGGCTCGATCGACGCGCGCACCCGGAAGCTCTCCTCACCGTTCCGCGAGGAGACGGTGAAGTACGTGGTGCGCTCGTGCTCCGGGTTCCCCAGCGCCGGCAGGTCGATCTTCGCGGGGAGCTTCGGCGGTGAGGTGCCCTCGACGAGAGGGCCTCCCCTCACGACGCGGCCCTCGAGCGTCCGCACCTGGTACCAGTCGACTCCCTGCGGCAGCGGGCCGCCCGGCGCATGCTCGCCGCGATCCGTGCTCTCCCCCGTGGGCGGCGGCTCGAAGGCACGGTGCCCGGCTTCGAGTCCCGTGTCCACCCGGTGCAGGAGGAACGCGCGCAGCGACGTGTACATGACGGCGTCCGCGGCGGCCAGCCCCAGCGCCGCGAGGAGCACGACGCCGAGCAGCAGCCGGGCCCGCAGCGAGAGCCGCTTCAGCATCACTGCTCGGCGTCGAGCATGTACCCGGCCTGCCGCACCGTGCGAATGAGCGACGGGCCGCCGTCGTCGAGCTTCTTCCGCAGGTAGCTCACGTACGTCTCGACGACGTTCGAGTTCCCGCCGAAGTCGTAGCGCCAGACGTTCTGCAGGATCTGGCCCTTCGAGAGCACGCGGCGCGGGTTGAGGAGGAAGTAGCGCAGCAGCGCGAACTCGGTCGCGGTCAGCTCGACCTGGCGGTCGCCGCGGAAGACCTCGTGTCGCGACTCGTCGAGCACGAGGTCGCCGTGGCGGAGCACGTCGCCGGGAAGGTCGCCGGCGGTACGGCGGAGGATCGCCTGGACGCGCGCGACCACCTCGGCGAGGCTGAACGGCTTCGTCACGTAGTCGTCGCCGCCGGCGCGCAGCGCCTCGACCTTGCTCTCGACCGTGTCCTTCGCGGTGAGGAAGAGGATCGCCGTCTTGAAGCCGCGCTCGCGCAGCCGGCGCCCCACCTCGATCCCGTCGACGTCGGGCAGCATCCAGTCGAGCACGACCAGCTCCGGCTCGAACTCGGCGACGGCGGCGAGCGCCTCGCGGCCGGTTCCCGCCTCGCGGACGTCGAAGCTCTCGTAGCGGAGGGCGGTCGCGACGGCGTCGACGATCGACGGCTCGTCGTCGACGACGAGGATCCGCGTTCCCGACTCGCTCATGTGCGCACAGTCGCACGCGCAGCTGTGAATCGGCTGTGAACCGCGCCGGAACACCACTTTCGGCGAGTACGCGAATTCTTTGCGACCATGGCGCGCGATGCGCCAGCTGCTCGCGCTCGTCATCACCGCCGTGGCCTCGGCCGTCGCCTCGACCTCGCATTCGCCGGCGATCCGGCCGCTCACGCCGGCGCAGAAGCACGCCGTCGTCCAGGCGGGGGAGTGGCACCGCGGCTGCCCGGTGACGCTCTCGCAGCTGCGCGTCCTCACCGTCCCGTACTACGGCTTCGACCACCGGACGCATGTCGGGCAGCTCGTCGTCAACGAGCGCGTCGCGCGCCCGCTCGGCACCGTCTTCGAGAAGCTCTACCGGATGCGCTTCCCCATCCGCGACATGCACTTCTGGCACCAGTACGGCGCGCACCCGACCGGCGGCGACATCACCGCGTCGTTCGAGTGCCGCGATGCCGTGCCCTCACCGTGCACGGGCGGCAGCAGCACGCACACCTGGTCGGAGCACGCCTACGGCGAGGCGGTGGACCTCGACCCGCGCGAGAACCCGTACGTCGGCTGCGGCATGACGCGGGACAAGACGGCGCTCTCGTACCTGAAGCGCGACTGGCACCGGCGCGGGATGGTGACGCCCGCCGTGCTGCAGGCGTTCGAGTCGATCGGCTGGGGCTGGGGCGGCTCCTGGGCGGGCTCGACGAAGGACTACATGCACTTCTCGCTCACGGGTCATTGAGCCCGGTGACGAGCGGCGGGCGAGCACGAGGGCCCGCCCGCCGCTGAACGGGCACTACGCCCCGGCTGCGGGCGTCGGAGGCGCGGGCGCCGGCGCCTCGTAGCCGGCCTCGATCTGCGCCAGCTCCTCCTCGGTGCCCTGCACGACCGGGCCCTTGAACCACTTGCGCGCCGAGAGGAGCCACCAGCCGCCTGCGAGCACGAGCAGGCCGGCCACGGTGATCGGCGCATAGTTCACGACGTTCCAGTCGAAGTCGGAGTGCCACGGGATCGCGCTCGGCACGGTCGGCATGATGAAGAGGATCGCGATGAAGACGATCCAGGTGAACGCGATCGGGTTGATCCACTTGTAGTGGCGCCCGAGCGACCACGCGCCCTTCTCGAACGAGTCGCCCGCCCGCCAGCGGAGGAAGATCGGGACGCCGTACGCGATGTAGAGCCCGATCACCGCGATCGACGTGCCGACGAGGTAGCCGATCGTGTTGTTCCAGTAGGTCGGCACCATGAGCAGCCACGAGAAGACCGCGATCCCGATCGCGGCGTTCACGGGGACGCGATGGGTCTTCGTCACCTTCCGCCAGAGATCGCGTCCCGGAACGGCGCCGTCCCGCGAGAACGCGAACATCATCCGCGAGGCCGCCGTCAGCGAGGCGAGCCCGCAGAAGAACTGCGCCACGCACGCGATCACGAGCAGGAACTCGGCCCAGTGCGTGCTCATCGACTTCTGCCAGATGTACGTCACCGCGTTGCCGCCGGCGTTGATCGTCCCGGCCTGGTCGGGCACCGCGAACGTCACGGCGACGAGCAGGATGAAGCCGAAGATGACCGACATCACGACCGACATGACGACGCCGAGCGCGGCGGAGCGCGACGCCTGCCGCGTCTCCTCGCTCATGTGCGCCGACGCGTCGTAGCCGGTGTAGGTGTACTGCGCCATCAACAGCCCGATCCCGACGACGAACCAGAAGACGCCGTTCGAGAAGTTCGTTCCCGAGAAGCCCGACACGTTGATCGTGTGGGCGAACACGAAGTGGAGCGACTGGTGGTGCGCCGGCACGACGATGAGCACGAGCACGATCACCGCGACCCCGACCATGTGCCACCAGGCCGAGATCGAGTTGATCGCCGCGAGCAGCCGCACGCCGTTCAGGTTCAGCAGCAGGTGCGCCGCGACGATGATCGTGTACGTGAGGAACACCGTGTGCTTCCCCGTGCTGACGCTGGGGAAGAACAGGTTCATCAGCGAGGTCCAGAAGATCGCCGCGCCGTAGTCGATCGCGGCGGTCACCCCGATCTGCCCGATCAGGTTGAACCAGCCGGTGAACCAGCCCCACGCCGGCGAGCCGAGCTTCGAGGCCCAGTAGTAGAGCGCCCCGGCCGTCGGCATCGACGACGCGACCTCTCCCATGGCGAGGGCGACGAGCACGACGAAGAAGCCGACGAACAGCCAGCCCCAGGTGATCGCGATCGGCCCCCCGTTGTCGAACGCGATGAAGTACGACGTCAGGCAGCCGGCGAGGATCGAGATGATGGTGAACGAGATGGCGAAGTTCGAGAAGCCGCCCATCTCGCGGTAGAGCACCTGCGCGTAGCCCAACCTGTGGAGCAGCCGCGCGTCCTCGTCGTGCGTGGCGGCCCCGGGTGCACCGGAACTCACATTGCCTCCCCTTTTGAACGACCCGTTCGGGGCAAGCTAACGCGGTGAGTCGGACGGTGCAAGCCGCCCGCGCGGTGTAGTGTCGGGCGCGGATGCTGACGCTCGAGGAGCTCCGCGCCGACGCCGAGAGCGGCGCCGTCGACACGGTGATCGTCTGCTTCACCGACATGCAGGGCCGCCTGATGGGCAAGCGGCTCGACGCCGAGTTCTTCCTCGAGGAGCTCGCCGCGGGCCATCCGGGCGAGGGCTGCAACTACCTGCTCGCGCTCGAGATGGAGATGGATCCCGTCCCCGGTTACGCGATCGCGAGCTGGGAGCGTGGGTACGGCGACTTCGGCCTGCGGCCCGACCTCTCGACGCTGCGCCGCATCCCGTGGCACGAGGCGACGGCGATGGTGCAGTGCGACGTCGAGTGGCACGACGGTACGCCGGTGGGGCCGTCGCCGCGACAGGTGCTGCGCGCCCAGGTGGAGAAGGCGAGGGCGATGGGCTTCGAGCCGATGTTCGGGTCGGAGCTCGAGTTCTTCCTCTTCCGCGAGACGTACCTGGAGGCGCACGCGAAGCACTACCACGAGCTCACGCCGTCGGTGCCGTACATCCTCGACTACCACATCCTCGGCGCGAGCTTCGACGAGCCGTTCCTCCGCGAGGTGCGGACCTCGATGAAGGCGGCCGGAATGATCGTCGAGTCCTCGAAAGGGGAGGCCTGGGCGGGGCAGCACGAGATCAACTTCCGCTTCCAGGACGCGCTGCGCGCCGCGGACGACCACGCCGTCTACAAGACCGGGATCAAGGAGATCGCGTTCCAGCGCGGCTGCTCGGTCACCTTCATGGCGAAGCCGCACCACGACTGGGTCGGCTCGTCGTGCCACATCCACTCGTCGCTCTGGCGGGCCGGCGCGAACGCGTTCGCCGGCGAGTCCGACGACTTCCGGCACTACCTCGCCGGGCAGATCGCCTATCTCGCGGATCTCGCGATCTTCGTCGCGCCTACGGTCAACTCGTACAAGCGGTTCGCCGCCGACAGCTGGGCGCCCACGACGCTCGCCTGGGGGCACGACAACCGCACGTGCGGCTTCCGCGTGGTCGGCCACGGCTCGTCGGTGCGGCCGGAGACCCGCATCCCCGGCGCCGACGCGAACCCCTACCTCGCGTTCGCCGCGCTGCTCGCCGCGGGCCTCCTCGGGATCGAGCAGAAGCTCGAGCTCGCGCCGCCGCTCGAGGGCAACGCGTACGTCTCCGACGCCGAGCGCTTCCCCCACGCGCTGCGTGAGGCGATCGGCCGCCTCGAGCGGAGCGGCGTGGCCCGCACCCTGCTCGGCGACGAGGTGATCGACCACTACCTCAACTACGCCCGCACCGAGCAGGAGCTCTTCGACAGGACCGTGACGGGCTACGAGCGGGAAAGGATGTTCGAGCGCGGCTAGATGACACGCCCGCTGATCGGTATCACGACGTATGTCGAGCCTGCGTCGTGGGGGCACTGGCAGCTCGAGGCCGCGCTCGTCCCGTACGACTACGTCCGCGCGGTAGAGCGGGCCGGCGGGCGGGCCGTGCTCGTGCCGCCGGACCCGGACGGGGCGGAGGAGATCCTCGACGCCGTCGACGGCCTGATCTTCTCCGGCGGCAACGACCTCGAGCCGAGCGTGTACGGCGCCGACGCGCACGCCGCGACGAACGGGACGAACCCGGTTCGCGACCGAGGCGAGCTCGCGCTGCTCGAGGCGGCGCTCGCGCGCGACCTGCCGGTGCTCGCGATCTGTCGCGGGTTCCAGGTGCTGAACGTCGCGCGTGGCGGCGACATCGTCCAGCACCTGCCCGACCTCGTCGGGCACGAGGAGCATCGGGCGGTCGTCGGCGAGTTCTCGGAGCACGAGGTGCGCGTCGACCCTTCGTCGCGGCTCGGCGAGGTGCGCGGGCCGGTCATGTCCCACCACCACCAGGGCGTCGGCAGGATCGGCGAGGGACTGCGCGAGGTCGCGTGGGCGGAGGATGGGACGGTCGAGGGTCTCGAGGATCCCGAGAGGCCGTTCGTCGTCGGCGTGCTGTGGCACCCCGAGGCGGGGGAGGACCAGCGGCTGTTCGAGCAGCTCGTGGAGGCCGCGCGCACGTGACGACGGTCGTGAATCCGGCCACCGAGCAGGTGATCGCCGAGCTCGAGACGGCGGGGGTGGAGGAGACCGACGCGGCGGTTGCGCGCGCGAAAGAGGCGTTCCCCTCGTGGCGGGCGGTCGCGCCGGCCGACCGAGCGCGGCTCCTGCGGCGCCTCGCGACGCTCGTCGAGGAGCACGGGGAGGAGCTCTCGCGCCTCGAGTCCCGCAACGTCGGTAAGCCGATCTCCGGCGCGCGCGGCGAGGTCGGGATGGTCGCGCAGGTCTTCCACTACTACGCCGGCGCCGTCGACAAGCACTTCGGCGAGACGATCCCGGTCGGCGGCGGCGTCGACATGACCTTCCGCGAGCCGCTCGGCGTCGTCGGCCTGATCGTGCCGTGGAACTTCCCGCTCAACATCGCGTCGTGGAAGCTCGGGCCGGCGCTTGCCTGCGGGAACACGGTCGTGCTCAAGCCGGCGGAGCTGACGCCGCTGACGGCGGTACGGCTCGCCGAGCTCGCGCTCGAGGCCGGGATCCCCGAGGGCGTCCTCGAGGTCGTCGTCGGCAAGGGCTCGGTCGCGGGCGCGCGGCTGATCGAGCATCCCGACGTCGCGAAGATCGGCTTCACCGGCTCGACCGAGGTGGGCCGGCAGGTGATGCGCGGCGCCGCCGGCACGATCAAGCGCGTGACGCTCGAGCTCGGCGGCAAGTCGGCGAACGTCGTCTTCGCCGACGCCGACCTCGAGAAGGCGGCGGCCGCGGCACCGTACGCGGTCTTCGACAACGCCGGCCAGGACTGCTGCGCCCGTTCGCGGATCCTCGTCGAGGCGAGCGCGTACGACCGTTTCGCGGAGCTGCTCGTCGAGGCGACCCGCAGGGTGAAGGTCGGCGACCCGGAGGACGAGGCGACCGAGATGGGGCCGCTCGTGTCCGCGGCGCACCGCGAGACGGTGGCGAGCTTCGTCGAGGCGGAGCCGCTCTTCCGCGGGAAGGCGCCGGAGGGGCGGGGCTTCTGGTACCCGTGCACGCTCGTCGAGGCGCGCCCCGGCGACCGGATCGCCCGCGACGAGGTCTTCGGCCCGGTCGCGGCGCTGATCCCGTTCGCGGACGAGGCCGAGGCGATCCGGATCGCGAACGACTCCGACTACGGGCTCTCGGGCTCGATCTGGACGGAGAACGGCGGCCGTGCCCTCCGGGTCGCGCGCGCGATCGACACCGGCGTCCTCTCGATCAACTCGAACTCGTCGGTGCGCGTCTCGACACCGTTCGGCGGCTTCAAGCAGAGTGGCTTCGGGCGTGAGCTCGGCATGCACGCGCTCGACGGCTACAGCGAGCTCAAGAACGTGTTCTATTCCACCGAATGAGCGGGCGGCTTCGGGACAAGGTCTGCGTGATCACGGGCGCCGGCGGCGGGATGGGCGCGGACGCCGCCGTTCGCTTCACCGAGGAGGGCGCGAGGATCGTCGTCGCAGACGTCGACGGCGAGGCGGCGGAGAAGGTCGCGGAGGAGGTGGGCGGGCTCGCCGTGCAGGTCGACGTCGCCGACGAGGAGTCGGTCGCCGCGATGTACCGCGCAGCCGCGGAGCGCTTCGGCGGCATCGACGTCCTCTACAACAACGCCGGCATCTCGCCGGCCGACGACGCGTCGGTCCTCGAGACCGAGCTCGAGGCGTGGGAGCGCGTCCAGGCGGTGAACACGCGCGGCGTCTTCCTCTGCTGCAAGCATGGGATCCCGCACCTGCTCGAGCGTGGCGGCGGCTCGGTGATCAACGTCGCCTCGTTCGTCGCGCTCGTCGGAGCCGCGACCTCGCAGATCTCGTACACCGCGTCGAAGGGGGCGGTCCTCGCGCTGAGCAAGGAGCTGGGCGTGCAGTTCGCACGGCGGGGGATCCGCGTGAACGCGCTGTGCCCGGGGCCGGTCGAGACGCCGCTGCTCCTGCGCATCTGGAGCGAGACGCCGGGCGCGGCAGAGCGACGGCTCGTCCACGTGCCGATGGGGCGGATGGCGCAGCCGCGCGAGATCGTCGACGCCGCGCTGTTCCTCGCGAGCGACGAGTCGAGCTACGTCAACGCGGCGACGTTCGTCGTGGACGGCGGCCTCTCCGCCGCCTACGTCACCCCCGAGTGAGCCCTCCCGTCGAGGGCCGTGTCCCGTTCCGCGGTCACGAGACGTGGTACCGGATCGTCGGGGACGGCGACGGCCTCCCGCTCGTCCTCCTCCACGGCGGCCCGGGAAGCACCCACCTCGGGCTGAGCGTCCTCGGCCCGCTCGCCGACGAGCGGCCCGTCGTCTTCTACGACCAGCTCGGCTGCGGTAACTCGTCCCGGCCGTCCGACCCGTCGCTCTGGACGGTCGAGCTCTTCGTCGGCGAGCTCGTCAACCTCCGCGAGGCGCTCGGGCTCGACCGGATCCACCTGCTCGGCCACTCGTGGGGCGGGATGCTCGCGCTCGAGTACGCGCTCACCCGGCCGCCGGGGCTCGAGAGCCTCGTCCTCTCGTCGACGCTCTCGAGCGCCGCGCTCTGGGAGGAGGAGGCGATGCGGCTGCGCTCGGAGCTGCCGCCCGACGTGCTCGCCGTGCTCGAGGCGCACGAGGCCGCCGGCACCGTGCACGATCCCGAGTACGAGGAGGCGACGAAGGAGTACTACCGGCGTCACCTCTGCCGTCTCGACCCCTGGCCACCGATCGTCGAGGAGCTGCTCCGCGTCTCGCGCAAGGAGGTGTACGAGACGATGTGGGGGCCGAACGAGATGCGGCCGACCGGCACCCTCTCCGGCTGGGACGTCACGCACCGCCTCGGCGAGATCGAGGTGCCGACGCTCGTCCTCTGCGGCCACCACGACGAGGCGACGCCGCGCCAGGCCGCGACGATCGCGCACGGTCTCGGCGGCGAGAGCGAGCTCGTCGTGCTCGAGCACAGCGCGCACCTGACGCCGCTCGAGGAGACGGACCGCTACCTCGAGCTCGTCCGCGCCTTCCTTCACCGGATCGGGGGCTAGCGCGACAACTGTTGTCGACGCATACTGTGCATCCGCCGACCGGCGGGTCGCAAAGAGGGGAGGGTGTCGTGTTCGGAAGGAGTCTCGTCGTCGCAGCAGCAATCGCGGCCGCAGTTCTCGTGCCGGCCGCGCAGGCGGCGCACAGGTCGACCGTCAAGCTCCCGCTCGTCCCCCTGCAGAAGTCGCAGCTCGGCGTGGCGAGCCGCTCGCTGCCGCTCGAACACGATTCCGGCCCGGTCTCGAACGCAACCGCTGCGAACAACGCCTCGGGGAAGGTGACGGTGACGCAGCTCGAGAAGCTCGGCCGTGTCACCGGCTATCAGCTCGACTACGGCAATCCGTTCCTACCCGGGAAGGGCGTCCGCGAGATCGAGACGGGAGTCGAGCGTTACAGGAGCGCCGCCGGGGCGAAGAAGGGCCTCGCGTTCTGGAAGAAGGACGAGCTCCAGGTCGCGTCCCTCGCGCAATTCGGCGTGAAGGTCGCGCTGAAGGGGATCCACGCGCCGCGCATCGCAGCGGCTCACTGGGCGTACGTCGCCACGCTCACGATCCCGAACACGACTCCGATCTACGGTGTCGACGAGGACGTCCGCGACGGCAACTACCTCGTCAGCGTCTCGGTTGCCGCCGGATCGCTCCGCGCGGCCGAGCACCTCGCGCCGAAGCTGGCGAAGAAGGTCGACGCGCGGCTGCGGGCGATGCTCGACCGGAAGCTCCGGGGTAGGCCGGCCAAGCTGCCGGCGAGGCTCGAGGCGGGCCCGCCGTCGAGTGGTCCCGACCCGGCGAAGGCGGCGTTCGCGACTTCCGACTTCACCCAGGCGACGCTCTCGAGCGAGCACTACGTGCGGAACCAGGAAGCCCTCTCGGAGTACCTCGTCGCGCTGCGGCCCGCCGGCTCCTTCGCCGGCGTCTTCCAGGAGATCGTCGCCGAGAGCACGTCGAGCGAGGCGACGTACTACGGGGCGCTGCTCGCCAGCAGCCTCGCGAACCTCGCCGCGGGCGGATCCGGGCTCTCGAACCTCCAGATGACACCCGTCGACCTGAGCGGCGTCGGAGACAGCGCCTACGGTGCGCTGCTCCAGTTCACGCTCAGCGGACAGACCATCTACGAGGGAGCTCTCGTCCTCGTCAACGGCCCTCTCGTCGAGCTCGTCTTCGGCGCCGCCAAGACTGCGATCGCCGCGAGCGACGTGACGAGCCTCGCCCAGGTGGCGGCGGCGAAGCTGAACGCTGCCGTGAGCGGCTGACGGCGGGAGCTACTGGCCGACGACCTGGACGAGCCAGCGCCGGTCGCGCTCGCGGTCGAGCTCGATGAAGAGCACGCGCTGCCAGGTGCCGAGCTGCAGCTCGCCTTCGCGGATCGGGACCGATTCGCCGGCGGTGCCGAGCAGCATCGCCATGCAGTGCGAGTGGCCGTTGCCCTGGTCCATGTCCTCGGGGCAGATGTTCTCGGTACGGCGGTCCCAGTCGTCGTGCGCGTAGTAGCTCTCGCTCGGGACGAGCCGCTTGAGGAGCTCGGCGAAGTCCTCGAGGAACCCGGTCTCCATCTCGTTGACGCGGACGCAGCATGTCGTATGCGGCGAGTAGATGCACACGATCCCGTCGGTGATGCCACTCTCGCTGACCGCCGACCGCACGTCGTCGGTGATGTCGGTGACGGTGAGCCCGCCCGCGGTGCGCAGGCGCGTCTCGTGCTGGAAGACCTTCATCGTCGTCGCCATTCTGCGGGAACCACTACCCGAACCGCTGGACGAACCATCCCACTCTCAGTGGATCCTGCAGGAGAGGCTTCGTCCCGCCGGCCGACACGGCCAGCGGAAGGTGGGCCCGCCTGGATTCGAACCAGGGACCAAGGGATTATGAGTCCCCTGCTCTGACCGCTGAGCTACGGGCCCGTCCGCCCGGGGCCGAGCCTATCGTCCGGCGCCGCCGAGGCCGAGGCCGTGGCGGCGGCGGTGGCGACGTCGACCGGATACGTCCCCCGCGCCTTGAAGAGGAGCCACGCGCTCGCCGCGAGCGGGACGAGCATGACGACGAACGTCCACTGGAGCCCTGAACGGCCGCCGCCGAAGACGTGGTCGGAGACCGCGCCGAACAGGAGCGGCGCGACCGCCATCGCGAGCGAGCGGAGCAGCGTCCGGATCGACTCGGCGCGGCCCCAGAGCGCCGGCGGCATGATGTCGAGCTGCGCAGCCGCGAGCGCCGGGTTCTCGAGCGTGAGCAGCAGCACGGCGGCGACCAGGTAGGGGAGGGCGGTGAACGCGCTGCGCGTGAGCAGGGCGGGAAGGAAGAGGATCGTCGTGCCGACCGCGCCGATGACGGCTGTCGTCACGCGCCCGCTCAGCCGGCCGCGGCGGAGCAGCGCGTCGCCGAGCGCGCCGCCGGCGAGGACGCCGCCGACGGCACCGGCGCCGACCCCGAGCAGGAGGAGGTTGGCGAGCGGCTGGTCGATGCCGTACTGCTCCTTCGCGAACTCCGAGCCGAACGTCTCGATGCCGGCGAGGAAGTAGTACGCGCACGCGCTCGCGGCGATCAGGAGGATGTTCGTCCGCACGTGGAGGACGTACTCAGCCGCCTTGAGGAGCGAGGCGCGGCGCAGGTCGCGCGGCGCGGCGAAGTCGGGGTGCGGCGCGATTCCCCGCTCGCGCGCGAGGCGCTGCGCGTCGGTCTCGCGTGTCTCCTCGGCCTCGTCCGGCAGCGGTTGCGTCTCGTGGGCGAGGACGCCGCCCCCGCCGCGCGCCGGCTCCCGCAGCCGGAAGACGAACCACGCGAGCGCGAACGCCGGAAGCGCGAGGATGACGAACGCCGCCCGCCAGGACAGCGCGGCGATGTCGCCGGTGACGGCGAAGCCGAAGCCGGCGCCGAGGAGCTCCCCGGCGAGGATGAACCCGTAGACGCGACCGCGCTCTGCGGCGGCGAACCAGTCGCCGACGAGCGAGGCGACGAGCGGCCCGGCCGCCGCGACCACCGCACCGAGGAAGAGGCGCGCGACCAGCAGCTGGTCGAAGTTGCCGACGGCGGAGCTCCAGAGCATCGCCCCGCCCCAGAGCGTGATCACGAGCCCGAGCGTCGTCGTCCGCCGCACGCGGTCGGCGAGCACACCGAACGGGAGAGTCGCCACCGCACCGACGAGCGCCGTCACCGTCACGAGCAGCCCGATGTCGGTGTTCGTGATGTGGAGGCCGTGGCGCAGCTCGGTCGCCGAGGCGCCGACGGTCGCGGCGTCGGCGCCGGCGAGCCCGAGGACGCAGGCGAGGACGACGATCACGCGCGTCCGCTCGCGGCCCCCGAGCAGGTGCGTCAGGCGGCGCACGAAGCCGCTCGAGGCGGCGGACGCGAGGGCTGCCGCGTCGGTGAGGATGCGGGTGGTGCGGCTCTCCTCGGTCACGCCTCCATCGTCGCAGGCGCGCCGGGGCGCGCCGCCGCTCAGACGTCCCGGCGCTCGAGCAGGAAGGCGGCGATCGCGACGGCGGCCGCGCAGTAGGCGGCGAAGACGAGCCCGCCGCCGAGCGGCGTCAGCGTGTGCGCCGCGTGGTCGAGCGAGAAGAGCTGGCGCCCCGCGTCGCTCGGCAGCCACTCGCTGATCGCATTGTTCCAGCTCAGCGGCAGGATGTTCATCAGCGGCGGGATCACGAAGAAGATCCCGGCGAACGTCGCGATGCCGCCGGCCGTGTTGCGGATCATGGCGCCGATCGCGAGCGCGAAGATCCCGACGAGCATCACGTAGAGCGCGCCGCCGATCATCGAGCGGGCGACGCCGGGCGCGGTGAACGAGGTCTGGAGGATGTCGTGCCGCGCGAGGATCGCCTGGCTGGCGAAGAAGCTCACGAGCACCGCCGGCACCATCAGCACGAACGAGAGCAGCGAGTAGTCGATGAGCTTCGCCCAGAGCACCGGCAGCCGCTTCGGGACCGCGGTGAGGGTCGCGCGGATCGAGCCGGTCGAGTACTCCGCGCTGATCACGAGCACGCCGAGCACCGCGATCGCGAGCTGCGCGACGTTGACGCCGGCGAGCGCGACCTCGAGGGGCGTGTGAGTCGCCCGCTCCTGCGGGGACATGTGGCCCCAGTGCGCGGAGAGGACGAAAGCGAAGATGATCGGGAACGCGACCGTCAGCAGCAGGCCGGCGAGAAGCGACCAGGCGGTGGAGCGGACGGAGCGGAGCTTCGTCCACTCCGAGAGGAGGATGCGGTGGAAGGCGACACGGCCGGTGGAGTCGAGCCTCGGGATGTGGATGACCGGCGCGATCGCGTTCACGCCGCCACCTCCTCCTGCTCCTCGTCGTGGTGGCCGAATTCGACCTCGTCCCGGGTGAGGTTCATGAACGCCTCCTCGAGCGACGCCTGCTGCGGCGTCAGTTCGTGGAGCGCGACTCCGGCCGCCGCGGCGGCGTCGCCGATCTCCTCGGCGGTGAGCCCGTGCACCTCGAGCGCGCCGCGCTCGACCGCGACGAACGTGACCTCCTGGCCGCCGAGCGCCTCGCGCAGCCGCTCGAGCTCGGGCGAGCGGACGAGGACGACCTTCTGCGACGCACGCGCCACGAAGTCGTCGACGCTCGTGTCGGCGATCAGCTTGCCGCGCCCGATCACGATGAGGTGGTCGGCGGTGAGCGCCATCTCGCTCATCAGGTGCGACGAGACGAAGACGGTGCGGCCCTCGGCGGCGAGACCCTTGAGCAGGTTGCGGATCCAGTGGATGCCCTCCGGGTCGAGGCCGTTCACCGGCTCGTCGAGCATCACCGTCCTCGGGTCGCCGAGCAGCGCGACCGCGATCCCCAGCCGCTGGCCCATGCCGAGCGAGAACTGCCCGGCGCGCTTCCGGGTCACCTCGTGCAGCCCGACGAGGTCGATCAGATCGTGGACGCGCCGCTTCGAGATGCCGTGCGTCTGCGCGAGCGCGAGCAGGTGGTTGTACGCCGAGCGGCCGGTGTGGACGGAGCGCGCCTCGAGCAGCGCACCGACCTCGTGCAGCGGGGCGACGTGGTCGCGGTAGTGCTTGCCGTTGACGGTCACGTCGCCGTGCGTCGGCGCGTCGAGGCCGAGGACGAGGCGCATCGTCGTCGACTTGCCGGAGCCGTTCGGCCCGAGGAAGCCGGTGACGACGCCGGGCTCGACGGTGAAGCTCAGCCCGTCGACGGCGCGCTTGTCGCCGTAGTCCTTCGTGAGCTCGCGCGCCTCGATCATGGATTGACGTTATCGGCTGTTGGTGAGGTTCGAATGAGGATCGAATGACCCTCGCCTTCTTCCTCTCCAGTCACACGATCGACAGCTGGCTCTCGACGTACGGCTATCTCGTCGTGTTCCTGCTCGTGATGATCGAGAGCCTCGGCGTGCCGGTGCCGGGCGAGACGGCCGTGATCGCCGCCTCGCTCTACGCGGGCTCGACGCACAAGCTCCAGATCTGGTGGGTGATCGTCGTCGCCGCCGCCGCCGCGATCATCGGCGACAACATCGGCTTCACGATCGGCCGCTACGGCGGGGCGAGGCTCCTCCTCCGCTACGGGAACAAGATCCACCTCCACGAGCGGCGGCTGAAGGTCGGGATCTGGGTCTTCCGCCGGCACGGCGGCAAGGTGGTGTTCTGGGGACGGTTCGTCTCGATCCTGCGCACGTACGCCGCGTTCCTCGCGGGTACGAACCAGATGGAGTGGCCGCGCTTCCTCGTCTTCAACGCGGCGGGAGGCATCATCTGGGCGACGCTCTACGGCATCGCGTACTACGAGTTCGGGAGGTCGCTCGAGCGGCTCAACACGACGATCGACATCGTCCTCGGCGTGGCCGGCATCCTCATCCTCCTCGGCTTCGCGATCTGGACGAGGCGGAAGGAGGGGGAGCTCCAGGAGCAGGCCGAGCGCGAGATCGAGGGCTCGGTCGAGGAGGAGCTCGGGCGCCGCGAGGAGGAGACTCGTGCATAGCCGCGTGCGAGAAGCGCAGCTCGTCGCGCTGTCCGTAAGCTGAACGCATGTTCCTCTTCCAGAAGAGCGTCCGCATGGTGAGCGCGGACGAGGCGCTGCCCGGGCGCGACGAGCCGCTCGAGGTGCCCGCCGTCCACGAGGTCCTCGGGACGCCGCTCCGCCCGCCGTTCCCGGACGGCGTCGAGCAGCTCGTCGTCGGGATGGGCTGTTTCTGGGGCGCCGAGCGTGTCTTCTGGCGCGCCGAGGGCGTCTACACGACGGCCGTCGGCTACGCCGGCGGCTTCACGCCGAACCCGACGTACGAGGAGGTCTGCAGCGGCCGCACCGGCCATGCCGAAGTCGTCCTCGTCGTCTTCGACCCGGCCGTGCTGCCGCTCGACGGCGTCCTGCGCCTCTTCTGGGAGAACCACGACCCGACCCAGGGGATGCGGCAGGGGAACGACGTCGGCACGCAGTACCGTTCGACGATCCACTGGGGCAGCGAGGCGCAGCGGGCGGCCGCCGAGACGAGCCGCGACGTGTTCCAGGAGGAGCTCGCGCGCGCCGGCTACGGGGACATCACGACGGAGCTCGCCGACGCGGGGCCGTTCTACTACGCCGAGGGGTACCACCAGCAGTACCTCGCGAAGAACCCGAACGGCTACTGCGGCCTGGGCGGCACCGGCGTCTCGTGTCCTGTCGGCCTGCCGAGGTGACGACGTGACCGGTGACCCGGTCGCCTGGCGCGCGATCGAGCAGGGCTGGAGCGTCCTCGACGCGGACGGCAACGAGGTGGGCAAGGTCGACCAGGTCACCGGCGACCTGAACGGCGACATCTTCGACGGCCTCACGATCGGCGACGGCGGCACGGTGCTGACGCGCCCGCGGTACGTCCCGTCCGAGCACGTGGCGGCGATTCGCGAGGGCGAGGTCGCGCTCGATCTCCACGCCGACGAGGTCGCCGCCCTCGAGCCGTATCACGAACCGGTGTCGAAGCCGCTCGAGTCGCTCCTCCCGGAGGACGAGCGGACCCGCCGGGGAGAGACTCCCGCCGACGCCGCGGCACGGCTCGGGATGAACCCGAACCGGCGGCTCGGCCGGATGTTGTTCGGACGGCTCCGCCGTCGGTGACGAAGCCGAACCGCCGCTCTCTAGCTTCCCACGATCGCACCCGTCCCGGTCACGCTCTTCGTGACGTTCCGCGGGCTGCCGGCGTAGAGGATCGAGCCGGTTCCCGTGACGGAGGCGTCGAGACTCGCGGTCGCGGTGACGAAGATGCTTCCCGAGCCGCTCACCACCGCACGGACGTTCCGCGCCACGAGCTCCGTGAACTGGACGGTTCCCGAACCGCCGACCGTGACCTCGAGACGCCTCGCGTTCCCGCTCCCGGACAGCGTGCCGCTGCCGGGCAGGCTCACCGTGAGGCTCTGTGTGTCGACGCCGTCGACGGTGATGTTGCCGCTGCCGGCGAGCGTGAGGGCGGCGAGCGCGGGAACGGTGACCTCCACGCTCATCGGGCTCTTCGCCGTGAAGGACCCCCGAGTGTTCCCGATGACGAGGCTGCGCCCTCGCACCTCGGTCGTGACGCGGGCGAGCAGGTTGTCGTCGGCCCGGACGACGACCGACTGCCTCCCGCCGATGCGAACGAGCACGTCATTGCTTCCGGCGAGCTCGACGCCGTCGAACGCCGGCAGGTGACGCACCTGGCTCGCCGCCACGCCTGAACCGACCGTCGAGCGCGACGAGCCTCCGAACAGGTCGAAGTGATAGAGCAGGCCGACGGCGAGACCGCCCAGCAGAAAGGCGAGTATCGCGGGCAGCCACGGGAAGCCGCGCCACCCGGATGCGCCGCCCGCGGACGTCGGAGCCACAGCCATTGCCGCTCCCTTCTCGGGCCCAGTCTCCGCGCCCGACCGGGCCGTGCGCATCGGGCTCGTCTACGGAGACGCGTGCGGGAGAGCCGCAGCCCCCCCGCGGCAGGCCGGCGGCCGCTACCGGACGACGCGCGCCTTCAGGATCCGGTCGAGCTTCGGGAAGTGCTTCCGGAAGAACGCCTCCCCGTGCTGCGTCATCTGCGCCTGGTCGCTCGTCGGCCGGTCGCCGTAGCCGTGGTAGAGGCGGCGGAGCGTCGCGAACCCGCTCGTGACGACGCCGAACGGCGCGAAGCCGCGGCTGTCGAGCCACGTGTTGGCGGCGAGGTTGACGAAGACCTGCGTCGTGCGCGTGTTCGGGCCGGCGTCGGCGAAGTCGATCGTCCCCCGCGCATTCGGGTGCCGCACCCGGTCGTCGCGGATCGTCGCGTTCGCCCACGCCTTCGCGATCTTCGGCGTGCCGCTGATCCCCCACTGGACGACGAAGCCGGGGACGACCCGGAAGAGCCGCTGCCCGTTATAGAAGCCGGCACGCACGAGGTTGTAGAAGCGGTCGGCGCCCCGGGTGGCCCACGTGCGGTGGACCGTGACGACGAACGGCCCTTTCGTCGTCGTGAAGCGGACGCGGAAGACGGCGGGCGCCTTCGCGTGGAGCGAGGCGGGGCGGAGGAGCGACGGGCTCGACGCCGCGGCGGCCCCGGCGGCCAGGGCGGC
The DNA here is from genome assembly GCA_035643535.1 of Gaiellaceae bacterium. Lineage (GTDB taxonomy): Bacteria > Actinomycetota > Thermoleophilia > Gaiellales > Gaiellaceae > Palsa-739. The sequence continues at coordinate 25,403 of DASQQF010000071.1, forward strand.
GGCGGCCACGGCCGCGAGGAGCGCCCTCTTCATCGGCGCCAGCCTAGCCGCGTCCTACTGCAGCCGCTCGGCGAGGTAGCGGAGGGCGCCCGGGTAGCGGTACTCGATCCCCATGTGCGTCGCCTCGAAGAGCTCGAAGAAGACGTCCTCGGCGCCGGCCGCCTCGACCTCGCGGCGGAACGCGTCGGCCCCGAGGTCGAGGAACCACTCGTCGCGTGTGCCGGCGTCGATGTAGACGGCGCGCAGGCCGCGCAGGGCATCGGCGTGCTTCGGGGCCATCCGCACCGGGTCCCACGCGAGCCAGCGCTCCCAGACTTCGTCGCGGAGCATCCCGGTCGCCTGGTCGAACGGCAGGTCGATCGAGCCGTCCTCGTTCGCCGAGTAGCAGGCGGCCATCGCCCACGTGTTGACGAGCGGGAAGTCGGAGGGCTTCGCCAGCGGCGGTCGCGAGCGGAAGTCCTCCCAGAACCGCTTGTACGAGCCGTCGTACTCGTCTCGGAGCACGCGGGCCGTGTCGCGGAACTCCGGGAGGTAGCAGAGCTCGAAGAGGGCGTCGCCGGCATGCGTCGCGAGCCCCCCGAAGAGGTCGGGCCGCAGCATCGGCGTCACCATCGCCCCGTAGCCGCCGCTCGACTTGCCGGTGATGCCGCGGTGCGCCGCCTCGGCCAGCGTCCGGTAGTTCGCGTCGACGAACGGGACGATCTCCTCGCAGATGTAGCTGTGGTAGCGGCCCGTTCCCGGGGAATCGAGGAACTGCGAGCCGCCCCACGACGTCCACGCGTCGACGAACACGACGAGCGCCGGCGGGCATTCCTCCTCGGAGAACAGGCGGTCGACGAGCTCGGGCACGTTCGGGCGGAAGGCGGTCCGGTTTCGCCACATGTCGAGCTGGCCGGTCATCCCCTGGATCAGGTAGATCGACGGCAACCGCCGCTCCGGCTCGGCGTCGTACGCAGGCGGGACGTACACCCAGAGCGGCCGGATGTGTGGGTCGCCGAGCGGGTTGTCGCGCAGCAGCTCGCTCTCGAGCTCGTGCTCCTCGAGACGGCCGATCGGCTCGCGCGACCAGGGCTCCACGCCGCCCTTCTATCAGGGCTCGGCGGCCCGTGCGCGGGCTACACTCAGCGCATGGCCGAATACGGAACGATGCGCGTGAAGAGCGGCCTCGCCGAGATGCTCAAGGGCGGGGTGATCATGGACGTCGTCGACGCCGAGCAGGCGAAGATCGCCGAGGCGTCGGGCGCGGTCGCCGTGATGGCGCTCGAGCGCGTCCCGGCCGACATCCGCCGCGACGGCGGCGTCGCCCGTATGTCCGACCCGGAGAAGATCCGCGAGATCCAGGAGGCGGTGACGATCCCGGTGATGGCGAAGTGCCGCATCGGCCACTTCGCCGAGGCGCAGATCCTCCAGGCGCTCGAGATCGACTACGTCGACGAGTCGGAGGTGCTGACGCCCGCCGATCTCGAGCACCACGTCGACAAGTGGCAGTTCACCGTCCCGTTCGTCTGCGGCGCGACGAACCTCGGCGAGGCGTTGCGACGCATCGCAGAGGGCGCGGCGATGATCCGGACGAAGGGCGAGGCCGGCACCGGCGACATCGTCAACGCCGTGACCCACATGCGTGCAGTCTTCGGCCACATCCGCCGGCTCGGCGCGCTCCGCGAGGACGAGCTGTACGCCGAGGCGAAGAACCTCCAGGCCCCGTACGAGCTCGTCAGGTGGGTCGCGGAGAACGGGAAGCTGCCGGTCGTGACCTTCACCGCCGGTGGGATCGCGACGCCGGCCGACGCGTCGCTCTGCATGCAGCTCGGCGCGGACGGCGTCTTCGTCGGCTCCGGCATCTTCAAGTCGGGCGACCCGGAGCGGCGGGCGAAGGCGATCGTCGAGGCGACGACGCATTACAAGGATCCCGAGATCCTCGCGCGTGTCTCCGCCGGCCTCGGCGAGCCGATGGTCGGCATCTCGACGCAGACGCTCGACCCGAGCGAGCTGCTCGAGACCCGTGGCTGGTAGTCAGAGCCCGGCGAGCTCCCGGTAACGCGCAGCCCACTCGGCGCTCAGCTCGTCCGCCTGCGGTGTCAGGTCGGGCGGGACGGCGAGCGGTAACACCGGCTCCAGGCCGAGCCACGAAAGCACTTCCCGGGCGACGGGCTCCGGCTCGGCTGCGAGCTCCTCGTAGACGACGGCATGCGGCTCGATCCGCTGCTCGGCGAACCAGCGCCGCCAGCAGCCGTCGTGGACGCGGGCGAGCTGGTAGAGCGCGTCGACCTGCTCGAAGGCGAACTCCGGCTCCCGCTGCGGCTGTTGGTGCGCGGCCCACTGGTCGGTCTGCGCCGCCTTCGCCCACGACACAGCCTGCGCGACGAAGTCCTCCCGTCGCAGCCAGACGAAGCCCGGGTCGGGGAAGAACCGCCGCAGCACCGCGAGATCATCCGCGTCGTAATCGCGTGCGAGGCGCCGCAGCTCGAACAGCAGCTCGTGGACGTAGCCCCACATGAGCTTGACCGCGAAGACGCCGTTCGCGCCCGTGCCCGAATCGAGCACGCGGGCGAGGTAGTCGTCGAAGCGGATGACGTGCCACTCGCGCGAGAGACGCTCGCGGTCGTCCCGCCAGAACCACTCGCCGGGCCAGCCGACGGCGCCGCTCGAGTGGAGGAGCGCCCCCAGGAGCGAGCTGCCCGTTCGCGGGAGCGCGCAGATGGCGAGTGACGAGGTCGGCCGCCGCACGGCCGGAGGCTAACCCGGCCGCCAATACAATCGACCCGATGGAGAAGCCGCTCAGGATCGGCGTCCTCGCCGTGCAGGGGAACTTCCGCGAGCACGCATCCGTGCTGCGCCGGCTCGGAGCCGAGCCGGTCGAGGTGCGCCTGCCCGAGCAGCTCGCAGGGCTCGACGGGCTGATCATCCCCGGCGGCGAGTCGACCGCGATCGGCCGGCTGATGCGGCTCTACGGCCTCGACGAGGCGGTGCGGGAGTTCGAGGCGCCGATCTTCGGGACCTGCGCGGGGATGATCGTGCTCGACCGGGACCATCTGGGCCTCGGCGACTTCGGGACGCGGCGCAACGCCTTCGGGCGGCAGGTGTGGAGCTTCGAGGCCGACCTCGACGTCGGCCACGGCGACGAGCCCGTCCACGCGGTGTTCATCCGTGCCCCGTGGATCGAGGACGCGGGGCCGCAGGTCGAGGTGCTGGCGGAGGTCGACGGCCATCCGGTGCTGGCGCGCGAGGGACGGCTCCTCGTCGCCGCCTTCCATCCGGAGCTGACCGACGACACCCGCGTCCACGAGGTGTTCCTGAACATGGTGAGAGAGGTGACGAGTGTCCGGGCATAGCAAGTGGTCGTCGATCAAGCACAAGAAGGGGGCCGCCGACGCGAAGCGCGGCAAGCTCTTCTCGAAGCTAACGCGCGCGATCATCGTCGCGGCGAAGGAGGGCGGCGCCGACCCCGGCGGCAACCTCGCGCTCCAGAACGCGATCGAGAAGGCGAGGGCCAACTCGATGCCGAAGGACAACATCGACCGGGCGATCGCCAAGGGCGCCGGCACCGACGGCGGCGCGGAGCAGTACGAGACGGTGGTCTACGAGGGCTATGGGCCGGCCGGCGTCGCGGTGATCGTCGAGGCGCTGACCGACAACCGGAACCGCACGGCCGGCGAGGTGCGGCACATCTTCGCGAAGAACGACGGGAACCTCGGCACCTCCGGCGCCGTCGCCTGGCTGTTCGAGCGGCAGGCGGTCGTGCTCGTGCCGGCGGAGGGAACGGACGAGGACGAGCTCATGCTCGCGGCTGCCGAGGGCGGTGCCGACGACGTCTCGCCCGACGGTTCGAGCTATCAGGTGCTCGCCGCGGCCGAGCAGCTCGCCGCCGTGCGAGACGCGGTCGCCGGCGCCGGCTTCGAGATCGAGTCGGCCGAGCTGACGATGCTGCCGAAGACGACGATCGCCGTCGACGACGAGAACGAGGCGAAGAAGATCCTCCGCCTGATCGACCAGCTCGAGGACAACGACGACATCCAGGACGTCTACGCGAACTTCGACATCCCGGAGCGCGTCCTCGAAGCGGTCGCCGGCTGACCGGCGGCGTGCGCTACGCCTGGATCGCCATCATCGGCGTCAGCGGTGCGCCGCTCGCCGGGATCGCGCTCTTCGCGAACCCGATCGTCATCTTCGCGCTCGGCGTCGACCGCTGGCGCGAGCAGGTGGTCGCCCGGCTCGTTCCCTACCGCTGGTGGGTGCTCTTCCTCATCGTCGTCTGCGCGTTCGCGTGCGCGGTCTACCTCGTCCGGTACGGGTAGTGCGGCGGGAGTCGTCCGGAGGGGCCTCTAGCCTCCGGTCGTGAAGGTCGTCGGCATCGACCCCGGGACGGCTGCTTGCGGGTACGGGATCGTCCAAGAAAGCGGAGGGCGCCTCAGGGCCATGGGGCACGGGTGCTGGTCCACGCCGGCCCGGCAGGCGGTGGAGCTCCGTTTGAAGACGATCTACGACGGCGTCGCGGGCCTCATCGCCGAGCACGCGCCGGATGCGGTGGCGCTCGAGGAGTCGTACGTCGGCGCAGACGCGCGCATCGCGCTCTCCGTCGGACAGGCGCGCGGCGCCGTGCTCGTCGCGGCCGCCAACGCGGGCGTCCCGTGCGCCGAGTACGCGCCGGCGCGCGTGAAGCAGGCGGTCTGCGGCTACGGGCGCGCCGAGAAGGCGCAGGTGCAGCGCATGGTGAGGACGATCCTCGCCCTGTCCGAGATCCCCACGCCGAACCACGCCGCCGACGCGCTCGCCGTCGCCATCTGCCACGCGCTCGCTCCGCCGCTGCTGAGAATCGCCGGGTGAACGTTCTCGGAGCGTGCGGTGCTGCTCTTCGATCCCGCTGAGCACGAGCCGCTGACCACCTCGACGTGGGACGAGGTGGGTGTCCGCGCCGCGATCGAGCGCATCGTGGAGAGGGCGGTCGCGGCATGCGAACCCGGTCGATTCCTGCGCCCCGGACACGATCTCTCGACGTGGACCGGCGCCGCCGGCGTTCTCTGGGCTCTTCACCACCTCGGCGCGGATCTCGGCGAGCTCGGTCTCCACGACGCCTACGCCGCCGAGCCGCGCGAGCCTCGGGCCGGTCTGATGACGGGCGAAACGGGCGTGCTGCTCGTCTCGTGGCGTCTCGCTCCCGACGACGCGAAGGCTTCCCGTCTGTACGAGCTCGTCGAGGCGAATGCCCACAACCCCGAGCACGAGCTCTTCGACGGCTCCCCGGGGTCGATGCTCGCGGCGCTACACCTCTACGAGCAGACCGGCGAGGAGCGCTGGGCCCGCCTGTGGCATCGGTGCGCCCTCGCCCTGCTGGAGCAGTTCCGTCCCGATCCGGAGCTGGGCTGCCGGATCTGGATCCAGTACCGGCGTGGCCGCCTCATCCGCAGCATCGGCGCAGGCCATGGCTTCGCGTCGAACGTCCACTCGCTGCTCCGGGGGCGCAGGCTGCTGGGCGAGGAACGAGCGGCCGATCTCGAGCGGGCGGCAGCCGAGACGGCCGCTCGCCTCGCGCTGCGCGCCGAGGGCGTCGTCAACTGGCCGACGGCGGCCGATCCGTACTGGGCTCGGCAGTTCCCGACGCGGGTGCAGTGGTGCCACGGCGCTCCCGGCGTCGTCGCGAGCCTGGCGGGGCTCCGCCGCTGCGACGAAACCGACGACCTGCTGCTCGCCGCAGGCGAGCTCGTCTGGCGAGCGGGCCCCCTACGGAAGGGCCCGGGCCTCTGTCACGGCACCGCCGGCAACGGCTGCGCGTTTCTCGCGCTCCATGAGCGCACGGGCGAACCGGAGTGGCTCGAGCGCGCACGGGCCTTCGCCGTGCACGCGCTCGAACAGTCCGAGCGTTCCGGTCCGCGCCATTCGCTCTGGACGGGCGACGTCGGCGTGGCCTTCTACCTCCGCGCCTGCCTCGAAGGCTGGCACGGCATGCCGATCATCGACGTTCTCTAGCGGGGCGCCGGGAACGTCCGTTCCCCTCCATACGCTTTCCGTGTGATCGCGCGCCTGCGAGGAAGGCCCGTGGCCTCGACGCCCGACGGGCTCGTGCTCGACGTCAACGGCGTCGGCTACCTCCTGCACGCGACGCCGAGCGCGCTCCGAGGCGGCGAGGCGAAGGACGAGCTCGTCGTCGAGACGTATCTCCATGTCCGTGAGGACGCGCTCCAGCTCTACGGTTTCGCCGACCGGGCCGAGCGTGAGCTCTTCGTCCAGCTGCTCACCGTGAGCGGCATCGGGCCGAAGGTCGCGCTCGCGGTCGTCTCCGGCTCCCCGGTCGACGAGCTGCGGCGGGCGATCGCGCGCGGCGACTCGGCGCGCTTCCAGGCGATCCCGGGGATCGGCAAGAAGACGGCCGAGCGGATCGTGCTCGAGCTGCGCGAGAAGCTCGCCGACGGCGTCCCGGTCGCGGCCGCGCCGTCGGCAGACACGCACGTCGTGGCCCGCGACGCGCTCGTCGAGCTCGGCTGGTCGCTGCTCGACGCCGAGCAGGCGCTCGCCGAGGTCGACCCGCTGCTGCCGCCGGAGGAGCGGGTGCGGCTCGCGTTGAAGAGGGCGGCATGAGCACGCAGTTCCTGGCCCCCGACCTGCGCGACGACGACGAGGAGCTCGAGCGCAGCCTCCGGCCGCGCCGGCTCGGCGACTTCGTCGGCCAGGAGCGCGTCAAGGAGCAGCTCGCGATCGCGCTCGAGGCGGCGAAGGGCCGCGGCGAGGCGCTCGACCACGTCCTCCTCGTCGGGCCGCCGGGCCTCGGCAAGACGAGCCTCGCCCACATCGTCCGCGAGGAGCTCGGCGTCGGCATCCGCGCCGTCGCGGGGCCGGCCCTCGAGCGGAAGGACATCGCGGCGATCCTCACCGCAGTCGAGCCGCGCGACGTCGTCTTCGTCGACGAGATCCACCGGCTGAGCCGCGCAGCGGAGGAGATCCTCTATCCGGCGCTCGAGGACTTCCGGCTCGACATCGTCATGGGGCAGGGGACGGCCGCACGGACCCTCACGCTCGACCTGCCGCCGTTCACGCTGGTCGGCGCCACGACCCGCACCGGGCTGCTCACGTCGCCGCTCCGCGACCGCTTCGGGATGACGTTCCGGCTCGACTACTACGAGCACGGCGAGCTCGCGGCGATCGTCGCCCGCTCGGCCAGGATCCTCGGCGTCGACATCGCCGTGGACGCCGCCGACGAGATCGCCGGCCGCTCGCGCGGGACGCCGCGGATCGCGAACCGCATCCTCCGCCGCGTTCGGGACGTCGCCGAGGTGCGCCACGAGGGCTCGATAACGACCGCGATCGCACGTGAGGCGCTCGGGCTGCTGGAGGTCGATGAGGCAGGGCTCGAGCGGCTCGACCGCGACCTCCTGCGCGCGATCGCCGACAAGTTCGACGGCGGGCCGGTCGGGCTCAACACGCTCGCCGCCTCGCTCGGCGAGGAGCCCGAGACGATCGAGTACGTGTACGAGCCGTACCTGCTCCAGCTCGGCTTCCTCCAGCGGACGCCGCGCGGCCGCACGATCACCGCGCTCGGCCGCGCGCATCTCGGGACTGCGCCGGAGCCGGGGTCGCGGCTGTTCTGAGGCGCTAGTCTCGACTCGTGCCCGAGCTCTGGACACCCGTCGCAGAGCTGCCGCACGAGGCGTTCGTCGAGCGGCTGCTGCGGACGATCGCCGCATTCGCCGAGCGCACCGGCGTCGAGAAGCCGCTCGTCGAGATCGAGCTCGCCGACACGTCACGCTTCGTCCTCGACCGGATAGAGCCCGAACCGGGATTCGGGATGGTGACGCTCTACGTGACGGACTGGCGCGACGACGACGCGCCGGACGCGCTCATCGTGCCGATCGGCTCGCTACGGCGGATCGAGCTGCGCACGACTCCCGAGGAACGTGTCGAGCGCTTCGGCTTCAGCGTGCCGCCCACGGCGTAGACGAGCCATGGCGCGACGAGCAGCGCCATCACGTCGAACCAGACGTAGCCGCTCGCGACGCCGCTCGGCGGGTTCCCGTCGGGGATGCCGAGCCCTGGCAGGTCGCGTGCCCAGTGCCACGTCCCGATCGACGTGCCGTAGAGCTCGAGCGCCGCGACCACGAGGAAGACGCCGGCGTAGGTCGCGCGCCAGCGGGAGCGCCAGAGGAAGACGAGGAGCAGCGGGACGCCGAAGGCGCCGGCGACGTCGAGGCGCGGCAGCAGCGTGACCCCGGCGAGCCCCCAGGCGCCCGCGCCGAGCGCCGCCGTCCAGACGACCGCGCGCCGCGGCAGGACGCGGCTGAGCGCGACGCCGCTGAGGTACACGAGCCCGTGCGCGGGCGGGATGAACAGCGGCAGGTTGTGCAGCCGGTAGTGGTAGACGCCCCAGAGGAGCGACCCCGTCACCTCGCCGAGCGTCGCGAACAGCACGACGCCGACGGCCTGGGCCCGGGCGAGTGCGGGCAGCGGCCGGAGCGCCGCCGCGAGCACGGCGAAGGTGAGGACCCCGAGCGCGAGCTGTCCGCGCAGGGAGACCTGCGTGTCGATCGCGAGGAGCGCCGCGAGGTACGCCGGCAGCGCGGCCGCGTACCAGCGGGGAACCGTCACCTGCGGTACTGCAGGTCGTGCCAGCTCGGCGTGGGGAGGAGCTCGAGCAGCGCCCGGCCTCCGTTCGTGTCGGCGAACGTGAAGTCCTGCCGCTCGTCGTCCCAGTCGACCTCGAGCAGCCCCTCCTTCACGCGGTGGTCGAGCCAGGCGCCCCGGAAGACGAGCTTCTTCAACCAGTAGACGAGCGACTCGCCGTCGACGAGTGCGAGCGTGTCCCAGCAGCGGACGACGTACTCGCCCAGCGCGCTGCGTGGCGACTCGATCGCGTCCCGCTCGACGAGCTCCACGAGGTCTGCGGTCTCGTCCTCGTCGAGCTCCGGGCCGGGTACGAGGCCGAGCTTGACCGCGGCGGCCGTGACCCGCTGCTCGAAGTCGACGCTGCTGAACGAGAAGCGGTAGCCGAGGAACTCGACGACGTAGTCGTCGCCGGAGCGGTAGTTGGAGGCCGCATCCATGCGAAAGATCGTACCCTGGTGCCGTGCGCGTACTCCGCATCCCGGCGGCGCTGGCCACGGTGCTCGCGCTCGTCGCGTTGACGGCCTGGGTGATGGCGTGGCCGTTCGAGAAGGCGATCTACCTCGCGCCGGTGATCGTCGTCGGCGCCGCGGCGGTGGTCGGCCTGCTGATCCTCTGGGGCAAGGTCGCGCTCAACTCGCTGCGCGACTCGCGCCGGCCGCGCCTCGTGCTCGGGCTCTGGCTACTCGGGATCGGACTGCTCGTCCTCCTCACTTTCCTCGGCGTCAAGCTCCCGCGCGAGGGCTGAGAGGAGCCGCTCGATCTCCTCGCCGGTCGTGTAGGCGGCGACGGAGAGGCGAAGGAGGTCGTCCGCCGAGCCGGTCGTCGGGATCTCGACCCGGTGGTTCCGGAACAGCCGCTCCGAGAGGGCGGGAGCGGGCCGCGGCAGCGCGACGGCCGCCATCTGGCCGAGCATCTCGTCCGGGGCGAGCGGGTCGGTCCCGAGCAGCGCGCAGAGCCTGAGCCGTGTCTCGCAGGCGACCGCGTGGCAGCGGGCGCGGACGTCGTCCCAGTCCCGCTCCTCCTGGAAGCGGATCGCGTCGGGGACGGCGAGCCAGGCGGCCGGATCGCGTGTCCCCTGCATCTCAATTCGTTCGCTGAACGTCTTCCCCGCCGCGTAGCCCCAGCTCACGATCGCGGCGTCGACGCGCTCCTGCCACTCGGGGCGGACGTGGAGGAAGCCGGCGCCCTTCGGTGCGGTCAGCCACTTGTGTGCGTTCCCGCCGTAGAAGTCGGCGCCGAGCTCGTCGAGGGCGAGCGGGACGTGCGCGGGTGCATGCGCGCCGTCGATGATCGTCGTGAGCCCGAGCTCGCGTGCACGGGTGACGATCTCCGCGACCGGCAGCACGAGCGCCGTGCCCGAGGTCACGTGGCTGAGGTAGACGGCGCGTGTACGCACGGTCGCCGCGGCGAAGAGGGCGTCGGTCACGTCCTGCGGCGTGCGGAGCGGCAGCGGGATCGGGGCGCGGACGTAGCTCGCGCCGGTGCGGGGGCAGAGCCACTCCCACGCGAGGTCGCACGCGCCGTACTCGAGGTCGGTCGCGAGTACTTCGTCGCCGGCACGCAGGTCGAGCGCACGTGCAGCGAGGTTGACGGCGGTGGTGGCGTTCGTGACGAAGGCGAGGTCGCCCGGCGACGCGCCCACGTAGCCGGCGAGCGCCGTACGCGCGTCGTCGAGGAGGGAGGGGAGGCGGCGGGCGATGAAGTCGACCGGCTCGCGCTCGAGCTCTCGCTGCCACGCCTGGTATCGCTCGAAGACCGGCCGGGGGCAAGCGCCGAACGAGCCGTGGTTGAGGAAGGCCACCTCGGGATCGAGCAGGAACTCGCGACGCAGTTCGGCCGGGTCGGGCACAGTCATCGCTGCCTCTTCTACTCCATCCCGAGCCCCCACCCGCCCAGAGGGGTCCGGCGAAGCCTGCCGGCGCACCCGTAACGCCCGTGTCGCGCGTCCGTCGCAAGATGCCGGCGATCCGTCCACAGCCGTCCCTTCCGGACAGGCGCTCGTTGCAGTGCCGTCCGCCCCCGCCCGTAGCGTCAATCGCGATGGACGACGGCTCCTGGACACTCGCCGACTGCGCGCCTGCCGCACAGGCGGAACTCGTCCGTGCGCTGGGCGTCTCCGACGTCACCGCCGCCGTGCTCGTCCGCCGAGGCCACGCCGAGCCCGAGGAGGCGCGGCGCTTCCTCGACGGGGAGCAGCCCCCTCACGACCCCTTCCTGCTCGGCGCCATGGACGAGGCGTGCAACCGGATCCGGGTCGCGGTCGCCGAGGGCCGCCGCATCTGCGTCCACGGCGACTACGACGTCGACGGGATCGCCGCCACCGCCCTCGCCGTCCTCCTCCTGCGCGAGTTCGGCGCCGACGTCGCCTGGCACCTGCCGAGCCGCTTCGACGAGGGGTACGGCGTCCGCAGCGAGACGCTCGCGCGGCTCGCCGACGAAGGCAGCGGGCTCGTCCTCACCGTCGACTGCGGCATCACGGCCGCCGCCGAGGTCGCCGAGGCCGCCGCGCGCGGTCTCGAGGTGATCGTCACCGACCATCACCGGCCCGGCGACGTGCTCCCGACGTGCCCGGTCGTCGCGACGAGACCGTCCGACTACCCGTTCCCGGAGCTCTGCGGCACGGGCGTCGTCTACAAGCTCGGCCAGGCGCTCTTCGGCGTCGACTCGGAGGTCCCGCGCCGCCATCTCGATCTCGTCGCGCTCGCGACGATCGCCGACGTCGTCCCGCTCGTCGACGAGAACCGGGCGCTCGCGATCGCCGGCCTGCGCGCGCTTGCACGCACGAGCCGCCCAGGACTGCAGGCGCTGATGCGCTCCGCCGCCGTCGATCCCGCCACCGTGGACGCAGGTGCCGTCGGCTTCCGGCTCGCTCCGCGGATCAACGCCGCCGGCCGGCTCGGCCATCCCCGGGCGGCGCTCGAGCTCCTTCTCACCGAGGACGAGGCAGAGGCGCGCCGCCTCGCGGAGTCGCTCGAGGAGCTGAACCGCGAGCGCCAGGCCGTCGAGGCTCGGATTCTCCGCGAGGCGGTCGAGCAGATCGAGTCGTGGCCGGACGAGCGGCGCAGCCGCCGCGCGTACGCGGTCGCCGGCGCCGACTGGCACGAGGGCGTCATCGGCATCGTCGCCTCGCGCCTCGTCGAGCGGTATCACCGTCCGGTCGTGCTCATCGCCGGCACCGACGCCGACTGGAAGGGCTCCGGCCGCTCGATTCCGGTCTTCGACCTCCACGCCGCGCTCGGCGCCTGCGCGGGCCTGCTCGAGCGCTGGGGAGGTCACCGCGCCGCGGCCGGGCTCGCGATCCGAGAGGAGAACGTCGAAGCCTTCGCCGAAGCGTTCGCGGAGCATGCCGCCGGTGTCCTCGACGACGCCGAGCTCCAGCCGCTCACACACATCGACGCCGTCGTCCCCCGCGGGACGCAGCTCTCACTCGAGCTTGCCGCCGAGCTCGCGCGCCTCGCGCCCTTCGGCCTGGGCAACCCCGGAATCACGCTACTCGCGCCCGGCTGCAGCCTCGCCGCGCTCACGACCGTGGGCGACGGCAAGCACCTCCGGTTCCGCGTCCGCCGCGACGGAGTCGACGCCGGCAGCGCGATCGCCTTCGGCCAGGGGAGCCGCATCGCCTCCTTCCGTACCGATCAGAGCTACGACATTGCGTTCCGACTGGAGGAGAACCGTTGGAACGGCACCGTCTCGCCGCAGCTGGTCGTCCGCCGCGTGTTCCCGAGCGCCGGACGCTTCGAGGAGCTCCGGCGCTGGCTCGTCGCCGAGTACCGGAAGCCGCCCGCGGCGCGCGCCGAGGAGGCACGCGCCGTCTTCGCCGAGCTCGACCTCGACGGAAGCGGGCTGGGGCGGCGGCACCTGCTCGAGTCGGCACGGTTCCGCGCGCTTGTCCTCGAGGAGCCACCGCTGGCCCGCGCCGCGTGATCCGAGCCGCAGGGTAGAGCCCCTGTGCACTCGGTAGTCGGACCGGATGCCGCGGCCGTCGCGGTAGAGCACGCTGGAGGGAATGCACGTGCCGCCGTACAAGATCAAGGTCGTCGAGCCGATCGCGCTCCCCGGTGCCGACCGGCGCCGGAGGGCCCTCGCCGCGGCCGGCTACAACACGTTCCTTCTCCACTCCGAGGACGTCTTCGTCGACCTCCTGACCGACAGCGGCACCTCTGCGCTCTCGCAGGAGCAGCGGGCCGCGATGGAGCTCGGCGACGAGGCGTATGCCGGGTCGCGCAGCTTCTTCCGGCTCGAGCGGGCCGTCCACGACGTCTACGGCTACCGGCACACGATCCCGACACACCAGGGCCGCGGCGCCGAGCACCTCCTCTCGCGGGTGCTCGTGCGACCGGGACAGCTCGTCCCCTCGAACCTCTACTTCACGACCTCGCGCGCTCACGCGGAGCTCGCCGGGGGCGTCTGGACCGACGTATCGGTCGAGGAGGCGAAGGATCCGCAGTCCACGTACCCATGGAAGGGCAACATCGACGCCGCGAAGCTCGATCGCGTTCTCCGGGAGGCGGGACGCGAGAACGTCGCCTTCGTCCGGCAGGAGGCGTGCCTCAACATGGCGGGGGGCCAGCCGTTCTCGATCGAGAACCTCGCGGAGGTGCGGGCGGTGACGCTCGAGCACGGCGTCCCGCTGATCCTCGACGCGACCCGCAGCTCCGAGAACGCCCTCTTCGTCAAGCGTCGCGAGGAGGGGTTCGCGCGCCACGATCTGGCCGCGATCCTTGCTGCGATCGCGAAGCTCAGCGACGGCGCGATCTTCTCCTCGAAGAAGGACCACTTCGTCCCGATCGGTGGCCTCCTCGCGGTGAACGACGGCGAGCTGGCCGAGAAGCTTCGCGAGATCGTCGTCGTGTACGAGGGCTTCCCGCACTACGGTGGCATGTCCGGCGCAGCGATGGACGCGCTGGCGGTCGGCATCCGCGAGGCGGCGGACGAGCCGACGGTCGCGCATTACGTCGACCAGGTCGCGCACCTCGCGTCGCTCCTCGTCGAGGCGGGCGTCCCCATCGTCCTGCCCCCCGGCGCACACGCCGTCTTCGTCGACGCGAAGCGGTTCCTGCCGCACGTACCGCAGCACGAGTTCCCGGCGCAGGCCCTCGCCGCCGCGATCTACCTCGCCGGCGGAGTGCGCACGATGGAGCGTGGCATCGTCTCGGGCCAGCACGGCGACGAGCCGTACGACGGGCTCGAGCTGGTGCGGCTGACGCTGCCGAGGCGCGTCTACACCCAGGAGCACCTCGAGTACGTCGCCGGCGTCGTCGGCGACCTCTACCGCCATGCTGCCGGCGTCCCGGGGCTGCGGATGACGTACGCGCCCGAGCAGCTCCGCTTCTTCCAGGCACGCTTCGAGCCGCTCGCGCCGTTCTCGGTCGGCGGCGTCGAGACCAGCGGGCTCGAGCTCTCCGCCTAGAGGCTTGATGCGCATTGCGGGCTGTCCCATGGTTGCCGCCTCAGACGCGGCGCCAGGCCGTCTCGTCGTCCTTGACCAGGCCACCGGCCTGGCCTGCGGACGCCGAACCGCCCTGGCTTGGTCTGAGACGGCCCCA
>DASQQF010000072.1:0-6950 GCA_035643535.1 Gaiellaceae bacterium
GCGGCGTGCGCGAGCGCCTCGCGCATGCACGGCTCGATGCCGATCCGGTCGACGTCGGTCATCGTGAAGACCTTGGCGTCGAGACGGCCGAGCAGCTCCCGCTCGCCCTCGTCGAGCGAGCGGACGCCGACGAGCGCGAGCTTGCCGGGGTCGAGCGCTGGGAGCGTCCAGCCGTCGCGGTGGAAGGCGTCGCCGGCCATCCCGAGCGCAGCGGCGAGAACCATCCCGTGCACGTTGCCGCTCGGGGATGTCTCCGGTGTGTTCAGGTCGCCGTGCGCGTCGACCCAGACGACGCCGCCGGTCCCGCGCACCCGCGCCATCCCGACGAGCGAGCCGAGCGCGACCGAGTGGTCGCCGCCGAGCACGAGCGGCAGCGCATCCCTCTCCGCCGCGCCCGAGACGAGCCGCGACACGCGGTCGCAGACGACGAGGATCTGGTCGAGGAACCGGGCGTGCTCGTCCCCGACCGCCTCGGATTCGACGACCGGCGACTGGACGTTCCCGGCGTCGGAGACAGCGACCGCGAGCTTCTCGGCGAGATGCTGCTCGAGCCCTGCGTAGCGGATCGCCGAGGGCCCCATGTCCACGCCGCGGCGACCGGCGCCGAGGTCGAGCGGCGCGCCGATCACGGCGACCTCGCGGGCGGCCTGCTCGAGGCTCATCGCGCGGAAGCCTACGAGAAGGAATGGCGAGGGCCGGACTCGAACCGGCGACACCCCGGTTTTCAGCCGAGTGCTCTACCAGCTGAGCTACCTCGCCGCTGGCGGGCGGTCAGTGTAGCCCGGTCTCCTCGGAGGGCGCGCCGCCATTCGCGGGGGTCGTGGCTACTCTGGCCTCGCGATTTCGTCGCAAAGAGCGGGCTTTCGCCCGCCGGGGTCTTGATCCGTCAGGAGCAGGCTTTAGCTTCTTCTGCCTCGGGTCGTTCACATCTACGGGAGGACACACAGAGCATGAGCACGATCGCGGCGACGCTGCGGGGAGAGGGGCTCCTCGAGCGCTACTTCGGCTTCGCCGAGCGTGGTACGACGCTCGGCCGCGACACGATGGCGGGCGTCACGACGTTCGTCGTGATGTCGTACATCATCTTCGTCAACCCGCTGATCCTCAGCGGCGTCAAGCCCGTCCACGGAGCGGCGCTGCCGTTCGCCGCCGTGCTGACGAGCACCTGCCTCGTCGCCGGCGTCATGTCGATCCTGATGGGGCTGACGACGAACTACGCGTACGCGATCGCACCGGGCATGGGCCTGAACGCAGTCGTCGCCTACGGGCTCGTCGCGAGCGGGAAGGCGAGCTTCCCCGAGGCGATGGGGCTCGTGGTGCTCGAGGGCGTCGCGATGGTCGTGCTCGCGGTGAGCGGCCTGCGCGAGATGATCTTCCGCGCGATCCCGCTCGAGCTGAAGAAGGCGATCGCGATCGGGATCGGCCTCTTCATCGCCTTCATCGGCCTCTACAACTCCGGGATCATCGCCCAGGACAAGAGTGGCGCCGACCCGGTCGCGCTCGGCAGCTTCACGACCTGGCCGATCTTCGTCACGGTGTTCGGGCTCGTCTTGACGTTCGCCCTCCGCGCGATTCGCTTCCGCGGCGACCTCCTCGTCGGCATCGTGGGCACGACGGTCGTCGCCACGATCGTCAACTCGGCGACGGGGCACAGCGCGTTCGGCACGAGCACGGCGACATGGCCGGGCTGGCACCACCTGTATGCCGCCCCGAACTTCTCGATCCTCGGCAACGTCAGCCTCCACTCGTTCTCGAGCGGGCAGCTCGGCGTCGTCGCGTCGCTCGTCTGGGTCTTCTCGCTCTTCCTCAGCGACTTCTTCGACTTCTCGGGGACGAGCATCGGCGTCGGCAAGCAGGCCGGCTACGTCGACCCCGACGGGAACATCCCGAACTTCAAGAAGGCGCTGATCGTCGACGGCCTCGCCGCGATCGGCGGCGGCGGTGCTTCGGCCTCCTCGGCGACGACCTACATCGAGTCGGGCTCCGGGGTCGCGGCCGGCGGACGCACCGGCTGGGTGGCGGTGGTGGCCGGAATCCTCTTCTTCCCGTTCATGCTGATCTCGCCGCTGATCGGGATGGTGCCGGCACAGGCGACCGCTGCGGCACTCGTGGTCGTCGGCTGGCTGATGATCTCGACGCTGACGGAGGCGGAGGGCGAGGCGGAGGGCGAGGGCGAGTCCTCGGCCGGCTCGAAGCTTGCCGGGATCGACTTCCACGACCTCGCGATCGGTCTCTCGGCGGCGCTCGCGATCATGATCATGCCGTTCACCTACTCGATCACGAACGGCATCGGGTTCGGCTTCATCACGTACACGCTGATCTGCGCGGCCCGGCGAGAGTGGAAGCGGATCCACCCGTTCATGTGGGTGGTGACCGCGGCGTTCGTCCTCTACTTCCTCGTCCCGGTCCTCCAGCAGCACGTCAGCTGGTTCTAGAAGCGGCGAGGCCCCCGGGGGCGCCGTAGCGCTCTCGGGGGCCTCAGGCCGTTCCGACCGGTGCGACCGTGTCGCGAACGGCCCGTCGACCGGACCCTACTCCCTCGTGGCCCGCAGCGCCGTGGCCGGTGCGACGGAAAACTCCGCAAATTCCGCGAAGCCGCGGCGGCCGAGTTCCCGCCGAAGCCGGTCGAACGGCACGTAGATCGGCGTGTCGGCGCCGCGCGAGAACGAGAACACGATCGAGCCTCCGGGCGCGGTGACGCGGGCGAGCTCGTCGAAGAACGGGATCATGTTCATGAGCGTGACGAGCTGACAGGCGTCGTCCTCGAACGGCAGCTCCGACGCGTCGCCGGCGACGAAGCGGATGCGGTCGGCGAGCTCGGCCGGGAGACGACGCTCGGCCTCCTCGAGCATTGCCGCGCTGAGGTCGAGGCCCGTGACCTCGGCCTCCGGAAAGCGTTCTGCCACGGCCTTGGCAGCGACGCCGGTCCCGGTGCCGAGATCGAGCGCGCGCCGGGGCGGGTCGATGCCGTCGAGCGCCCGGAGGAGCGCGCTGAGGTGGCCAGGCCCGATCCGCGTCTCCCAGGTGGGGGCGAGCCCGTCGAACGTCGCGCGCAGCGGGCTCCGCAAGGCGCGCCAGAGCAACGGCCGGCGGACGACGACGTCGGTGACGAGCCGGGCGAAGAGGGTGGGGTTCTTCATGCCACGTCGAGGTTGATCAGGAGCTCGGTGCCCTCTTCGGCCCGGAGGAGCTGGGCGGCGTTGCCACGGGAGACGGCGACGGCGAGGTTCCGGTAGCTGTCCTCGTAGACGATGAGCGCGCCGGGCGGCGCGTCGCCGAACGTGCGCGCGAAGACGGCGTGGTAGCGGTCGCCGCGGCAGACGATCTCGATTCGGGTCCCCGGGGCGGGCTCGACATGCGCGAGGTGCTCGCGTCCGAGGTTGAGGGCGATGTTGCCGAAGCGGTCGACGACGAGCGCGGTCGCGCGGACCCTGCTCCGGCCGACCTCGGGCTTCGGCACCTCGACGCGCACGAGCTCGTCCGGCGCGAGCGGCGGGCCGAGCTCCTCGAGCGTGACGCCGGCGGCGAGGTGCGCTGCGGCGGGCGAGAAGAGGTCGCGACCGTGGAAGGTGCGCGAGACGGGCTGGATCGAGTAGGCCGGATTCGCGAGCTCGTGGACGGCGGCGACACCGCCGAAGCGCTCGGCGGCGGGCAGGAGCAGCCCATTGTCGGGACCGACGTGGAGGCGACCCTCGCCGTCTCGCAGCGCGAGCGCGCGCCGCGCCCCACCCACGCCGGGGTCGACGACGGCGAGGTGGACTCCACTCGGCATGTACGGGAGGACGTTGGCGAGCACGAGCGCGGCCTGGAGGACGTGCCCGGGGCGGATGCCGTGGGTGATGTCGATCACGCGCGCCTCGGGCGCGATGCCGGCGATCACGCCGTGGCAGGTGCCGACGAAGTCGTCCTCGAGGCCGAAATCGGTGAGGAAGGTGATCAGGGGCGACATCGCCGCGGCAGGCTACCGCGTCGCGAGCAGGCGCTCCACCGCCTCGAGGAGGCCCTCGAGGTCGTGCGATTCGGCCTCCGCGGCGAGCTCGAGCCCGAGCGTCCGTGCGGCTGCGGCCGTCTGCGGCCCGATCGCGACGGCGGGAGCGTGGCAGGTGGTGCGGGCGAGGGCGCGCGCGGCCGACGGTGAGGCGAGGAGGACGAGATCGACGTCCGGCGTCGTGTCGGGCAGGAGTTCGACGGTGCGGTAGAGGGGGAGGAACTCGGCTTCGAGCTCGTCGGCGAGCAGCCGCCGTGCCCCCTCGGCCGCGGCGACGAGGACGCGGCCGCCGGGACGCGGCAGCTCGGCGAGAAGCCCCTCCTGCGTGGACACACGCGGAACGAGGTCGGGCTCGAGGCCGTGGCTGCGCAGCGCCGCGGCGGTGCCGGGACCGATCGCGGCCAGGCGGCGCGGCGTCCCGGCGGCGCGTCGGGCGAGCTCGGCGGCGCCGTTGGGGCTCGTCACGACGACCCAGTCGTAGCCGGCGAGGTCGACGGGCTCGTCCCCGAGCGGCACGACCTCGATCAGCGGCCAGTGTTCCACCTCGCAACCGAGCGCCGCGAGTCGCGCGGCGAGCGGCCCGGCCTGCCCGGCCGCGCGGGTGACGGCGATGCGCGGCCGCCGGGCGCTTCCACTGGCGGCCTCTTCTGCTCCCATCCCTAACCCCCGCCGGCCCAAGGGGGTCCGGCGGCGGTCGCGCCCGACGCTATCCGCGAAGCCGTCGCGGAACCGTTGCGGCTTCGTGCCGACACGGTCACGGCGACGGGCGATCCTCGTGGGCGGCGGCGAGGGCGGCGAGCTCGGCTCCGAGCACGGCGGGCTCCGCTCCCGTGCGGCGCTCGACCCATGTTCCGTCCTCGGCGGCGACGAGCCCGACGAGCGTCCGCCCGTCGTGATGCGCCGCGACCGGAGCGAGACAGCCGCCGCCGACGGCCGCGACCACGCCGCGCTCCGCTTCGACGCGCTCGCGCGTGGTGTCGTCGTCCGCCGCGGCCACGAGATGCTCCTCGCCGGTCCGCACCTGCAGGGCGAGCGCACCCTGTCCCGCCTCGGGCAGCAACTCCTCGGGAGCGAAACGATGCCCGATCTCGCCGGACAGACCGAGCCGGTCGAGCCCGCACGCGGCGAGCACGACCGCATCGAGGTCTCTCTCGCGGCGCTTGCGGAGTCGCGTGTCGATGTTGCCGCGCAGCGGCTCGATCGACAATGCCGGCTCGAGCGCGAGCAGCTGCGCCCGCCGCCGGGCCGACGCCGTTCCGACCCGCATTCCGGGCCGCAGCCGGTCGGCACCGCACAGCGCGTCGCGCGGATCGTCGCGCCGCAGGTACGCCCCGATCGCCAGGCCGGCCCCATCGGCGGCCGTGAGGTCCTTGGCGGAGTGGACGGCGACGTCGATGCGGTGCTCGAGCAGCGCCTCCTCGAGCTCCTTCACGAACACGCCTCGCTCGCCGATCTCGCCGAAGGGACGCGATCGGTCGCGGTCGCCGGCGGTCGTGATCGGGACGAGCGCCAGCTCGATGCCCGGCCCGCGCAGCCGCGCGAGCGCGAGCTCGGCCTGCGTGAGCGCGAGCCTACTGCCGCGACTGCCGACGCGGACCAGCACAGCGCACACGTCCCCGAGCCGGGCGGCCGCACGACGAGGTGCGCGGGCGAACCCGAACGAAGGCCGTCGGCGCCTGCAGCGGCAAGGGCCGACCCGTGAGATACCCGAGCTTCAGCGCGCTTCCTCGCCGAGACCGAAGAGGTGCCGCACCGCCTCAGCATAGAGGACGCCGTCGGCTGCCGCGGCCGCCTCCTTCATCCGCACCGTCGGCAGGTGGAGAAGCTTGTTCACGATCTGCGCCGTCACCGTCTCGACCGCACGCCGCTGGCTCTCGTCGAGTCGTCCGAGCAGCGGGTCCGCCTTCCGCAGCTCCGCCTCGCGAATCTCCTCCGCCAGTGCCCGCAGTGACGCGATCGCGGGGACGACGTCGAGCGACGCATGCCACTCGTGGAACTTGTCCGCCTCGGCGGCGACGAGCGACTCCGCCCGTTCGGCCTCCCGCCGGCGCCCCTCTAGCGTCTCCGCGACGATCGACTCGAGGTCGTCGATGTCGTACAGGTAGCAGCCGTCGAGCTGCCCGATCGCCGGATCGAGGTCTCGCGGCACCGCAAGATCGACGAAGAGCAGCCGCCGCCCGCGGCGCGCGCGCAGCGCTTCTGCGACCGCACGCGCGTCGAGCACGATCTCCGGGGCGTTCGTCGACGCGATCACGACGTCCACCGAACGGAGCCGCTCCGCGATCGCCTGGCGGTCGGTCCGGCTGTTCGCCACGAGCGCGATCCCGGCGCCGCGGCCACGCAGGTTCCGTGCCGCCTGCTCGCTCACCTTCCCCGCGCCGAGCAGGAGGATCTCTCGTCCGTCCAGACCTCCGAACACCTGTTCGGCGAGAGCGGCGGCAGCCGCCGACACCGAGGCCGGGCTCTCTCCGATCGCCGTCTGCGCGCGTACCTTGCGACCGGCGTGCAGCGCCTGCCGGAAGACGCGATCGAGCAACGGCCCGGTCGTCCCGAGCTCGTGCGCCACGCGCACCTGCCCGAGGATCTCGCCCTCGCCGGGAACGAGCGAGTCGAGGCCCGCGGCGACCCGGAACAGGTGATGGGCGGCCGCGCGGTCGCGCAGCCGGTACAGCGCCGCCTCGACCTCGGGCTCGAGCGACGCGAGCGCCTCGACGACCGCATGCTCCGCCGTCTCGGCGTCCGCGGCGCCGAGGTACAGCTCGGTGCGATTGCACGTCGAGAGGACGACCGCCTCCCGCCCGCCCTCGGCGAGCTGCGATGCGAGTGCAGCAGCCTGCTCCCCCTTCAGGGCGACCCGCTCCCGAAGCTCCACCGGAGCGTGGTGGTGCGAGGTGCCGACGAGGACGAGGCGCATCATGCGAAGTGAGCGGCCGGGAGAGCGAGCCGGACGACCACCACGAGG
>DASQQF010000073.1:0-10912 GCA_035643535.1 Gaiellaceae bacterium
GCGCTGATCGCGACGGTTCAGCGACTACTTCCTGGTCGAGAACGGCCACTGGCTGAAGGCTCCGGAGACGTGCACGGCCGGCGCCGACGCCGCCGAGCAGTGGCGCGGTAACGTCCGGGTCATCGTCTCCTGCACGGAGGCTGGCGCTTCTGCGTCCGCGCGGCTCGGCCGAGTCGACCGGGCACTCGCGCAGCTCCCGGCCGACCCCTGGTCAGCCGGCGACGATGCAGCGCGTCTCGTCGGAGCTGCTGTTGGTGAGCGCCGCGGGGAAGGAGGAGTAGCCCGAGCCGAGTGCTCGGACTCCGCGCGGGACCCCGTCGGGAAGGACGTTGCGGCCCGAAAGAGCCGTGCTGGACAATTCGAGGATGCCCATCGAGGGGGGCGTCGAAGCGGCCAGCAGGTCGACGAAGTAGTAGAGACCGCCGGCCGGGACGGTGTAGGGGGCAGTCAGCGACAGTTTCACCCAGCTGCCGTCCGGTGCCGTCTGGAACACGTCGGGGTCGTCGACGGTCTGCGCGACGAGCTGGAGGCTCGAGTCGTAGACGGCGAAGGCGCCGTGTGTCATGCCCGAGCCCTCGGCGTTCAGATACTCGGCGAGCCAGTTGATCGTCTGGCCCTGCTCCAGCCAGACCGAGCCGCCGTGGATCGACCCGGACGAGTCGGCGGCGCTGGCGTCGATCAGCGCAGGGTCCGACGTCCATGCGACGAGGCCCGACGCCCGCGCGAGCACGTTCGCGCCGCTCGGCCCCTCGGGGCCGGTGGGGCCTGCCGGTCCGGTGGGGCCGACCGGTCCCGTGGGGCCTGCCGGTCCGGCGGGGCCGGTCGGGCCGGCGGGTCCGGTTGCGCCGGTCGCGCCTCGTGGCCCGGCGAGGCCCTGCGGCCCCGCTGGTCCGGTTGACCCCGGGGCGCCGACCGCTCCTGTCCGGCCCCTGCGGGCCAGCAGGTGCTTCGTGTACCGGTTGAGGTCCTTGTAGCCGATCGAGCCGGGCTTGATCTGCCGCTGCGACGTGATCAGGTACCGCTGCGCGGCGAGCCCGCCGCTCGCCCCCACCAGCCCGAGCGTGGCGAGCACCGCGATGACGACTCGCTTCACCTCAGTTCTTGCTCCGTGCCGGGCCGCGTGCGCCGGGTGCGAGCACGTCGAGTCGGGGCTCCCGCGAGCCGGGGCGGGCGTGCACGATCCGGGCGAGCCGTTGGATGCTGATTCGTACCGGGGACGAAGCTGCGTAGCGGCGCACGATGAAGTGCTGGACGCGGTACGTGCCCAGCAAGTGGAAGGTTCCGGGGACGGCCAGAGCGACCTGGCGGGGCGGCAGCCAGGCGCCGAAGTTGCTCGCGACTCCGACGAAGGTGAGGTCGCGGATGCGGATCGCTCCATCTCGAACAGGCGTCAGCTTCGGGTCGTAGTGCTCGAGGGCGGTGGTGTCCCAGCCGGGATAGACGACGAAGGCGGACTGCGGGGAGGCGGTTACCTTCGCGGCGAGGAGCCGGTAGTTGTCGCGTTGCAGCGACGGGTGCAGCCAGACCGCGAGGTCCGCGTAGGTGAAGGCGGCGACGAGTAGAACGGCGCCGACTGCGCAGAGCGCGCGAAAGCGCGGGTTGGAGAGCCCTGCTGCCACGGCGACCGTGAGCGGCAGCCAGGCCGGGATCAGGTTGCGGAAGAAGACGTAATCCTTCCCGGCGACCGCTAGAGCAACCGGCAGGAGGATGGTCGCGGCGCCGATCGCGAGCGGAAGCAGACCGCGCCGCCGGCCCCGCCGATCAGCCGCCAGCAGTACGAGTGCGACAGCGGCGACGACGCCGGAGAGTGCCCAGACCGTGGTGCTATGGAGATCCCCGGTGGCGAACCATTCACCGGTCTGCCCCAGCCGAGCGCCGAGCGAGCTCGCGGCAGCGAGACCGCCGGCATTACCGCGCTGCACGTAGACGAGCGGCGCCAGCAGCAGGCAGACGACTGCAGGTGGCGTCAGAGCGGCGAGAACCGGCCGGCGTGGCAGCCGCCGCCAGAGCCAGGCCGCCTCCACGATCAACAGGAACAGCGCAAAATAGTGGGTGGTGAGCGCAAGCACCGCGACCGCGGACCATGCTGCGAGATCGCCCGTCCGGTAGCGGCTGACGAGCCGAGCGAAGAAGAGCAGCGACAGCGCGCACAGGAAGCCGAGCAGCGCGTACGAACGTGCCTCCTGCGAGTACCAGACGAGAATCGGGCTCACCGCCACGAACAGGGCAGCGAGTAGACCCGCGCGGCGGCCCGCGAACGACCGCGCTGCGAGATACGCGACCGGAATCGTCGCCGTGCCCACCAGCGCGGACAACGACCGCAAACCGGCCTCCCCCGACCCCACGACCCGTACCCACACCCAAGCTAGGACGTAGTAGAGGGGCGGCGTCGACTCGCTGCTCGGAATCCCGTGCACGAGCATCGAGCCGAGCGACCGATGCACGAGATTCCACGTAACCGTCTCGTCGAACCAGAAGCTCTGAGCGCCCAACCCCCAGAACCGCAACACCGCCCCGACCGACGTCGAGACGACGACGGCCGCCGTCAGCACCGTCGCGCGCGAGCGCACACCGAGTCGTCCCCGTTCAGCTACCTCCGCAGCCGGAAGCGCGCCGGCCTCGCTCGACAGGAAGATGTTGATGCTGCCGGCTTTGCCCACCGTCGAGCTTTCCTAATCCGACGGCGTTGTCGAAGCAGTCGGCCCTGCCGGCACAGCCAAAGTGGGGCGCCCGCGGTGTCGCCGGGCCGCGCCGGGCCGCCCCACCTTCGACGAGTCAGTGGTGCAGACGCGGGATTTGTCCGTGGCCGCGTGTCATCCAGGCGCCGCCCGCTCCGAGCAGGGCAAGTCCGAGCACGACGCCCGCAGCGATCGCCGCGTAGTTCCAGTCGAAGCCGTTCCCGGCAGGCTGCGTCACTGCCTGGGGCGACTCGACGCCCGTCCCGTACAGGCGGGCGATCTCGTCTGCCCCGAGGCTGACCGGCAACCCGTACCGCTCGTTCAGGCCTGCGCTCCGGATGAGCACGGCACGGTACGCCGCGTCCGTCATGGCGTCGGGCTTACCCAGACCGTACGTCACATCGAGCGCCTCGCTGCGCAGCATCATCGCTCCATGCTCCTGCGGTGACAGCCGGCCGAGCGCAGGCGCCGCTGCGATTGCGCCCAGGAGAATCCCGACCACGACAATCGCGATGCGCGTACCCATCACCGCACCTCCTTCGTGATCAAGCTCAGGATCGGAGACACGCCTCACAGAGCGGTCACGCGGAAGCCACGCCTGGCTCACGTGCAGGGCTGCGGTCGTCGTGAGTGCGTCGAGGCAGGGACTCTACGAGACCGGAGGCTTCCCTTCGGGATGCTCGCCGCTCTCGGCGCGGGCCCGCTCGGCCCTACTCTCGGCGCGCTCCGCGCCTCCGTGATCGCCGTCTTCCCGCAGGTGGTCCGCATGGAGGCGGTGCAGTGCGGCAACGTTCGCCGGGCTCGGGTCGGCTCTGACCCGGGCGAGCATGGCCTGCGTCTCCCTGGCCCGCGCAATCCGCCTTCTGATCTTGTTCTTGTCGAGCATCGAACCCACGACGGGTCGTAGGATCGTACGACACGCCGCGGGCCGGTGACGGAGTCGCTCGCCTCAGGTGACGTCGTGCCAGGCGAGTCCGCCGCCTCGGTCGAGGTGGAGCCGGTACGTGGCAGAGCCGATACGGAGCGCGACGTCGTCGAGGCCGTACGCCGAGGCCCAGTCGCTGACGTGCCCGAGGATGTCCCGGAAGTGTCCACTCGGGACGTGCTCGATCACGACCTCCTGGGCGCCTCCGTCCAGCGGAGCCGAGTGTGCCCGGTAGCGGCGCAGCCGCTGGACGAGGTCGAGCGCCGAGATGGTGTCCGTCGTCTCGACCGTGATCATCGGCGGGGATCTCGTGCGGCAGCGATGCGGCCGCCCTCACCTACCTTCTCCACGATCAGGAAGCCGTCGTTGGCCCCGACGATGCGCTCGACCTCCGGAATCTCGTGGCCCGGCAGGACGGCGAAGCGCTCGGGGTTCTGCCGCACCTGCTCGTACTCGGACTCGCTCAGCTCGATCATCTCGTGGCACCCGTCGTTGCCGCACTCGCAGACGATGTGGAAGGGCTCCTCGGCGAGGTCGAACGACTCGCCGAGCTGCTGGATGCGCTCGTTCACCTCGCGGAAGAGCGACTGCCGCTCCGCCGCTTCACTAGGGTTCTCGCGAGGTCGCCGACGACGCTGTCCCATGATGCGCACTCCTGTGTCTCGGAACATCCTGCTCGATTCCGAGGGGGGACACCGCCGGCCTCCGAGGACCGGCTGCGCACCCCGCACTCATTCGGGTAGCAGCGCCACGACGTGTCGCATGGCGATGCCAGCGCCGCGAGTATAACGGCGGCGTACCGGGGCACGTAACAGGCGTGTATCGTGGCTCGCGCACCACGTCCGCCAGGTCGGTTCGTTCGCTCCGTCTTCCTTTCGGGCGCCGCCTCACGGCTGGAGCGGAGACAGGTGGATAGTCGATGGCAGTCAGTCCCCCGCAACGCGGCAGCGGTGCGCTCGCGATCTCGAACGCGATCACGCGCCTGCACCGCGAGCACTACGGGCGCGGCCCGACCAGCGCACGGACGATCGTCCAGCGCAACTACGTCGTCTGCTTCCTCGACGACATCTACACCCCCGTCGAGCGGACGCTGATCGATGCGGGCCGTCTCGACGCGGTGCGACGGACGAGACACGAGTTCCAGGAGGCGATGGCTGCGGCGTTCACGCATGCCGTCGAGACGGTCACCGGCCGGCGGGTGATCGCGTTCATGTCCGAGATTCACTTCGACCCGGACATGGCCGCCGAGATCTTCGTCCTCGAGCCCGAGGGCGACGACACGGTTGCGGAGCGCTAGCGAGCTCACGAAAAGCACCGCTTCGCTTCATCGTCGCCTCACGGGCGACGGAGAAGCTGCCTCCGGTGGCAGAGGATCCGTATCGCTGGGACGAGCGCGTCGAGGCCTGGGAGCAGGTGGCCGTCACCGACGCGTTCCTCACGCTCCGCGACCGCGTCGTCGAGCTCGCCGACCCGCAGAGTGACGACGTCGTCGTCGATCTCGGTGCCGGAACCGGTCTTCTCTCGCTCGCGCTCGCGCCCGCGGTGTTCGAGGTGCTGGCGGTCGACCTCTCGACGCGCATGCTCGAGCGCCTCGACGAGCGCGCCCGCGCAGACGGCCTCGGCAACCTCGAGACGCTCGAGGCCGACCTCCGCCGGCTGCCGCTCGGCGACGAGTCGGCGACGCTCGTCGTCTCGAACTACGCGTTCCACCACCTCGACGACGCCGGCAAGGAGCTCGCGCTCGCCGAGGCGCGCCGCGTCCTCCGCCCCGGCGGACGGCTCGTCGTCTGCGACATGATGTTCTCGCTCTCGCTCGAGGCGCGGGACCGGCGGCTCGTCCGCGAGAAGGTCGTCGCGATGCTGAAGCGGGGCCCGGCCGGGATCGTCCGAATCCTGCGCAACGCGGGTCGCGTCGTCGCCGGCCGCTGGGAGCAGCCTGCGCCGCCGGAGGCATGGGAGCGGATGCTCGTCGCACGCGGCTTCGAGGACGTCCGCATCGAGCTGCTCGAGCACGAGGCCGGTCTCGCCTTCGCGCGGAGGCCCGGCGTCAGCTCCTCGGGAGCTCGAGGGCGCGGCGTCCCAGCCGCTTCCAGCGGGCGCTGAAGAGGGCGTCGCTCCACCGCACCCGCCGGCCGGTCAGCGGGTCGTTCACGAGCACGTAGCCGGGACCGGCTCCGACGAGCACGATCGCGTGCTCGTTGAGGTTCACGGTGATCTCGCGGCCGGACGGAGTGAGCCAGCTCAGGTACGGCCCCGGTTCGAGCCCGACCCACGCGAGCACCGGACGTCCCGCGAGCACGGCTGCACGCACCGCGGCGAGGCTTCGCCCCCGCAGGTCGACGAGGTGGACGCCGTAGCGGGCGGCGAGCGCGCGGATCGGCGGCTCGTAGACGCCGAAGCCTCCCTCGGGGCCCCCGCCGTCGGCGCGTCCGACGAAACCTCGCTCCGGGTCGCCCCAGCGGAAGAGCGTGCTCCCGGCGACGGGCTCGGGGTCGAGCGGCTCGCTGACCGGCAGCTTCTCCTGCAGCTCGAGCTGACCCGCGTGGACGCCGGCTGCCGCGAGGAGCATCGAGAGTGCCGTCGCCTCGCAGTCGTTGTGGAGGAGCTGGTGGACGGGGCGAAGGGCGATCGAGCTCGAGACCGGGACGAGGGGGAGCTCGAGCCTGGTGGCGCCGCGTGCGGCGGCGGCGGCGATCGCCGTGTGCAGCCCTCTGCGGGCGAGGCGGAGCACGAGCCTCGCTCGGCCGCGGCGAACGTGGACCTCGCGCGGCAGCCGCGGCGTCCGGTACGGGGCCCGGATCGTCTTCAGCGGCGAGCCTGCCGCGAGCAGCGTCAACGGCTGCTTCGGGCGAGAGGGGGTGGTGGTGGTCGGAGCGGCGGTCGGCGAGCCGCCGCAGCCCGCGAGGAGGGCGAGCGCGGCGGCGAGCGCCAGCGGTGCGAAAGCCCTGCGCATGCCCGGCGAACCGTAGACGGCGACAGATGACAGACCGAGGAACCGCCGCGCTTGCCGCGTGCCGGGCACGAGCGCGCTACTTCACGTGGAAGTACGACTGGTAGATCGCCTTCGCCGCCGGTGCGGCCGCGCTCGCGCCGTAGCCGCCGTTCTGGATCATCACGACGACGACGAGCTTCGGGTGGTTGTACGGCGCCCACGACGCGTACCACGAATGATCCGGACACGAGGTCGATGAGCACGTCTGCGCCGTGCCGGTCTTGCCGGCGACCTGGATCGGGAAGCCCTGGAACACGGCCGCCGAGGTGCCGCCGGCGTCGTTCGCGGCCATGTACATGCCCTGCTTGATCGCCCAGGCGCCGGTGAGATGGAGGCGGCGGATCGTCTTGAAATGGATGAGGTGCCGAACACCGTTCCGGATCACGGCCTCGGCCACGTGCGGCTGCAGCACCCGTCCGCCGTTGACGAGCGCCGAATACGCGACGGCGAGCTGGAGGGGGCTCACCTGGAGCGCGCCCTGGCCGATCGACAGGTTGACCGTCTGGCCCTCCGTCCACGGGAAGCGGTTCGCCTTGAGGAACCACGACGGGCTCGGAACGAGGCCAGGGTTCTCGCCGGTCAGGTCGACGCCGGTGTACGCACCGAGGCCGAACAAGCGCGCCCAGTGCTGGATCGCCTGCCCCTCCTTCGCGGGATCGGCCCGCCAGATGAGGTCGCCGAGCCGGTAGAACCACGTGTCGCAGGACTGCTGGATCGCCGTCGGCAAGCTCATGTACTCGTAGGCGCCGCGCTCGACGTTGTAGAAGGTGTGGTTGCCCAGGGTGAAGGAGCCTGAGCAGAGCTGCTGCGTCGACGGCGTGATCACGCCCGTGCTGAGGCCCGCCTCGGCGGTGATCAGCTTGAACGTCGAGCCGCTCGGGTAGACGCCGGCGATCGCCCTGTCGAGCGTCGGGGTGGAGCTCGTGTCCCGATACAGGCGCGTGAGGTAGCTCGGGTCGTAGGCGGCGCGGCGCTGGTCGAAGGTCGGGTAGCTCACGAGCGCCTTGATCGCGCCCGTCCACGGGTCCATCACGACGGCCGAGCCGCCGGTGGGGGAGGACCCGGTCAGGCGTGCCTGCTCCATCCCGTATTGCAGCGCCTTCTCCGTCGCCTGCTGGAGATGCGTGTCGATCGCGAGCTGGAGTGTCGGCGGCTGCTTCTGCTTGGGGATGCGCAGCGGCCCGGCGATCCGTCCCATCGAGTCGACGGGGACGCGCGCCTGGAGAAAGCCGGGGTCGAGGATCGAGTCGTACGTGGCCTCCACGCCGCTCTGGCCGACGACCTGGCCCGGCTGCGCGTTCCCGTACTGCCTGTGCTTCAGCTGCTGCTCGTTCACCTGGCCGAGCAGCCCGAGGAACTCGCTCCCGAACGCGCCGTGCGGGTAGCTGCGCGAGAAGCTCTCCTCGACCTTGAACGCGCGGAAGGCGCTCGCGCGCTCCTGCAGGTAGTCGGTGAGCGCGAGGCTCGGCCGGGGGAGGACGACCGCCGGCGCGAACGGGGAATGCAGCACGGCGTTCTCGATGCGCGTCACGAGGGCGCCGCGGTGCGTGCCCGTCAGGCGGGCGAAGCGGCCGATTGCGCGAAGGCCGTCCGGGCTCGGGTGCCAGCGGCCGTGCCTGCCGCGGGCACCGAGGGAGTCGGCGTCGGCGACGACGACGAGGCGGCCGGTCGTTCCGGCCAGGAGATGGCGCTTGTCGTCGACGATCGCGCCGCGCGCCCCGATCAGGTTCACGGTGCGGTAGGCCTGCGCGTGGGCCTCCTTCGCGTACTTCGCGCCGTGGAGCACCTGGATCGACCAGGCGCGCAGGATGAGCAGCGTCAGCGCCGCCGCGACGACGACCGCCAGCCCGCCGATCCGGACGTAGAAGCCGGGGCCGCGGAAGTAGGGCGCGTCGGCGCGCGAGTACGGCTGAAGGCGCCGGCCGCCCAGCGTGCGCGGAAGCTTGATGCGGCTGCGGCTGCGGCCGCGGCGGCGGCGCGGATCCGGAGTCGAGATCGCCACGAAGTGCGACCCAGACTAGACGCGGCGGCCCGTTCCTGCAGCGGGCGGCCTCAGGCCTCTACTCGTCGGCGATCTCGTCGGCCAGAAGGGCGAGCGCGAAGCTGCGCCAGGCGAGCTCCGGCTCGGCGCGCAGCGACTCGAGAGCGGCGAGGACCGCAGGCAGGTCCTCCCCCGGCAGCTCCTCGAGCGCGCCGGCGAGCTGTGCGCGCCGCTCCGGTGTGTCGAGCTCCGCCGCGAGCCGTTCCGCCGCGACCGTGTCGAGCGCGAGGTCGCGGTGCGGATCGCCGCCCGCCGCGAGCACGAACATCGCGCGCCGCCGCGCCGCGTTCAGCTCCGGGTCGGGCACGTCGACCTCGTCGCGGACGAGCCAGCACAGGACGACCAGCAGCTCGCTCGAGCGCGGGTCGAGCCCCGATTGCTCGAGCTCCTCGAGCCTAGCCCGGGTCCCGGCAGTCACCGGTCTCGCCTTCGCAGCAGCCGATCTTCAGGCGGCAGCGCGGGCACTGGAAGGTCCCGTGCCGCCACTCCATGCCGGCGCCGCAGCGCAGGCAGGGCTCGGCCGGAGCGCGCCGGAGCCCGTCACGCGTCGTAGTACTCGTCTGCGATCGCAAGGGCATCGTCGAGTATGGCGATGCCCTCGGCCAGCTCCTCGTGCGTGATCGTGAGCGGCGGGCAGACCATGACGACGTTCCAGTGCGTCATGAGGTAGAGGCCGCGGTCCAGAGCGGCCCTCGCGAGCCGCGCGACCGGCTTCGCCGCCTCGCCGCCCGCGTTGAACGGGACGAGCGGCTCACGCGTCTCGCGGCTGCGGACGAGCTCGAGCCCCCAGAAGCAGCCGAGCCCGCGCACCTCGCCGATCGACGGGTGCCGCTCGGCGAGCCCGTGGAGCGCCTCGCCGATGACGTCGCCCATCTCGGCGGCGTGCTCGACGATCCCCTCCTCGCGGAAGGCCTCGATCGACGCGACGCCGACGGCGCACGCGAGCGGGTGGCCGCTGTAGGTGAGCCCGCCGGCGAAGTAGCGGTCTCGCACCCAGTCGGCGATCGGCTCGCGGATGGCCATCGCGCCGAGCGGCACGTAGCCGGAGTTGATGCCCTTGGCCATCGTCAGGATGTCGGGGACGACGTCCCAGTGGTCGACCCCGAACCACCTGCCGGTGCGGCCGAAGCCGGCCATCACCTCGTCCGCGATGAGCAGGATCCCGTGCCGCTCCGTGACCTCGCGGATCGCCCGGAGATAGCCGTCGGGCGGAACGATGATGCCGTTCGTCCCGGTGACCGTCTCGAGGATCACCGCCGCCACCGTGTCGGGGCCCTCGTACTGCAGGATCTCCTCGAGGTGCGGTGCTCCGGTGCAGACCGGGCACGGGTCGGGATGGCCGGCGGGACAGCGGTACGTGTACGGGTCGAGCATCCGCACGACACCGGGGATGCCCGGCTCGGCAGGCCAGCGGCGGGGGTCGCCGGTGAGCGTGATCGCGCCCGCGGTCGCGCCGTGGTAGCTGCGGTAGCGGGCGATCACCTTGTGGCGTCCCGTGTACCAGCGCGCCAGCTTGATCGCGTTCTCGTTCGCCTCGGCGCCGCCGTTCGTGAAGAAGGCCATCGAGAGGTCGCCCGGCGTCACCTCCGCGATCAGCCGGGCGAGGGTCGACCGCGGCTCCGTCGCCATCGGCGGGCCGATCGTGCAGAGCTTCTCCGCCTGCTCCTTGATCGCGGCGACGAGCTTCGGATGCTGGTGGCCGATGGAGACATTGACGAGCTGCGACGCGAAATCGAGGTAACGCTTCCCGTCGTAGTCCCAGAAGTGGCGGCCCTCGGCGCCGGCGACGGGGATCGGATCGATCGCGTTCTGCACCGACCAGGAGTGCAGGACGTAGCGCTTCGCCTCCTCGCGTACCTGCTCGCCCGTGCGGGCGTTCGCCTCGGTCGTCGCCATCTCGGCCTCCTTCGTCCGCTCCGACGCGATCCTACCGAGCGCGCGAACGAGCCCGGCACCCTCGCCGACGAGGCGCTAGAGTCGCGGGTTCTCGGGTGTCCCTGTGCCCACGCGGCGGGGAGGTCGGTCGTGGTCGCGATGGAAGGAGTCGCAGGTCTGGTCGGCCAGGTCGACTGGGCGGAGACGCCCATCGGTCCACGCGAGGCATGGCCGCAGAGCCTCCGCACCGCGTTCAGCATCTGCCTCGAGTCGCGCTTCCCGATCCTGATCTGGTGGGGAGCGGAGCTCGTGATGATCTACAACGACGCGTACGCGCCGCTGATCGGAAGCAAGCATCCGGGTGCTCTCGGGCAGCGCGGCGCGGATTGCTTCCCGGAGAT
>DASQQF010000074.1:0-32395 GCA_035643535.1 Gaiellaceae bacterium
ATGGTGCGCAACGCGCGGGAGCAGCTCGAGCGCGGCAGCGGGCCGTACTTCTACCTGCCCAAGCTCGAGTCGCACCTCGAGGCGCGGCTGTGGGCCGACGCCTTCACCCTCGCCGAGGACGAGCTCGACCTCCCGCACGGCACGATCCGCTGCACCGTCCTGATCGAGACGATCCTCGCCGCGTTCGAGATGGAGGAGATCCTCCACGAGCTGCGCGACTGGGGCTGCGCGCTCAACGCCGGGCGCTGGGACTACATCTTCAGCGTGATCAAGAAGTTCCGGGCACGCGACTGGGTGCTGCCCGACCGCATTCAGGTGACGATGACCGTGCCGTTCATGCGCGCCTACACCGAGCTGCTCGTCCGCTCCTGCCACCGGCGCGGCGCGCACGCGATCGGCGGCATGGCCGCCTACATCCCCTCCCGGAAGGACCCGGAGGCGAACGAGCTCGCGCTCGCGAAGGTGCGCGACGACAAGGAGCGGGAGTCGGGCGACGGCTTCAACGGATCCTGGGTCGCCCACCCCGATCTCGTCCCGGTGTGCACGGAGGTCTTCGACGGCGTCCTCGGCGAGCGGGCGAACCAGGTCGAGCGGCTGCGCGAGGACGTCGTTCCCGACGAGGCGGCGCTCCTCTCGATCCCCGACACGCCCGGCGAGATCACCGAGGCGGGCCTGCGCACGAACGTCTCCGTCGGCGTCCGCTACCTCGACGCCTGGCTGCACGGTGTCGGCGCGGCCGCGATCGACAACCTGATGGAGGACGCCGCCACCGCAGAGATCTCCCGCTCCCAGGTCTGGCAGTGGCTGCAGCACGGGCATGTCGGCGAGCCGCTCGTCCGCCACGAGATCGAGCTCGTCGACGCGGGTGACGAGGCGAAGGAGCTGTTCGCGCAGCTCGCGCTCTCCGACGAGCTCGTCGAGTTCCTGACCCTTCCCGCCTACGAACATCTCGCGAGAGGAGACACGAGATGACCGAGATCCTGATTCCCACGGACGAGGAGCGCGACCAGCGCGAGGAGCTCTCCACCGCCGAGCTCGCCGAGTGCACCTGCCCGGAGTTCTGCGAGCGCGACCACGACAACGAATAGGCGCGCAGGCGACGGCCGCCGCCTGCTTCCGAGCGACTGCCCGCCTGCTTCGGTCGCTGAGCTAGCCTCGCCGCATGCCTGCCGACCGCCGCGGCGCCTTCGTGGCGCTGCTCGTCTGCATGGTCTGCTTCGGCGGCACCTGGCCGGCGGGAAAGGTGGCGGCCTCGCACGTCGAGCCCGCGGTCGTCGCCGTCACCCGCTTCGCGTCGGCGGCGGTGCTGCTCTGGCTCTGGGCGCGACTCTCCGGAAACCCGGTGCGGCGGCCGTCGCGCCGGGACCTCCCGCTGCTGGTGGTGCTCGGCTTCACGGTCGTGTTCGCCTACAACCTCTGCTTCCTCTACGGGGTGCGCCACGCGCCGGCGACCGACGGGGCGGTCCTCGTGCCGGGACTGATCCCCGCGATGACGACGCTGCTCGCCTGGCCCGTGCTCGGGGAACGGCCGGCGAGGCGGTCGGTCGCGGGCCTGGCGCTGGCCTTCGTCGGGGTCGTGGTCGTGGCCGATCCGACCGGGAACGTCGGCTCGCAGCGGCTGATCGGAGACGTCCTCTTCGTCGGCGCGGCGGTTTCGTGGGCGGCGTACACGCTCGCGGGCCGGGAGGCGACGGCACGCTTCGGCTCGGTGAGCGCGAACGTCTTCGCGACCGGCATCGGCTCGCTCCTGCTCCTACCGGTCTCGTTCGTCGGGAACGGCTGGAGTGGTCTCGGCTCGGCCACCGGCGGCGCCTGGGGATCGATCGCATACCTCTCGCTCGCCGGCACCGTCCTCGCGTTCGTCCTCTTCTACGAAGGGGTGCGCCTGCTCGGGGCGTCGGCCGCGTCCGCGTTCGCGCTCCTCGTCCCGATCTTCGGCGTGCTCTCCTCGGTGCTCGTGCTCGGCGAGCGGCTGCATCCCGCGCTCGGTCTCGGCGGCGCGATCGTCGTCGCCGGGCTCTGGCTCGTCCAGGCGCCGGGGCGCGCGGGCGTACACTCGGGATATGAGTCTCGACTCGACGAAGGCCGATGACATCGCCCTCGTGATCGAGGAGGCGATCGTGTCCGGCGAGCTCGAGCCCGGAACGGTGCTGCGGCAGGAACAGCTGTCCGAGCAGTTCAACGTCTCCCGCACGCCGATCCGCGAGGCGCTGCGGCGGCTGGCGGCGCTCGGGCTCGTCTCCTTCGTGCCGAACCGGGGTGTGCGCGTCAGGACGATCTCCCGCGAGGAGCTGCACGAGGCCTTCCTCGTCCGCGCCGAGCTCGAGGCGCTCGCGACCGAGGTGGCGGCTCAGAAGATGACGGCCGACGACCTCGCGGAGCTCGAGGAGGCGGAGCAGCGGTTCGCGCGGATCTCGCAGGAGCTGCGCGCGCTCGAGCCGGGCGAGGCCCGCCGCTCGATCATGGGCGAGTGGGTGCGCGCGAACCACGCCTTCCACGACGTCATCTACCGCGCCGCAGACCTGCCGCTCGTCGAGCAGCTGGCCAAGAGCGCGCGTCGTTCGTTCTCGGGCCCGGCGGTCTGGGCGCCGGGCGACCACTCGATCGACGGGCTGTACGCGAAGAACGCCGAGCAGCACCGCGCGATCCGGCAGGCGCTCGCCGCCGGCAGCGCCTCGGGGGCCCGGGCTCTTGCGCGCGAGCACGTCCTCTCCTCGTTCGTCCTGCTCGAGACGATCCTCGAGCAGGTCGGCGCCCAGCCGCGCGACTGGCAGAAGACGCGATCCGCCCGCTAGGGTTCCGCGCATAGTCGCTGCCTGATCCCGCATACGATCGGCTCCCCATGGAGCTGGAGCCGCTGTACCGTCCGCAGGGCGTCGAGGAGCGCTGGCAGCGCATCTGGGAGGAGGAGGGCCTCTACCGCGCCGACCCGGAGCAGCCCGGCGAGACGTACGTGATCGCGGTGCCGCCGCCGAACGTGACCGGCGCCCTCCACATGGGCCACGCGCTCAACGGCTCGATCCAGGACGCGCTGATCCGCCGGCACCGCATGGCGGGCTTCAACACGCTCTGGCAGCCGGGCTTCGACCACGCCGGCATCGCGACGCAGGCGGTGGTGGAGAAGGAGCTCCGCCGGGAGGGCGTCTCGCGGCTGGAGCTCGGTCGCGAGGCGTTCGTCGCGCGCGTGTGGGAGTGGCTCCACGAGTACGGCGGCGTGATCATGAGCCAGTTCCGGCGGCTCGGCTGCTCGCTCGACTACGACCGCGAGCGCTTCACGATGGACGAGGGCTACGTCCGTGCGGTGATGCGCTTCTTCGTCCACCTCTACGAGCGCGGCTGGCTCTTCCGCGACAACCGGATCGTCAACTGGTGCAGCGACTGCCGCACCTCGATCTCGGACCTCGAGGTGGAGCACATCGACGTCGACGACGCGCTCACCTACGCTCGCTATCCGCTCGCGGCGGGCGGGGGCGGGATCTCGGTCGCGACCGTCAGGCCGGCGACGATCCTCGCCGACGTCGCCGTCGCCGTGCATCCCGGCGACGAGCGGTACCGCGGGCTCGTCGGGCAGGAGGTCGTCGTGCCGGTGGTGGGGCGCCACGTCCCGGTGGTCGCGGACGAGCGCGTCGACCCGGAGTTCGGGACGGGCGCGGTGAAGATCACCCCTGGCCACGACCCGATGGACTTCGAGATCGGGCGCGACCACGGCCTCCCGGAGCTGACGGTGATCGGCCTCGACGGCCGCATGACGGGCGACATCCCCGAGAAGCTGATCGGCCTCACGGAGGAGGAGGCGGCGGAGTACGTCGTCGACTGGCTCCGGCAGGAGAAGCTGCTCGAGAAGCGCGAGAGCTACCGCCACGCGGTCGGTCACTGCGAGCGGAGCGGGACGCGGATCCAGCCGCTCGTGTCGCTCCAGTGGTGGGTGGACATGGAGACGATGGCGCGGCGGGCCGTCGAGGCGCTCGAGTCGGGGCGGGTCACGTACCACCCGCCCTCGCAGCACCGCGTCGCGCTCGACTGGCTCGGGGCGATCCGGCCGTGGAACGTCTCCCGCCAGCTCTGGTGGGGCCACCAGCTCCCGATCTGGTACTGCCCCGACGGGCACGTCACGTGCGCCGAGACCGAGCCGGCCGCGTGCGCCGAGTGCGGCTCCGGCGAGCTGACGCGCGACGAGGACGTGCTCGACACGTGGTTCTCGTCGGCGCTGTGGCCGTTCGCGACGCTCGGCTGGCCGGAGGACACCCCTGACCTGCGCCGCTACTACCCCGGCGACGTCAACTCGACCGCGCGCGAGATCATCTTCCTCTGGGAGAACCGGATGATCATGGCCGGGCTCGAGCTGATGGGCGCGATCCCGTTCTCGGACGTGATCATCCACTCGACGATCCTCGCCCCGGACGGACGGCGCATGTCGAAGTCGCTCGGCACCGGAATCGACCCGCTCGAGCTGATCGAGCAGCACGGAGCCGACGCGACGCGCTACGGGCTCCTGAAGATGTCCTCCGGGCAGGACGTGCGCTTCTCGGCCCAGCCGATCGAGGAGGGCCGGCGGCTCGCGAACAAGCTCTGGAACGCGAGCCGGCTGCTGCTGACGGCCGGCGGCGTCGAGCCCGGCGCGCGTCCGGGGTCGCTCGAGGAGCGCTGGATCCTCGCGCGGATCGACGCGACGCGGTCGGGGGTGGAGGCCGACCTCGACACGTTCGAC
The DNA here is from genome assembly GCA_035643535.1 of Gaiellaceae bacterium. GTDB lineage: Bacteria > Actinomycetota > Thermoleophilia > Gaiellales > Gaiellaceae > Palsa-739. Next base: position 4,709 of record DASQQF010000074.1, read on the forward strand.
TTCGCGCACGCGGTCGAGCGGCTCTACCACCTCACCTTCGACGACTTCTGCGACTGGTACCTCGAGTCGATCAAGCCGCGGCTCGCGGAGGAGGACGTGCGCGCGACCGCCTTCGCGGCGCTCGAGCGGCTGCTGAAGCTCCTCCATCCCGTGCTGCCCCACGTGACCGAGGAGATCTGGTCGCACCTGCCGGGCCGCGAGACTCGTCTGATCGTCGCGCCCTGGCCCGAGCCGGACGGGCGGTTCGCCGCCGAGGCGGGCGCCCTCGCCCGCGTGCAGGAGGCGGCGGAGCGGTTCCGGCGCAGCGGCGTCCGCACGGCGCTCGACGGCGACGAGAAGCGGATCTTCGACGCGGTCGTTCGGCCGGAGCGTTCCGGCGGCGGGGACGGCGACGTCGAGGCCGAGCGGGGGAGGCTGCGCGGCGAGATCGAGCGCGCGGAACGGATGCTCGGCAATGCGAGCTTCGTCGAGAAGGCGCCGCCCGCGGTCGTCGAGGCCGAGCGCGAGAAGCTCGAGCGCTACCGCCGTGAGCTCGACGCGATCGGGTAGCAGCCTCCGCTGGCTCGAGTCGCTCTCGCCGTGGCCGGCGGACGGCTTCGGCACCGAACGGATGCGCGCCCTCCTCGAGCGGCTCGGCAACCCCGAGCGCGCGTTCGAGGCGATCCACGTCGTCGGGACGAAGGGGAAGTCGACCGCCGCGCGGCGGCTCGCCGCGACGATCGGCGGCCGGGCGTACACGTCGCCGCACGTCTCGGGCTGGCACGAGCGGCTGCAGACAGATCCGGAGGGCTTCGTGCAGGCGATCGACCGCGTGCGGCCGGCGGCGGAGGAGCTCGGCGCCACCCAGTTCGAGGCGCTGACGGCGGCCGCGTTCGCCGACCTCGCGGCGGGCGGTGTCGCCGCGGCGGCGGTCGAGGCCGGTCTCGGCGGGCGTCACGACGCGACGAACGTGATCGACGCGCGCGTCGTCCTGCTCACGAACGTCGGCCTCGAGCACACCGACGTGCTGGGCACGACCCGCGAGGCGATAGCCCGCGAGAAGCTGGCGGTCGCCCATCGGGGCGCGATCGTCGTGCTGCCCGACGACGAGTTCGCACATCTGGTCCCCGGCGGTGAGGTGCGGATCGGCGGCGCTCGCGAGGCGGCGGTCGCGTTCCTCGGCCGCGAGGTGGAGCTCGCCGAGGCGTCGCTGCCGGGGCGGTTCGAGGTGCGCGGCCGCGAGGTGTGGGACGGGGCGCACACGCCTGAGGCGGTCGAGTGGCTGCTGGCGCGCCTGCCCCGGCCCGGCGACTATGTCGTCGTCGCCTCGATCCTCGCGGACAAGGACGTCGACGGAATCCTCCGGCGCCTTGCGCAGGCGGGCCGGCGGCTCGTGGCGACCCGGTCGCGAAACCCGCGCGCGCTGCCGGCGGCGGGACTCGCGGCGGCTGCGGCAGCGTACTTTCCGGAGGTGGAGACGATCGCGGATCCCGGTGCCGCACGCACCCGAGCGCTCGCCTGGGCGGGCCGCGGCGGCCGCGTCGTCGTCACCGGCTCCCTGTACCTTCTAGCCGAGCTCAGTGGCAGCCACGGCATCTCATAGGTCGAGCGGCAGGCTCTCGATCTTCGCCTTCGCGACGGCCGTCCTCGTCGTGGTCGTCGGCGGCGCCTTCGCCGCAGGCTGGCTGATCGGCAGACTGCTCCTGTGATCGCCTCGGCAACGAGCTTCTTCTCGTCGGGCACCTGGCTCGCCGTTCGCAACGGACTCGTGCTGCTCGGCGCGGTCTTCTGGCTGTCGCTCGTCTACTGGACGTACAAGGACGCGCGGCGGCGGATCGGCAGTCCGATGTTGATCGTGCTCGGGGTGCTCGTCGCGCTGGTGCTGCCGTTCCTCGGCCCCTTCGTGTACATGCTCTTCCGGCCGCCCGAGTACCTCGAGGACGTGCGCGAGCGCGAGCTCGAGCTGCGCGCGATCGAGGAGCGGCTGAACGCGGGCGCTCTCCACTGCCCCGTCTGCCGTGCCGGGATCGATCCCGGCTTCCTCGTCTGCCCCGTCTGCACGACGAAGCTCAGGCAGGCGTGCTCGAACTGCAACGCTCCGCTCGAGCCGATCTGGCAGGTCTGCCCGTACTGCGAGACGCCGATCGAGCCCGCCGCCGCCGGTGGAGCGCCCGTGCTCGGAACCCGCCGGCCCCCGCGCCCCGCGTCGTAGCAGGGCTCTATAGTGGGCCGCCGTGGCGGTCGAGCGGAGCCTGATCCTGATCAAGCCGGATGCGGTCCGGCGGCGCCTGGCGGCCGAGATCCTCGGTCGGATCGAGGCGCGCGGCTTCGAGATCCGCGAGGCGAAGCTCGTCCGGGTCGACCGCGCTCTCGCCGAGGAGCACTACGCCGAGCACCGCGAGAAGCCGTTCTTCGGCGAGCTCGTCGAGTTCATCACCTCGGGCTCGACCTGGGCGCTCGTCGTGGAGGGCGAGGGGGCGATCACGACGCTGCGGCGGACGATCGGCGCGACGAATCCCGCCGAGGCGGCGCCCGGGACGATCCGGGGCGACCTCGCGATGTCGATGCCCGACAACCTCGTCCACGGCTCCGACTCGCCGGAGTCGGCCGAGCGTGAGATCGCGCTCTGGTTCGGTGACTGAGCCTGATTACGTCGCGCTGAACCGCGCGGGCTGGACGCGTGCGAACGCCGAGTACACCGACGCGGCCGCACGTGAAGCGTGGACACGCGAGATCGGCTGGGGCCAGTGGCACATCCCCGAGAGCGAGCTGCACGCACTGCCCGAGGTCGCCGGCAAGGACGTCGTCGAGCTCGGCTGCGGCACCGCCTACTTCGGCGCCTGGCTGAAGCGGGCGGGTGCGCGTCGGGTCGTCGGGATCGACGTCACGCCGGCGCAACTCGAGACCGCGCGGCGGCTCGACGAGGAGTTCGGGCTCGGCCTGGAGCTGATCGAGGCGAACGCGGAGGCGGTTCCGCTGCCGGACGAGAGCTTCGACCTCGTCTTCTCGGAGTACGGCGCCTCGATCTGGTGCGACCCGAAGCTGTGGATCGCCGAGGCCGCTCGGCTGCTCCGGCCCGGGGGCGAGCTCCAGTTCCTGCGCGGGTCGACGCTTCGCATCCTCTGCGTCCCCGACGAGGGCCCGGCGACCGACCGGCTCCTCATGCCGCAGAGGGGGCTCTACCGGCTCGACTGGCGGGAAGGCGACGACGCGGGAACGGAGTTCCATCCGCCCGTCGGCGAGATGTTCGCGATTCTCCGCGAGAACGGGTTCGAGCTCGTCGATCTCCGCGAGCTGTACGCGCCGGACGACGCCCCCGACCACGAGTACTACAGCGTGCCTTCTGCGGAGTGGGCGAGGAAGTGGCCTGCGGAGGAGCTGTGGCGAGCCCGCCTGCGCCCCCGCTAGTCCTCGCCTCGACCTCGCCGCGGCGGCGGGAGATCCTCGGGCAGCTCGGGATCCCCTTCGACGTCGTCGCGCCGGCGTACTCCGAGACGGAGGAGGATCCGGTCGCGCATGCGGTCGGCAAGGCTCGATCGGTGCTGGCGCAGGCGGACGGGCGGCCGGTGCTCGGGTGCGACACGGAGGTGATCTGCGGCGGGCGCGTCTACGGGAAGGCGGCGACGCCGGAGGAGGCCGGGGAGATGCTCGAGAGCCTCGCCGCGCGGACGCACGAGGTCGTGTCGGGGCTCGCACTGCTGACCGAGGCGTGGGAAGAGGTGCACACGGAGTCGACCCTGGTGACGTTCCGGCCGTTGACGGCGCGGGATCTCGCGCGCTACGTCGCCTCGCGCGAATGGGAGGGCCGTGCGGGCGCCTATGCGATCCAGGGCCTCGGCGCCTCCCTCGTCGAGCGGATCGAAGGCGACTACCTCAACGTCGTGGGCCTGCCGGCCGCGCTCCTCGTCCGCCTGCTCGCCCGGCGCTTCCCCGGCGCCTACGGCTTCGGTTGACGTCAAAGACGGCCATCAGCCCGGGGTCCGACCCCGGTTGAACGCGACCGTGCCGGAAACGCGAAGAGCCGCCCGCGGGCGGCTCTCCTCATCGGGGTGCCCAGATTCGAACTGGGGACCTCTCCGACCCGAACGGAGCGCGCTACCAGGCTGCGCCACACCCCGGATCGCGCCATAGGGTACCTGGCGTGAGCTCGACCCTTGCCGCGGCCGTTGCGGAGGACTGGCGGCTCCGCCTCGGCGACCCGTACCCCCCGGGAGCGGCCGGCTACGTCGTCCGCGCCGAGCTCGAGGACGGGACGCCGGCGGTGCTGAAGCTCCAGCACCGGCACCGCGAGGACGAGCAGGAGGCCGACGCGCTCGAGCGCTGGGACGGTGACGGCGCCGTCCGCCTGCTCGCCCGCGACGAGAACCGCCATGCGCTCCTGCTCGAGCGCTGCGAGCCGGGCACGCCGCTCTCCCGCGGCGCCGACGACCCGCTCGGCATCCTGATCGACCTCCTCCCGCGGCTCTGGACGGACGCGACGGGGTTCCGCACGCTCGCCGACGAGGTCGCCTGGTGGGGGCTCGAGGGCGAGGTCGGCGAGCTGGCCGGCGAGCTCGCTCCGACGCAGGGTGAGCTCGTCCTCGTGCACCAGGACCTCCACGGCGACAACGTGATCGCCGCTCAGCGCGAGCCGTGGCTCGTGATCGACCCGAAGCCGCTCGCCGCGGAGCGCGAGTTCGCGGTCGCACCGATCGTCCGCAGCTTCGAGCTCGGCCACTCGAAGCGCGACGTCCTGTACCGCCTCGACCGGCTCTGCAGCGAGCTCGGCCTCGATCGCGAGCGCGCGCGAGGCTGGACGATCGTGCAGACGACCGCCTGGACGAGCGACGCCGACTCCGGCGATGCCGTCGGGCGCGCCCACCGGGAGGCGGTCGGGTGGCTCCTCTGAAGGCGATTCTCTTCGACGTCGACTTCACGCTCGCCCGGCCGGGGCCGGAGCTCGGCCCGCAGGGGTATGTCCGGGCGGGCGAGCGCCACGGCCTGATCCTCGACCCGTCGCGCTACGAGGCCGCGCGCGACCTGGCCCTCGGCGATCTGCGGCGCCACCCCGAGCTCGAGCACGACGACGAGATCTGGTTCCGCTTCACCGAGCGGATCGTGCGCGGCATGGGCGGCGACGACCCCTCCGCCTACGACTGCGCCGTCGAGATCACGCGCGGCTGGGAGCGCCACGAGAACTTCGAGCTCTACGACGACGTGCCCGCGACTCTCTCCTCGCTGCGCGCCGCCGGCTGCCGGATCGGCCTCGTCTCGAACTCGGCGCGCGACGTCGGCGAGTTCGCCCGGCACCATGGGCTCGACGTCGACGCCGGCATCAGCTCGTTCCACCACGGATGGACGAAGCCGCACGAGTCGATCTTCCGTGCCGTGCTCGACCTGCTCGGCGTGGAGCCACCCGAGGCGGCGATGGTGGGCGACACGATCGGCGACGATGTCGAGGGCGCGCTCGCGGTCGGTATGCGCGCAGTCCTGCTCGACCGCGCGGGCCGTCACCCGGAGTTCGAGCCTCGGATCCGATCGCTCGGTGAGCTCCTACCTGCCCTGGGAATCTAGGCGTACTCTGTCCTCATGCCCGCATGGGTCGCCTGGGCGATCGCAGCCGTCTTCCTCGCGGTGGGCGAGGTCTTCACGCCGGGGCTGTTCTTCCTCGGGCCGATCGCCCTCGCGGCCGTCGCCGCCGCCGCCTCGGCGGCCGCCGGCGCCGCGGTCTGGCTGCAGGCACTCGTGTTCGGCGTCGGTGCGTTCGCGGCGCTCGGCCTCCTGCGTCCGATCGCCCGCGCGCACCTGACGATGCCGCGCGCGATCCGTACGGGCGCCGCGGCGCTCGAGGGTGCGAGGGCCGTCGTCCTGCAGCGGGTGGACGAGCAGGGAGGGCGTGTCCGGATCGGCGGCGAGGAGTGGAGCGCGCGCTCCTACATGCCGGACGAGGTGTTCGACGCCGGAACGCAGGTCGAGGTCGCGCGCATCGAGGGCGCCACGGCGCTCGTCTACAGATAGGAGCTGAGGCCAATGGCAGCCTGGATCGTCATCGGAATCGTCGCAGTCGTCGTGCTCGTCGTGCTCGCGCGGACGTTGCGGATCATCCCGCAGGCGCGGGCGGGGGTCGTCGAGCGCTTCGGCCGTTACTCGCGGACGCTCTCGCCGGGGCTGGCGATGATCGTCCCGTTCGTCGACCGCATCCGGCCGCTGATCGACCTGCGCGAGCAGGTCGTGTCCTTCCAGCCGCAGCCGGTGATCACCGAGGACAACCTCGTCGTCAACATCGACTCCGTCCTCTACTTCCAGGTCACCGACGCGAAGTCGGCGACGTACGAGATCGCCAACTACGTCCAGGCGATCGAGCAGCTCACCGTGACGACGCTCCGCAACGTGATCGGGACGATGACGCTCGAGAAGACGCTCACCTCGCGCGACCAGATCAACGCGGAGCTGCGCGGCGTGCTCGACGAGGCGACCGGCAAGTGGGGCATCCACGTCAACCGCGTCGAGCTGAAGGCGATCGACCCGCCCGCGTCGATCCAGGACGCGATGGAGAAGCAGATGCGCGCCGACCGGGACAAGCGGGCGGCGATCCTGCAGGCGGAGGGCGAGAAGCAGTCGCAGATCCTCACCGCCGAGGGCAAGAAGCAGGCGGCGATCCTCGAGGCGGAGGGCGAGCGCCAGGCGATGCAGCTCCGGGCCGAGGGCCAGGCGAAGGCGATCGGAACCGTCTTCGAGGCGATCCACGAGGGCAAGCCCGACGCCGAGCTCCTCGCGTACAGCTACCTCCAGGTGCTGCCGCAGATCGCGCAGGGCGAGTCGAACAAGGTCTGGATCATCCCGAGCGACCTCCAGCAGGCGGTCGGGCGGATCGCCACGACGGTCAAGGACGTCGTGCCGGTGCCGCCCGCGGAGACGAACGGCCAGCCTGCGGAGTAGCGGCAACCAGCTCCGCGAAGCGGGCGGCGCCGACGTTCCCGCCCGAGACGACGACGCCGGCAGTCCGCCCGCCGGCGTCGAGCTTTCCCGCGAGCAGGGCGGCCACGCCGACGGCGCCGCTCGGCTCGGCGACCAGCTTCAGCCGGTCGAAGAGGAAGGTCATCGCGGCCACGATCTCCCCGTCCGTCACCGTCACGACCTCGTCGAGGCGGCGCCGGTTCACCTCGAACGTCAGCTCGCCCGGCTCGGTTGCCTGCAGGCCGTCGGCGATCGTGTGCGGGACGTCGATTCGGACGCGTTCGCCGGCTGCGAGGGAGCGGCGCGTGTCGTCGCCGACCTCCGGCTCGACGCCGACGACGCGGCTCGCAGGACGAAGTGTCTTCACGACGGTCGAGCAGCCTGCGATCAGCCCGCCGCCGCCGACCGGCGCGACGAGCAGGTCGAGCTCCGGCACCTCCTCGAGCAGCTCGAGCGCGACCGTCCCCTGCCCCGCCATCACGAGCGGGTCGTCGTACGGCTTCACGAGCTCGAGCCCGCGCTCGGCGGCGAGGCGGGCGCCGATCTCCTCGCGGCTCTCTGTCCAGCGGTCGTAGGTCACCACCTCTGCGCCGTAGCCGCGCGTCGCGTCGACCTTCGCCGTCGGCGCGTCCTCCGGCATCAGGATCGTGGCGTGCGACCCGAGCAGCCCCGCGGCGAGCGCGACCGCCTGCGCGTGATTGCCGGAGGAGTAGGCGAGGACGCCGCGTCGCAGCGCGTCGTCGTCGAGCGAGGAGATCTTGTTGTACGCGCCGCGGAACTTGAACGCCCCGCCGCGCTGGAAGCACTCCGTCTTGACATGGACGCGTGCGCCGGCCAGCCCGTCCAGGGTGCGCGACGTGACGACGGGCGTACGGTGCGCGACGCCGTAGAGCCGGCGCGCGGCGCGCTCGACGTCCTCCAGCTCGAACGTCACCGGCAGGGATCCGCGCGGCGGCCGAAGAGGCCGAAGCCCCAGAGGCGGCCGTCGAAGAGGTAGTAGGCCGTGCGCGCCTGCCGCGCGTCGACGACGAGCGCCGTGTAGCCCGGGCAGGCGATCGTCAGCAGCGGCGGTTTGCGCGACTGGACGGCCTCGGCGGGGGCGCCGAGGGCGAGACCGTGCGTGTCGTGCCAGCCGGCCGGCCGCCAGAGGGTGTAGAGCCCCGAGACGCGGCCGCGGGCGAACTCGACTGCGATGCCGTGCTCGTCGAACGGACGGACGGTGAAGAACCAGGTGCGGCTCCGGCAGCCGCGGCAGACACCGTAGAACGAGCCGAGCGCGGCGCGAACGGCGCGTGGCGTCTCGCCGAGACGGACGCCCCCGAGGGAACGGCCCGGCACGAGGACGCCGTGGCGCGGCAGGTTCCGTGCCGCAGTCGAGGCGGGCACGGCGAGTGCGAGGACGGCGACGGCTGTACCGAGGAGGCTCCGCCTCATATGCTCGAAGTATGTCGCTCTGGGACTCCGTCGCCGGGCTGCGCGTGCGCATCGACGACTACACGCTCGAGCGGCGCGAGCTGCCCACGCAGTCGGGCTGGACTCGCGTCACGACGGCCGTCGTCCTCCACGGCGACGGCGCGAGCGGCGAGGGCGAGGACGTCACGTACACGGTGGAAGACCACGAGCACGTGCCGGCCGACCTGATGCTCGCGGGCACGTGGACGCTCGAAGAGCTGTCGCGCCGCCTGGACGAGCTCGAGCTCTGGGGCGGCGACGAGGAGAATCACGCGGGTCGCGACCATCGCCGCTGGGCGTTCGAGAGCGCGGCCTTCGACCTCGCCCTGCGGCAGGCCGGGATCGGGCTGGGCGAGGCGGTCGGGCGCGAGGAGCAGCCGATCCGCTTCGTCGCCTCGACGCGCGCCGACGTCGAGCCGTGGCTCGCGCTCGCGCCGGCGCTCGAGTTCAAGCTCGACGCCGAGCGCGACTGGGATCGCGCGCTGCTGCGGCGCCTGCGCGAGCTCGACCGTGTGCGCGTCGTCGACCTGAAGGCGTACTACCGGGGGACGAGTGTCGACCTCGCGCCGGACGCGGAGTTGTACCGCGCCGTCGCAGAGGAGCTTCCGGACGTCGTGATCGAGGATCCGTGGCTCGAGGACGGCTGCCGTGAGGCGCTGGCGGGGGCGGAGGAGCGGCTCAGCTTCGACGCGCCCGTCCACTCGCTGCGAGACCTCGACGCGCTGCCGCTCGAGCCGCACTGGCTGAACGTCAAGCCGTCGCGCTTCGGGACGGTGCGCGAGCTGCTGCGGACGATCGAGGCGTGCGAAGAACGGGGGATCCGGCTGTACGGCGGCGGCCAGTACGAGCTCGGGCCGGGGCGGCTCCAGATCCAGCGGCTGGCGAGCGTCTTCTACCCCGACGGGCCGAACGACGTGGCGCCGTCGGTCTACAACGAGGCCGGCCCGCGCCCCGACCTGCCGCAGAGCCCGCTCCCGCCGCGGGAGGGGCCGGGGCTCTAGCGGCCATCGGCCGATGTCCCATCCGGCCATCAGCCCGGGGTCTGACCCCGGTGGCCGCTGCGGACATGGCCGCGAGCCCTAACGGAACGCGCTCTCGCCGGTGAGCGCCTTCCCCACCGAGAGCGTGTGCACCTCGTGCGTGCCCTCGTACGTGAGCACCGACTCGAGGTTGTTCATGTGCCGGATCACCGGATACTCGAGCGTGATCCCGTTCCCGCCGAGCACCGACCGGGCGGCGCGCGCCACCTCGAGCGCGCCGCGGACGTTCGACATCTTCCCCATCGAGACGTGCTCGGGCCGCAGCGTCCCCTCGTCCTTCATCCGCCCGAGGTGGAGCGCGAGCAGCGTGCCGCGGTTCGTCTCGAGCGCCATCTCGGCGAGCTTCTGCTGCGTCAGCTGGTACGCCGCGATCGGCTTGCCGAAGACGATGCGCTCCTTCGCGTAGTCGAGCGCGGCCTCGAAGCACGCGCGCCCGGCGCCGACGGAGCCCCAGACGATCCCGTAGCGCGCCTCGTTCAGGCAGGAGAGCGGCCCGCGGAGGGTCGAGACCTCGGGGAAGCGGTTCTCCTCCGGCACGCGGACGTCGCGCAGCACGAGCTCCGACGTGACCGACGCGCGCAGCGAGAGCTTCCTGTGCATCTCGGGCGCCTCGAAGCCGTCCATGCTGCGCTCGACGAGGAAGCCGTTGATCGCACCGTCCTCGGTGCCCGCCCACACCACCGCGACGTCGGCGATCGTGCCGTTCGTGATCCACATCTTCGAGCCGTCGAGGATCCAGTCCGACCCCTCGCGGCGAGCGGTCGTGCGCATCGAGCCGGGATCCGAGCCCGCATCCGGCTCGGTCAGCCCGAAGCAGCCGATCGCCTCGCCGGCGTGCATCTGCGGCAGCCAGCGCTGCTTCTGCTCCTCGGAGCCCCACTTCCAGATCGCGAACATCGCGAGCGATCCCTGCACGGAGACGAAGCTGCGGACGCCGGAGTCGCCCGCCTCGAGCTCCATGCACGTGAGGCCGTACGCGACGGCGCTCGCGCCGGGCAGGCCGTAGCCGTCGAGGTGCATCCCGAAGAGGCCGAGCTGCCCGATCTCCTGTGCGAGCTCGCGCGGCAGGATCCCCTGCTCGAACCACTCGCCGACCTCGGGGACGATCCGCTCGCGCACGAACTGGCGCACGGTGTCGCGAATCGCCTTCTCCTCGTCGTCGAGGAGCGCGTCGACTGCGAGGAAGTCGCGCGGGTCGAGCTCCGTCGGCCGGGCGGTCGTCGCCACGCCCCAATCGTAGAGCTCACGAGGATTCGGCGGTGCGGATCGCCTCGGCCAGCCAGTCGGGCACCCGCGTCGGCCGCAGCGTGCTCGCGTCCACGCAGGCGTGCTCGGTGTGGCCCTCCGCAACGAGATCGCCGTCGCGGGCGATCGCGTACTCGAAGCGGAAGCGCGCGCCGCGCAGCCCGATGCAGCGCGTGTGGATCGCCAGCTCGTCGTCGAATCGTGCCGGCGTGTGGTGGCGGATGTTGGTCTCGAGCACGAGCGCCTCGACGCCGCGGTCCCGGAGCGCCTGGTAGCCGCCCGCGAACTCGCGCAGATACTCGACCCGGGCGACCTCGAACCAGACGACGTAGGAGGAGTTGTGGGCGATCCCCTGCGCGTCGGTGTCGGCGAAACGGACGCGCACCGGCGTCGAGAACGTGAAGCCCTCCACGCGGGCAACTCTACGATGCGCCGGTGGCGGTCGACCGTCTCGCCGAGCTCGTCCGAGAGCGGCAGCCCTGTGTGGTGCTGAGTGGCGCGGGTGTGTCGACCGAGTCCGGGATCCCCGATTTCCGCGCGCAGGAGGGCATCTGGCGGCAGTACGACCCGACGATCTACGCGCACATCGACGCGTTCCGGCGCGACCCGGCGCGGGTCTGGGAGTTCTATGCGCTCCGCCTCGACGTCGCCGGCCGGGCCGAGCCGAACGACGGCCACCGGTCGCTTGCCGAGCTCGAGGCGCGCGGTTGGATCCGCGCCGTCGTCACGCAGAACGTCGACGGCCTGCATTCGCGCGCCGGGTCGCGGGAGGTCGTCGAGGTGCACGGCTCGCTCGCCGAGGCGGAGTGCCTGGCCTGCGGCGTCCGCGTGCCGATGGACGCGGTCGTCGGCGAGCTCCCGCTCCCGCCGTGCCCCGCCTGCGGCGAGGTGCTCAAGCCGGGCGTCGTGATGTTCGGCGAGCCGTTGCCGGCGGAGGCGATGGATCGCGCACGGCGGCTCGCCCGCGAGGCGCGGCTCCTGCTCGTCGTCGGCTCCTCCCTCGAGGTCCATCCCGTGGCGGCGCTGCCGGAGGAGACGCTCGCCGGCGGCGGCGCGCTCGCCGTCTTGAACCGCGGCTCGACGCCGTGGGACGCGCAGGCAGAGCTCGTGATCGACCGCGGTGCGGGCGAGACGCTGCGCGCGTTGGCCCAGGCGCTGCCGGGTATCGTCGGGTGACTCGACGAGGAGGAACGATGGCAGATCGGAGACAGGACCTGCTCGGACGTCTGGCCGACCTGAGCGAGGAGGCGATCCAGCGGTTGGCCGAGGCGCCCGGCGCCGACCGCGTCTTCCACGCCGTGAACGGGCTCCGCGAGCGGGTCGACGAACTGCAACGGCGCGTGCGCGGCGTCGAGGAGCTCGAGCGGCGGCTCGAGACGCTCGAGAAGCGCGTCGATGCGCTCGCGAAGACGAAGACGGCGACGACCTCCCGCAGCGGCACGCGGGCGCGCTCAACCGGCTCGCGCTCGAGCACGGCGAAGCGCGGCTCCCCGCCGAAGAAGTCCTGAGCGCTCGACCTCGACGACGCCGGACACCGCGACCGTCGCGAGGAGCAGCCCTCCCAGGACGTCGGTCGGCGTGTGGAAGCCGGCGAGCTCGAGCAGCACGAGCGCCGCGACGAGCCACGCGAAGAGCGGCGCGCGCAGGCGCGGCCACGCCGTGACGAGAGCGGCTGCGACGAGCGTGCAGCGGAGCGTGTGACCGCTCGGCCAGGACGAGTCGAACCCGGTGGCGTGCACGCCGTTCAGGTCGATCGGCGCCCGGGTGATCAGGTGCTTGCAGAGCACCTCGACCGCCGTCGTCGCGAGCCACGCCGCCGGCCAGGCGACCGCCGCCGCCGCGTGCCCCCGCTCGAAGAGGACGGCGCCTGCAACCGCGATCAGCCCGAGCGAGACGAGCACCTGCCCGGGGAGCGTCACGACGGCGGCCACGGCCGCGCCCGCGGAATGGAAGGACGCGTGCAGGAAGGGGACGAGCGACTCGAGGATCGTCGGCGCCCGGCCGGGCTTTCCCGCGAGTGGCATCGCGTGCGCGGCCGCCCAGCGGTCGAGGCCGATCGCCGCACCCGAGGCGACGAGCCCTGCGAGCGCCGCGAACCCCGCGGCCGCGATTGCGCCCGACCTACGCAGCGGGCACCCGCAGCCGCAGGGCTCCCGGAACGACCTCGAAGCGCACCGGCGTCGTTCCGGGCTGCTCGCCGTCGAGCTGCACCGGCAGCGGCTGCTCGGCGTCGACGGCGACCACCCGACCGCGCAGGAGCTCGGCCTTCGGGTGCGGCAGGTGGCGCCCCGAGTACGCCTTCGGCAGCGTGAGGGCGAGGTCGCGCTTGGTCAGATGGCCGAGCGCGAGCACGTCGAACAGCCCGTCTGCGGGATCCGCGTCGGGACACATGTGCAGGCCGCCGCCGAGGTAGGCGCCGTTGGCCACGAAGACCTCGTGCATGAGGCCGGCGCGGCGCTCGCCGTCGACGTCCAGCTCGAGCTCGCAGACCTGCCAGTGCCGGAAGACCGAGACGATCGCGGCGAGATAGGAGACGCGGCCCCCGAAGACCTTTGTCTGGTCGTTCGCGCGGCGGGCGATCGCTCCGCTGATCCCGACGCCGCCGATGTTGGCGAACCAGCCGTCGGCGTCCTCGCCGCTCCAGGCGCGGTACGAGACGCGGCCGAGGTCGAGCACCCGCGTCTCGCCGGTGACGGCGATCCGGATCGCGTCGTCGAAGCGGGCGCCGATCCCGAAGGTGCGCCCGAAGTCGCGACCGGTGCCGCGCGGGACGAGCGCGACCGCCGGCCCGTCGAGGCCGCCGATCCCGTGCACGACCTCGTTCAGCGTGCCGTCGCCGCCGACGACGACGAGCAGGTCGTACGTCTCGGCGGCCTCACGGGCGAGGTGCGTCATGTGGCCGGCGCTCTCCGACATGAGGACGTCGCCGTCGAGCCCCAGCTGTGCCGCGCGGTGGGCGAGCTCGGGCCAGCGGCGGCCCGTCGAGCCGCCGGCCGACGCGGGATTGACGAGGAAGACGGTCCGGCCGGGAGCGCTAATGGGCGGCGGTGACGGTCGCGAGCGCGACGCGCGTCATCCGGTCGACGGCCGCGCGCAACTCCTCGTCGGTGATCCGGGTGAAGACGCCCTCGACGACGATGTCCGAGACGGTGAGCAGGCAACCGCCCTGGATGCCCGGCACCCTGTCGATCCCGCCGATAGCCGCGACGGTGAAGAGGGCCGCAGCCTCCATCTCCACGGCGAGGACGCCGCGGCTCGACCAGCGCTCGTACTGCCCCTCGCTCGGGTTGTAGAAGACGTCGCTCGTGACGATCGGGCCGACGTGCATCGGCTGTCCGATCTCCTTCGCGGCGTGGACGGCGCCGTGGATGAGCTCCCACGACGCCGTCGGGCAGTGCGGCTCGTCGGCGACGAGGTGCATCGCGGTCGCGTCTGCCGGGACGGCGCTCAGGGCGACGATGAGGTCGCCGAGCGCGTGGTGCGACTGGAGACCGCCGCAGGTGCCGACCCGCATCAGCTTCTTGCAGCCCAGCTGGATCAGCTCCTCGAAGACGATCGTGGCCCCGGGACAGCCCATTCCGGTGCCCTGGACGGACACCCGCTCGCCCTCCCAGGTGCCCGTGAAGCCGAGCAGCCCCCGCTCCTCGTTCACCTGGGTCACGTCCTCGAGGTACGTGTCGGCGATGTACTTGGCGCGCAGCGGGTCGCCGGGGAGGAGGACGGCCTCGGCGTAGTCGCCGGGCTCGCCGCGAAGGTGGATCGGCATTGCGCAACCCTATCCTGAGGGCCGCAATGGGATGATCTCGTCGTGCGCAGGCACGAGGCGGCGCCGACGCTCGACCAGATCCTCCGCTTCTGCGCCGAGGAGCCGGTGGAGCGCGTCTTCCTCGAGGACATCGCGCGCCGCGGCATCGGACGCTTCGCGGCCGTCGTGCGCGACGGCCGGCTGGAGGCGCTCTGCCACGTCGGCGCGAACGTCGTGCCCTCCGGGCCCGGCTGCGGTGCCTTCGCCGTGGCGGTCTCGCGCAGCCGCGCCCGGATGATCATCGGCGAGGAGGTCGCGGTGGGCGAGCTGTGGGCGGCGGCGCGCGAAGGGTTGCCGCGACCGCGCGACGACCGGCCGGGGCAGCCCGTGTACGCGCTGCGCGAGGCGCCGGAGCCGGGCGGGACCGGGCTCCGCGAGGCGCGGCTCGAGGATCTCCCGCTGCTCGTTCCGGCCTGCGCTGCCGCGCACCGCGAGGAGATCGGGATCGACCCGCTGAGCCGCGACGCCGAGAGCTTCCGCTGGCGCACGAGGCAGCAGATCGAGGAGGGGCGCTCGTGGCTGTGGGAGGTGGACGGCGTGATCCGCTTCAAGGCCGAGGCGTCGGCGTGGACGCCGTCCGCGGTGCAGCTCCAGCAGGTCTGGGTCGACCACGAGGCGCGGAGGCAGGGATACGCGCGGCGCGCCCTGTCCGATCTCTGCCGCCTGCTGCTCGTGCGGGTGCCCGTCGTCTGCCTCTTCGTCCGACCGGAGAACACTCCCGCGTTGCGGCTCTACGACTCGATCGGCATGACCCGCGAGCTGACCTACCGCTCGCTCATCTTCTGATCGGCCTGTTCGCTCCGTCCTTCGGCCTGTTTCGCTGCGGTTCGCTGCGACGTCGGGCGCGCTTCCGTGACACTCCCGTGACGGCACCGCAACCTGCCGTCGGCTCGCCTTCGGCTCGCCGACGGCACGGCTGGATGGCAGCACGGCTGGACGGCACGGTTGCGTGGACGCGCCGAATAGCCTCCGGTCGCATGGAGCAGCTGATCCTGGCGCGACATGGCGAGTCGGAGTACAGCCTGCGCGGGCTCGTCAACGGCGAGCCGGGCGCCGGGGTCGCGCTGACCGGGCGCGGCAAGGAGGAGGCGCGGCGGCTCGGACGCGAGCTCGCCGGCGAGCCGCTCGACCTCGCCCTCCACACGGGCTTCCCGCGGACGCGGGCGACACTCGAGCTCGTGCTCGCCGGTCGCGACGACGTGGTCGTGCTCGCCGAGCCCCGTCTCGCGGACCCGCGCGCGGGCGAGTTCGAGGGCCGGACGCTCGACGAGTACCGCGCGTGGGCCCGGAACGAGGGCTCGCGCAGCGACGCCCCCGGCGGCGGAGAGAGCCGGCTCGCCGTCGCGGCCCGCTACGCCGCTGCGTATCGCGCGCTCCTCGAGCGGCGCGAGCGGACGATCCTCGCCGTCCTCCACGCGCTGCCGATCGCGTATCTCCTGCTCGCCCGGGACGGGGAGCCACCGCGGCCGCGCGTCGATCTCCACGTCGAGCACGCCCGTCCGTACCCGCTCGGGCGCCGCGAGCTCCAATGTGCGCTCGGCGTACTCGAGCGCTGGTGTGCTTCGCCGACGTGGTGAGGCAAGATTGGCGGATCGAGGAGCTGCGCGCACGCGTCGAGCGGTTCGTCCGTGAGCACGACCTGATCCCGCCGGGAGGCGAGGTGACGTGTCTCGTCTCGGGCGGCGCCGACTCGAGCTGCCTCTGGCACGTCCTCCGGGCGCTCGGTTACGCGGTCTCGGCGCTCCACGTGAACCACAAGCTGCGTGGCGCGGACTCCGACGAGGACGCCCGCTTTTGCGCCGAGACGCTCGGCGCGAGGGTCGTCGAAGCGGACGGACGCGGCCTGACGGAGGCTCGACTCCGCCACCGGCGCTACCAGGTCGCAACTGGGGACGGTCCACGGGCGACCGGCCACACCGCGTCGGATCAGGTCGAGACCGTCCTCTACCGCCTCGTCTCCCGCGGCGCCCCGACGGGAATCGCGCCGCGCGCCGAGCACGGCGTCGTCCATCCGTTGCTGCCGTTGTGGCGCGCCGAGACGGAGGAGTACTGCCGCGCCGCCGGCCTCGCCTTCCGCACCGACGCGTCGAACGCCGAAACGAAGCGCGGGCTGATCCGCGACGAGATCCTGCCGCTCCTGCGCCGCCTCCACCCGGCGGCCGACGAGAACCTCCTGCGCGCGCTCGACCGGCGCGAGACGCTTCCTCCGGCGCTCGCCGAGCTGCTCGCCTCGCCGCTGGGCTCGAAGCGCGTCGACCTCGGCGGCGGTGTCCAGGCGGTACGCGAGCACGACCGGCTCTGGCTCGAGCGCGGCCCCGTCGAGATCGCGGGGGAGGTGCGCTGGGGCGAGTGGCATATCCGCTCGGCGCTGCCGGGGCTTAGAGTGCGCGGGTGGAGGCCCGGCGACCGCCTGGCCGGGAGGAGGCGCAAGATCCAGGACGTGTTCGTCGACGCGAAAGTGCCCCGTTCCGAGCGGGAGGCATGGCCGCTCGTCGTCCGCGGCGACGAGGTCGTCGCCGTGCCGGGAATCGTCGAGCACCCGGAGGTGGAATGTGTCCGCGACTGAGCTCGAACAGGCCGCCGGCGAGGTGCTCATCGACGCGGGGAAGCTCCAGCGCCGGATCGCCGAGCTCGGCGCCGAGATCTCCGCCGACTACGCCGGGCGCGAGCTGCTGCTCGTCGGCGTCCTCAAGGGTGCGGTGTTCTTCCTCTCCGACCTGATGCGGCAGCTCACGGTGCCGTGCGAGATCGACTTCATGGCGATCTCGAGCTACGGAGCGTCGACCGACTCGTCGGGCGTCGTCCGGATCCTCAAGGACCTCGACATCAACATCGAGGGACGGCACGTGCTCGTCGTCGAGGACATCATCGACTCGGGTCTCACGCTCTCGTATCTGATGCGGAATCTCGAGGCGCGCGAGCCGGCGACCCTCGAGGTGTGCGCGCTCCTCACGAAGCCCGAGCGGCGCGAGATCGACGTTCCCGTGCGCTATACGGGGTTCGAGATCCCGAACCGGTTCGTGATCGGCTACGGGCTCGACTTCGCCGAGCGCTACCGGAACTTGCCGTACGTGGCCGTGCTCGACGATTCCCTCGTGCCGGAAGGCGCGTAGCCGGGGGTCTCGAAAACACGTTGTAGGGGCATGGCGCTGGTACCCTCAATGGGGAGCTCTCTTGAACAGATTCTTCCGTAGCGCGCTCTTCCCGCTCGTCATCATCGCGGCGCTCGTCTGGCTGGCCTTGCAGACGCTCGGCAGCCACGGTGCGAAGACGGCGCCGGAGACGACCTCGCAGTTCATCCAGGCGGTCAAGTCCGGGCAGGTGCAGGACGTCGTCACCATCGACCCGAACCACCAGTCGATCACGGCGACCGTCAACGGCAACAAGGTCACCGTCAACTACGCCACGCCGCAGTCGGAGTATTCGATCGAGAAGGCGATGGAGCAGAACGGCGTCCAGTTCAACTCGAAGGGCGTCGGCTCGTCGCCGTGGTGGTCGATCCTCACCGGCCTGCTGCCGTTCGTCCTCCTCTTCGGCTTCTGGATCTTCCTCATGAACCAGGTGCAGGGCGGCGGCTCGAAGGTGATGAGCTTCGGCAAGTCGCGCGCGAAGCGGATGACGCCCGACTCGCCGAAGATCGGCTTCAAGGACGTCGCGGGCGTCGAGGAGGCGGTCGAGGAGCTGCAGGAGATCAAGGAGTTCCTCGAGAATCCGAAGAAGTTCCAGGCGCTCGGGGCGCGGATCCCGAAGGGCGTCCTCCTCTACGGCCCGCCGGGCACGGGCAAGACGCTGCTCGCACGCGCGGTCGCGGGCGAGGCGGGCGTACCGTTCTTCTCGATCTCCGGCTCCGACTTCGTGGAGATGTTCGTCGGTGTCGGCGCGAGCCGCGTACGCGACCTGTTCGAGCAGGCGAAGCAGGCGGCGCCGTGCATCGTCTTCATGGACGAGATCGACGCTGTCGGCCGGCATCGCGGCGCCGGGCTCGGCGGCGGCCACGACGAGCGGGAGCAGACGCTGAACCAGCTGCTCGTCGAGATGGACGGCTTCGAGATGAAGGACAACATCATCCTGATCGCCGCGACGAACCGGCCCGACATCCTCGACCCGGCGCTTCTGCGCCCGGGCCGCTTCGACCGGCAGATCGTCGTCGACCGGCCCGACCGCGTCGGCCGCCGGAAGATCCTCGAGGTGCACACGAAGGGCAAGCCGCTCGCGCCCGAGATCGAGCTCGACACGCTCGCGTCGGGGACGCCCGGCTTCACGGGCGCCGACCTCGCGAACCTCGTCAACGAGGCGGCGCTGCTCGCTGCCCGCCGCGGCAAGAAGATCATCGAGCAGGAGGAGCTGGAGGAGGGCATCATGCGCGTCGTAGCCGGCCCCGAGAAGAAGGCGCGGCTGCTCTCCGAGCACGAGCGGAAGATCACCGCCTACCACGAGATGGGCCATGCGCTCGTCGGCCACTTCCTCGAGCACACCGACCCGGTCCACAAGATCACGATCGTGTCGCGCGGCCAGGCGCTCGGCCTGACGATCTCGCTGCCGACCGAGGACAAGTACCTGACGACTCGTACCGCGCTCATGCACCAGATGGCGATGACGCTCGGCGGCCGTGCCGCGGAGGAGATCGTCTTCCACGAGGTCACGACCGGCGCGGCGAACGACCTCGAGAAGGTCACTCAGACCGCGAAGCAGATGATCATGCGCTTCGGCATGAGCGAGAAGCTCGGTCCGCGCGTCCTCGGTCGCGGCCACGATCAGCCGTTCCTCGGACGCGACTACGGAGCGGAGGCCGATTACTCCGAGGAGATCGCGCGCGAGATCGACGACGAGATCCGGCGCGTGATCGAGGAGGCGCACGAGCTCGCGCTCTCGGTCCTCCGGGAGCACATGAACGAGCTGCACAAGATCTCCTCGATCCTGATCGAGCGCGAGACGATCGACAGGGATCAGTTCGAGCGGCTGCTCGCCGGCGAGGACGAGGGGAGCGTCTTCCCCGAAGAGGTACCGGAGGCCCCGGAGCTGCCGAAGCCGCAGGAGGAGCCGCGGCGCGAGCGTCAGCCGCGCCCGCGCCCGTTCCCGCTGCCGGGTTCGGCCATGCAGCCCCCGCCGCCCGATCCGGCGAAGAGCTGACGCGCCCCTCTGCCGCTACCGCCGCTCGTGCGGGATCTCGTGCGCGGGCGCGCCGCCGGCGACCAGCTGCGCGCTCAGCTCGCGAAGGCGCTCGAGGTTCCGACGCAGCTCGCGCCGCTGCTGGCGTGACCTCGCGAGCAGCTCGTCCGCGTCCGCGCGCTCGTCTCCGTAGAGCAGCCACGAAGAGCTTCGCCGCAGGAGCCTGCTCAGGGCATCGAGATGGCGGTAGGGAACGAAGCGGCCCGACTCGTAGTTCTGCACCGTGCGCAGACTGACGCCCAGCTCGGCCGCCAGCACCCGCTGCGTCAGGTGGAGCTCCTTCCGCGCGGCGGCGATGCGCCTTCCGGTCAGCCCGTCGAGCAGCTGCACACGCACAATGTTACGGGTCGCAGGCGCCGCCGCCTCCGCCGGAATGCCGCAACTCTCTTCATCTGGTGGTCCGCCTGCTGCGCGCCTACCATCGCGGCGACGGCATCAGACCGGCTGGAGGAGACCTTGGAGCTGCCGCTGAGCCTGTATCTTCGCCGCTCGATCGACGGGTACGAGTCGAGGCACGGTTGCGGGCCCACGTTGCACCAGCTGGCCGAGGATCTCGGCATTCCGGCCGACTTCGGTGCGAGCCACCTCGAGGAGCATCTTCGGCGCGAGCTCGAGCTCGGCCGCGTCGCGTGCGAGCACGGACGCTTCAGGCTGACGACGTCCGGGCGGCTCGAGGCGGTCGGAGGGGCCGGGACGCGCGCCGGTCGCGCGTGAGCACGACGGAGATCCACGGGGCACGGCGCCGGGTCAACGACGTGATCTGGCAGAGCTTCGACGACGCCGACGACCCGGTCGCCTTCTTCTGCGAGTGCGGGAGGCGGGAGTGCTACCGCGCGGTCTGGTTGAAGCCGACGGAGTACGAGCGAAGACGGGTCGAGGCGTCGTGGCTGGCGCTCGCGCAGGGGCACCACCGGCCCGCGCCGACGTTGACACCTGACGGGTAAGAGTTGCCAAAAGACAAAGTCGGTGGCATAGTGAGGGAGCGGCTGCGGTCTCCGTGACAACCGCGGCCGGCTCGGGCGGCCCGTTTCGTCGCATTGCGGGTCGCTCGAGCCTCCTCCTGCGTGCGAGCATCCCCGTGTGACCCCGATCGAGGAGCGGTTTCCGCGGCCGTCGGTGATGGGCGTGGTGAACGTGACGCCCGACTCGTTCTCCGACGGCGGCGTGCACACGGATCCGTCGGTCGCGGCGGCTGCTGCGCGGCGGATGGTGGAGGAGGGCGCCGCGATCGTCGACGTCGGAGGCGAGTCGACGCGGCCGGGCTCGGCCGGCGTACCGGTCGAGGAGGAGCTGCGGCGCGTCCTTCCGGTGCTCGACCGGCTCGGCGGCGACCTGCCCCTCTCGATCGACACGTCGAAGGCCGCCGTGGCCCGCGCGGCGCTCGCGCGAGGCGCGATCCTCGTCAACGACGTGACCGCGCTCCGCGGCGACCCCGAGCTCGCAGGCGTCGTCGCCGACGCGGGTGCCTACCTCTGCCTGATGCACATGCAGTGCGAGCCGCGAACGATGCAGGAGAATCCGCGCTACGACGACGTGGCAACCGACGTAACCGCCTTCCTCGAGGAGCGGCTCGCGTTCGCGGTCGCGCAGGGGATCCCGGAGGAACGGATCTGCCTCGATCCCGGCATCGGCTTCGGCAAGACCCTCCAGCACAACCTCGAGCTCGTCCGGCGCCTCGACGTCCTGCTCGCGCTCGGCCGGCCCGTCCTCGTCGGTTTCTCGCGCAAGAGCTCGCTGCGGAAGCTGACGGGGTCGGACGATCTCCTCGGCGCCAGCATCGCCGCCGCCGTCGCCGCATTCGAGCGCGGCGCCTCGATCCTCCGCGTCCACGACGTCGAGCCGCACGTCGACGCGCTCGCGGTGGCGAGCGCGCTCGCATGATCACCGTGCACGTCCACGACCTGCGCGTCTTCGGCCGGCACGGCGTCCGAGAGGCAGAGCGCGAGCGCGGTCAGGACTTCCTCTTCGACATCGAGCTCGCCGTCGGCGAGCGCGGCACGAGCGACCGGCTCGAGGACGCCGTCGACTACGTCGAGGTCGCCCGGACGGTGCGGGAGATCTCGGATGCGCGGCCGTACGCGCTGCTCGAGGCGCTCGCGACCGCCGTCGCCGACGAGCTGGAACGGCGTTTCGGCCCCGAGCGGCTTCGCGTCCGCGTCCGCAAGCCGGACGTCCGGCCCGGCGGGCTCGACGGCACGGTCGGCGTGTCCGTGACGAGACCGTGACACGCGCCTTCGTCGGGCTCGGCGCGAATCTCGGCGACCGCGAGCGGACGCTTCGCTCGGCGGTCGAGGCGCTCGGCGGGGAGGAGGGGATCGAGGTGGTCGCCGTCTCGACGCTGCGCGAGACCGAGCCCGTCGGCGTCGGCGAGCAGCCGTGCTTCCTCAACGGCGCCGTCGCCCTCGAGACGACGCTCCCGGCGCGCGAGCTGCTCCACCGGCTCCTCGCGCTCGAGCAGCGCTTCGGCCGCGTGCGCAGTCACGGGGAGCACGGGCCGCGCACCCTCGACCTCGACCTCCTCCTCCACGGCGACGAGCAGATCGAGGAGCCCGGACTCACCGTTCCGCACCCGCGCCTGCACGAGCGCCGCTTCGTCCTCGAACCGCTCGCCGAGCTGGATCCGACACTCGCCGTGCCGGGTCGCGGGCGAGTGGCAGAACTGCTTGCAGGGGTACACTGAGCGCGATGTCGCACCTCGACGAGCTGGACGAGTACGAGGCCGAGCTCGAGCTCGCCCTGAAGAAGGAATACCAGGCGGTCTTCGCGCTCTTCCGCTATTGCGTGCTGACGCAGGACGCGACGTACCTCTGCAACCGGCTCGACGTCCAGCAGTCGGCGAGCGCGCCGCACGGCGTCCCGTTCTTCCAGCTCGAGCTCGAGGACGTCTGGGTCTGGGACAAGAACAGGCCGACGCGGATCATCCCGCGCGCGAGGGTCTTCACCTCGGGCGACGTGACGATCGAGGAGCTCCGCGGCGAGGGCGACGAGCCGACGCTCACCGCCGAGGCGCTCGCCGAGCGGATCGGCGAGTCCTTCCGGCCCGAAGACGACTGAACCGGCTCCGGTAGGCTCGCGCCGCGATGCTGCTCGCGGTCGACGTCGGGAACACGCAGACCGTCTTCGGCCTGTACGGAGACCACGAGCTCGGCGAGCGCTGGCGGATCGCGACCGAGGCGCACCGCACCGGCGACGAGCTCGGCGCCCTGCTCGGCGACTTCCTCGACCTCGACGCGATCGACGGCATCTGCCTCGCCTCGACGGTGCCGCGGCTCGTACCCGAGTACGAGTACCTCGCCGGGCGCTGGGCGAAGGCGGAGCTGCTCGTCGTCGGCCCCGGCGTCCGCACCGGGATCGCGATCGAGCACGACGCGCCGCGTGACGTCGGCCCGGACCGGATCGTGAACGCCGTCGCGGCGAAGGAACGCTACGGAGCGCCTGCGATCGTCGCCGACTTCGGCACCTCGACGAACTTCGACGTCGTCTCCGCAGAGGGCGCGTACATCGGCGGCGTCCTCGCGCCGGGGATCGAGATCTCGATGGACGCCCTCTTCGAGCGTGCGGCGCGGCTCGTCAAGGTCGACTACGCCGAGCCGCCGCAGGTGATCGGCAAGACGACCGCCGGTGCGCTCCAGTCGGGGCTCGTCTACGGGTTCGCCGGGCAGGTGGACGGGATCGTCGACGCGATCCGCCGCGAGCTCGGAGCCGATGCGCAGGTGATCGGCACCGGCGGCCTGGTCGACCTGATCGCACCGCACTCCCGGACGATCGATCACCTCGAGCCGTTCCTCACGCTCGACGGCCTCCGCATCGTCTGGGAGCGGAACCGCTAGCGCCTCTGAGCGAGCACCGTCCGTGACGGACAGGTGGTCACAGTTGAGTCACTCGAAGGCCCGCCTCATGGCGTGCCTTCGGCGTCCTGCCGCCGCCGACCGAGTCTCCTCGAGCGATTGGACGCCGCCACCGTGACGAGCGTGACGTTGAGTTCGCGAATGTCCCTCGAACGAAGGGCAGCCCGGCTGCCATCATCCCGGCATGTCCGAGCAGGCCTCGCGGCTCTACTGGAAGTGGGAGGACGGGCCGGAAGATGCAGAGCGCGACCCGAACGATGTCGGCCCAGCGTGGATCGACCATGCCGACGAGGCTTCAGAGAGGGTCAACGACGGCGAGTTCAGGCCCTACCATTCGTAAGGTGCAGGCAGACGCCAACCCCGGACTACAGGAGCTTGTCCAAGAGCTGATCGAGGCTGGGTACCGCTTCGAGCTGCTGCCAACTGGAGGAATGGTCGATGGGACTGTCCGAGAGGTCTACTACGCCGTCCTGGTTTCGCTCGATGGGCTGACGACCGCACAGCTCTCGCAGCTCTTGGGGGTAGTTGACGGCTCTCCTTTTCGCGGCCGTATAAGCAACGGTGCGCTCCTCCTGGAAACGCCTCGTTCCTAGGAACTAACCCGCAGCGCTGGGCTGGGCGAGCGTGCTCTCGACGAATCAGGTGTCCGGGCCGGAGCGGAAGCTCCCGCCGCAGGCGGGCTTCCGCGGAGGCCGTACGTAGCGCGCCGCCGGTTCTGCGCCGCCGGCGCACGACCGGCCGCGCAGCGAGAGCAGGTGCGGCGCGGGAGGAGGTGCAAAGCTCGCTCTTCTGCACGAGGGCCGGGAGACCGCGCTCTCCCGGCCCGAGTTCCTTCGCCTCCGGGCGAAGCGCGGAGCGCTTCGCCCGGATCAGCCGCCGCCGTGGAGCGAGATCGGCAGCTCGTGGAGGAGAACCTCGTCCTCTGCCGCCGGCAGCTCCGCTTCGAGCTGCCCGACGAGCGGAGCCGCGCCCGGTGCCGCGGCGTAGAGCCGGGTCACCACCTCGTCGGTCGTGGCGAGCTGGACGAGCTCCTGCTTGAACGGCTTCGGGAAGCGGCCGTGGCCGAGGTACCAGCCGTAGAACTTCTTCAGGAAGCCGACCGCCCGCTGCTCGCCGAGCTCCCGGACGGCCTCCCGGACGAAGACGATCAGCTCGGCGGCGACCTCCTCGCGCGTCGGGCGGAACTCGTCGCCCTCGACGATCTCGCGGAGTGCCCACGGGTTCCCCTGCGCCGCCCGCGCGACCATCACGGCCGCCGCGCCGGTCAGGTCGAGCACGGCGAGCGCCTTCTCTCGGGACGTGACGTCGCCCGATGCGATCACCGGCACGTCGACGAGTTCGACGAGCTCCGCCGTCAGCGTGTGATCGGCCCAGCCCGTGTACATCTGCTTCGCCGAGCGCGGATGGAGCGTGAGTGCGGCCGCCCCGGCCTCCACGAGCCGCGGCCCGAGCTCGAGACACGCGCGCGAGCCGTTCTCGACGCCGCTGCGCATCTTCACCGTCACCGGCACCGAGACCGCCGACGCGACCGCTTCGACGACGCGGCAGGCGAGCTCCGGCTCCTGCATCAGGTGCGCGCCGGCGCCCGTCTTCGTCACCTTGCGGACGGGGCAACCGAAGTTCATGTCGACGATGTCGGCGCCCGCAGCCTCGACCAGGCGGGCGGCGTCCGCCATCGCGCGCGGTTCGCAGCCGAAGATCTGGATGGCGAGCGGATGCTCGTCGGAGGCCACGCGCAGGTACCCGAACGTGCGCTCGTTGCGGTGCTCGAGCCCGGCGGAGGAGACCATCTCGGAGCAGACGAGGCCCGCCCCGAAGCGCCTTCCCTGCCGCCGGAACGCCTGCACGCTCACGCCCGCCATCGGTGCGAGCGCGACGCGCGACGGCACCTCGACCGGGCCGACGAACCAGGATTCCCGGAGGTTCACGGGCATCGCACGATGGTATCCGGAGGCTGTTGACGAGCGTTGACCACCGGGGTACCATCCGCCCCCGCCGGAGGCAGGTCGCCCCGGCAGTTTTTATAGGGCCAGGAGGATCGTGTTGAAGGAAGTCATCCTCACCCCCGACGGGTACAAGAGGCTGCAGGAGGAGATCGAGCTCCTCTCGACCGAGCGGAGACGTGAGGTCGCCGAGCGCATCCGCATCGCGCGCGAGTTCGGGGACATCGCCGAGAACGCCGAATACGACTCGGCGAAGAACGACCAGGCGCACCTCGAGGCGCGCATCGCGATGCTCGAGGACCGGCTCAAGAACGCCCGGGTCGTCACGAAGAAGGAGATCCGCTCGGGCGAGGTGTCGGTGGGCACCAAGGTACGTCTCAAGGACATGAAGTCGAACAAGCAGTTCGAGTACCACATCGTCGGCTCGGCCGAGGCGAACCCCACCGAGATGAAGCTGTCGAACGAGTCGCCCGTGGGGAAGGCGATCATGGGCCACAAGAAGGGCGACGTCGTCGAGGTCGCGGCGCCGCGCGGGGCGATGAAGTACAAGATCATGGAGATCAAGGCCGCGTAGACTCGCCCGCCATGGGCCTGCCGAAGCGCTTTCCCGACCGCGACGCGGTCGCCGGCGTCCGCGCCGAGGCGGAGGAGCTCGAGCCGGGCGCCACGGCCGGGACGACCCGGCGGCTCGCCGGCCGCGTCATGGCGCGGCGCGACATGGGCAAGGTCGTCTTCCTCGATCTCGTCGACCGCTCGGGACGGATCCAGCTCATCTGCCGGGACGAGCTCGCCGACGACCTCCACCTGGGCGACGTCGTGGGCGTGACCGGCTCTCCGGCGCGCTCCCGGCGCGGCGAGCCGTCGCTCCAGGTTGCGGAGCTCGAGCCGCTCGCGCGCATCCGCACGCCGCTCCCCGACACGTTCCACGGGGTCGCCGACACCGAGCTCCGCTACCGCAGGCGCCACCTCGACCTGCTGATGAACGAAGACGCGCGCCGCGACGCGATGCTCCGCGCGCGCATCGTCGCGGAGATCCGCGCCTACCTCGACGGAGAGGGGTTCGTCGAGGTCGAGACGCCGATCCTGCAGCCACGCTACGGCGGCGGCTTCGCCGAGCCGTTCGTCACGCACTCCGAGCTGCTCGACGCGGACCTCTTCCTCCGGATCGCCGACGAGCTCTACCTCAAGCGGCTGATCGTCGGCGGGCTGGAGAGGGTCTACGAGCTGTCGAAGGACTTCCGCAACGAGAGCGTCTCGTACAAGCACTCGCCCGAGTTCAGCCAGGTCGAGTGGTACGAGGCGTACGCCGACTACCGCGACACGTGGGAACGATGCGAGACGCTCGTCGAGCGCGCCGCGAACGCGGCCGTCGGCACGACGAAGAGACGCTTCCGCGGCCACGACGTCGACCTCGCGAAGCCGTGGCAGAAGGTGCGCTTCGTCGACGCGCTCGAGGCGCACGGCGTGTGGACGCGGGACGAGGCCGAGCTGCGCGCGAAGCTGACGGAGGCGGGCGTGGACGTCTCGGCCGACCGCACCTGGTCGCAGCTCGTCGACCACGCGTACTCGCACTTCGTCGAGCCCCGGCTGATCCAGCCGACGATCGTCCACGACTGGCCGATCGAGCTCTCCCCGTTCGCGCGCACGACCGACGACGACGAGACGCTCGTCGAGCGCTTCGAGGCGGTCGTGAGCGGGATGGAGTTCGCAAACGCCTTCAGCGAGCTCAACGACGCCGAGGAGCAGGCGCAGCGCTTCGCGATGCAGGAGACGGAGCGTGAGGCGGGCGACGCCGAGGCCGAGCCCGGCGACCCCGACTACGTCGCGGCCCTCTCCTACGGCATGCCGCCGACCGGCGGGATCGGGATCGGGATCGACCGGCTCGCGATGGTCCTCCTCGGGAAGGACGCGATCCGCGACGTGATCCTCTTCCCGGCGCTCCGCACGAAAGACTGAGGGCCGTTTCCCACTCGCCGCTCGCCGGGAACGGGGCCTCGGTGCCGCGGTACACGTCGGCTACGATGGGCGAACCTTCGACCGGATCACGAACGTTTTTCACAGGAAAGGGGTGTCGGGGGAACTTGTTCGAACGCTTCACCGAACGGGCTCGCCAGGTCGTCGTCCTCGCCCAGGACGAGGCGCGGGCGCTCAAGCACAACTACATCGGCACCGAGCACATCCTGCTCGGACTGCTCCGCGAGGAAGAGGGTCTCGCGGCGCGGGTGCTCGAGTCCCTCGACATCACGGTCGAGGAGGTGCGGGCGCAGGTC
>DASQQF010000075.1:0-21492 GCA_035643535.1 Gaiellaceae bacterium
GATCGCGATCCGCTCGCTTCCCGTTCGCTCCGCCGCCTGCCGCACCCGCTCGACGAGCGCGCGCACGATCGCGTGCTGGTACGAAGCGGCGAGGTCGGCGCGGCGGGCGGCCACCGCGTCCGCGTCGAGGTCGCGGACGGCGTAGAGGAGCGCGGTCTTCAGGCCCGAGAACGAGAAGTCGAGCCCGGGCACGCGGGCGACGGGGAAGTCGTATGCGCCTCCGTCGCCCTCGCCTGCGAGGCGGTCGATCTCGCGGCCGCCGGGATAGCCGAGCCCGAGCAGCCGCGCCCCCTTGTCGAACGCCTCCCCGGCCGCGTCGTCGAGCGTCGAACCGAGCAGCACGCGGTCGGTGTACGACCGGACGTCGAGCAGCATCGTGTGGCCGCCGCTCGCGAGCAGGCAGAGGAACGGTGGCTCGAGCGGCTCCGGCTGGAGGTAGAGCGAGGCGACGTGGCCGTCGAGGTGGTCGACCGGGACGAGCGGCAGCCTGCGCGACCAGGCGATCGCCTTCGCCGCTGCGACCCCGACGAGCAGGGCGCCGATCAGGCCGGGGCCCTGCGTCACCGCGACCGCCTCGACGTCGTCGAGCGTCGCCCCGGCGCCGGCGAGCGTCTCGCGGATCACCGGCGTCACGAGCTCGAGGTGCCGCCGCGACGCGACCTCGGGGACGACGCCGCCGTAGGGCGCGTGCAGCTCCGCCTGGCTCGAGACGACGCTCGCCCGGATCTCGCCGCCGCCGGTGACGAGCGCCGCGGCCGTCTCGTCGCACGAGGTCTCGATCCCGAGGATCACGCGCGCGCGATCGGATCGCGCCACATGATCAGGGCGTCTTCGCGGTTGTCCGTGTAGTAGCCGCGGCGGAGCCCACGGGCGCGGAAGCCGAGCCGCTCGTAGAGCCCGATCGCGGTCGCGTTCGAGACCCGCACCTCGAGCGTGTAGCCGCGGCGGGCGTCACCGGCGGTCAGCTCGAACAGCCGCTCGAGCAGCATCGTGGCGATGCCGCGGCCGCGGTGTTCCGGCTCGACGGCGACGTTCATCACGTGCCACGCGTCGACGTAGCGCGAGACGATGAGGTAGCCGACGAGGGCGCCGTCCTCGCCGTCGGCCTCGAACGCGCCGAGGCAGATCGAGCTCGGCTTCGCAAGCTCGCCCGCGAACATCGACCGCGACCACGGCGTCGGGTAGGCGCGGCGCTCGATCTCCTCGATCGCGCGCAGGTCGCCGAGGGCCAGCCGGCGAAGCTCGATCGTGGTCATGCGTCGACGTCCGGGACGCGGAGGTAGAGGGGCTCGAGCTCCTCTACGGGGCCCGCCCGGCCGGCGAGCCGCGCATGGAAGCGCGCGCGCGGCAGGTGCCGCTCGTCGCCGTCGGGCGGGACGAGGGCGCCGCGCTCCTCGAACAACGCGCGGTAGCGCCGCGCACCGTCGCCGACACAGATCGCGCCCGGCTCGAGCGGCAGCTCGGCCGGCGCCAGCACGCGCGGCTCTCCGTCGACGAGCGCGAAGACCTCGCGCCGCTTCGCGTCGACGACCGGCACTGCGCCGGGTGCTCCGGCGGCAAGGGCTGCGAGCGTCGACACGCCTGCACCCGGCAGGTCGAGCGAGAGCGCGAGCCCGCGGGCGACGGCCAGGCCGATCCGCGTGCCCGTGAAGCTGCCCGGGCCGAGGCCGACCGCGAGCAGGTCGAGATCGCGTGGATGCGCGCCCGCCTGGCGCAGGAGCGCGTCGACGTCCTCGAGCAGCGTCTGCGCCCGCGAGTGGCGCTCGGCCAGGACCTCGTCGGCGTCGACGAGCGCGCTCGTGGCGTCGGCCGTGGCCGTGTCGAAGGCAAGCGTCAGCACTCGTCGATCTCCACCGCTCTCCCGCCGGGAGCATGCCGCAAACGGACGGTGAAACGAGGGGCCGGCAGCACGCCCTCCCCCGCCTCCGGCCACTCGACGAAGGCGATCGAGCGCTCGAAGTACGGCTCGAGGTCTCCCCACTCCGCCGGCGAGACTCCCTGGAAGCGGTAGAGATCGAGGTGCGAGACCTCGACGCCGTCGCCGTGGTAGCGGTGGCCGATCGTGTACGTCGGGCTCGTGACCCGCTCGTGCACGCCGAGCGCCGCGCACGCACCGCGGACGAAGGTCGTCTTGCCCGTGCCGAGCTCGCCCGCGACCGTGACGACGTCGCCGGCGGCGAGCTGACGCGCGAGCTCGGCCGCCAGGGCCTCCGTCTCCTCCGGCGAGCGGGTCGTCGATTCGGGCACCGGTGAAGAGTACGATCCGGCCGTGCCGGCCTTCGTCATCGTCGAGACGGACATCGAGGACGCCGCGCAGTACGAGCGCTACAAGGCCGCCTCGCCCGCGGCCGTCGCGAGCGGCGGTGGACGGTTCGTCGCGCGCGGCGGCGAGCTCGCCGTGCTCGAGGGCGACTGGGATCCGAGCCGCGTCGTGATCCTCGAGTTCCCGGACCTCGAGGCGGCGAAGCGGTGGTACGACTCGCCGGAGTACGTCGAGGCACGGAAGCTGCGGGAAGGCGCGGCGAGGCTACGGATGGTCGCCGTGCAGGGGCTCGACGAGCCGCTCTAGACGACCGCCCTAGAAGAGGCCGAGCTGCTCGGCCGGCGCAGCGGCCGCGGGCTCCCCGTCGCGACCTTCTGACACCGAGTTGCTCGCGCTCTGCGCGATGGGAGCGACCGGCTGGATGCCTTGGCCGAGCAGCCCCGGCAGGCGCGCGAAGTCCGCCTCGAGCACCTCGAGCATCGCCGGCGTGTAGAGCGCAGCCGCCGGGTGGTAGAGCGGGTAGAGGAGGACGCTGCGGCCGGCGATCGTGAGCGCCTGCTCCTGGCCGTGGACGCGGGTGATGCCGAGCGGCCGCCCCGAGAGGAGCTTCGTCGCGAAGTTGCCGAGCGTCGCGATCACGCGCGGCTCGATCAGCTCGATCTGGCGGAACAGGTGCGGCTCGCACGCCTCGATCTCGTCGGCCTGCGGGTCGCGGTTCCCCGGCGGGCGGCACTTGAGGACGTTCGCGATGTAGACGTCTTCGCGGCGGAGACCCGCACCCGCGAGCAGCTTCTCGAGCAGCTTGCCGGCCTGCCCGACGAACGGGACGCCCTGCTTGTCCTCGTGGAAGCCGGGAGCCTCGCCGACGAGCATCAGGTCGGCGTGCGGGCTCCCGGAGCCGAAGACGACCTGCGTCCGGCCCTGCGCGAGCCGGCAGCGCGTGCACCCTCCGACGGAGGCTGCATACGCCTCGAGCTCGCCGACAGGCTCGACAGGCATCGCGCTCACGGAAGACGAGTCTACGACGCGCGCCCGACGGACACGACCCGCGCGCGCCAGCGGCCGCGGGGTGCGTCGACCTCGATCTCGTCGCCCGGTGCCTTTCCGAGCAACGCCTGCCCGACCGGCGACTCGGGCGAGACGCCGCCGAGGCTCGTGATGTCGACCTCCATCCGCTTGCCGTCGTCGCGCTCGAGCTCGACCCGCGAGCCCACCGAGACGACCCCGCTCGCCGCGGCGGCGGCCTCGTCGACGACGGTCGCATTGTGGAGCCGGTGGCGGAGGATCGTGATCCGCCGCTCGAGCAGTCCCTGCTCGTTCTTCGCGGCGTGGTACTCGAAGTTCTCCGACAGGTCGCCGTGACCGCGCGCGGTCGCGATCGCCTCGACGACGTCGCGGCGCTTCGGGCCCTCGAGCTCGGCCAGCTCGGCCTGGAGCTGCTCGTAATCGGCGCGCGTCAGCTGCTCGCCGGCGTCCCCTCCGCTCATCCGAGCTCAGTGGCCGCAGCCGCAGGAGCCGCCGCAGCAGCCGCCGCCCCCACCGCCGCCGGTGCCGACGGGCTTCGACACACCGTGGACGGCGAAGGCGGAGAACTGGCGCGAGACGTTCGTCGCGGCGCAGTCGGGACACGAGACCTGCTGCTCGCCCCGGACGAGCTCCTCGAAGTGCGACTCGCACTCCATGCAGACGTATTCGTAGATCGGCATCGCTCAGATCGTAGTGGCTCCGCCGGTGCCGAGGCGCCGAAGCCCACCGAGCGAGATCCCCTCGCGCCCGAGGAAGACGATGCCGCCGACGTAGCCGACCGACGACTCGATCGCCTGCAGCGCGATCCCGTAGGCGAAGCCGCGCGAGTACGCGACGTGGTAGAGGACGAGCGGAAGCGCGATCGCCGCCTGCTGGAGGCCGACGTTGCCCGGCCAGAGCGGCAGGATGAGCGCGACGTTCATCAGGGCCAGGACTGCGCCGGCGGCGATGATCGGCTCGTGCAGGTGGAACGCGAGCAGTGCGACCCAGACCGCCAGGAGCTGGAACACCCATGCGACCGTCTGGAGGCTGACCGCGAGGAGCGCAGGGGCAGGCCGCCGCAGCACGCCGAGGCCCTCACGGCCGCGCTCGACGATCGCGCGGATCCTGCTCCGCCCCTCGGCGCGGCCGCGCTCGTGACGGCTGGCGACTGCGATCCCGGCGAGGAAGAGGCCGGAGGCGAGCCCGAGCACGGCCCACAGCGACGTTCGCGCCCAGGCGGGGATCTTCGCCGCGGCGAGCACCCAGACGATGAGCCCGATCGAGGGGAACACCTCGAGCAGGCGGTGCGCGACGACGCTGCCGAGCAGCGCCGGCCACAGCCCGCGCCGCCGGGGCATGTGCCGAACGAGGACGCCGACGCGGGCCACCTCCCCGACCCGTCCCGGCAGGACGCCGTTGGCGAAGATGCCGACGAAGAACGCCGAGAACACGTCGAGCAGGCGTGGGTGCGGCTCCGGCACCGCCTGCACGAGGACGGTGCGCCACGCGAGCCCGCGGACGAGCGCGGACGCGAGGTTGATGCCGACGGCGGCGAGAGCCCACCACCAGCTCATCTCCGCGAGCGCGTGCCCGACCTGCCCCCATCTCGGCCCGCGGAAGATCAGAAGCGCCGCCACCCCACCCGCCGCGAACAGCACGAGCGCCGCGCGGGCGAGCCGCGAGCGGGTCATGGCGCTAGCAGGTCGTGTGCTGTTCGACCATCTGGCCGACGAGCCCCTGCGGCGTCCCCGGAATCGAGAGGGTGAACGACTGGGCCTTCGTGAGGTCGAGGAACGTCATCTTCCCGGGGCCGGGCGCGACGCAGCCGGCGCCCTTCAGGTGCCAGTACGGGCTGTAGTGCGTGCGCAGGAGGTAGATGCCGGCCGCGTCGACGTGGGCCTTGATCGTCGTGTGCCCGAACCACGTCACCACCGGGTGGCCGCGGCCGGTGAGCAGCGGCGTCGCGTGCGGCAGCTCGTAGATCGTCCAGTTCTTGCTCTGGAACACGAGCTTCAACCCCGAACGAGGCGAGCGCACGATGTGCGCCTCCCGCGGGCCGCCGTCCCAGTCGAGCGGCGCCGTCGGGCTGAGGAGCACGTAGCGGACCGCCCTCGCCCGCAGCCACCGGCGGTACGTGGAGGCGTCGAGATGCTTCGAGTACAGGATCGGGTTGTCGACCATGTCGAGCTGCCGGTACCAGCCGCGGGCGAGCGGGAAGCCGGCGCGCGGGATCCAGTCCGCCTCCCAGTGCTCGGCCGTCGGCACGACCTCGACGCGGTAGCCGGGCTGCTCGTGCGCGCGGAGGAAGTCGATCGCCGGCTGCCAGAAGCTCGCCTGCTGCGTGTTGTTGTCGATCCGCGAGGGGATGAGCAGGACGTACGGGACGACGTTGTAGGCGAATGCGGCGGCGAGCGCGAGCAGGACGAGGCGGCGCGGCCGGAAGCCGGCGAGGCTCGCGGTCAGGAGCATGACCGGGAACACGAAGGCGCTCAGCCGCGTCCAGTTGTCGCCGAGCGGCGACGGGACGATGTAGACGAGGACACTGCCCAGCCCCCACAGCACGTAGAACGCCGTCAGCGGCGCGGCGCCGTGGGCGCGGCGGGCGACGAGCGCGCCGAGCACGGTGACGCCCATCACGCCGACGAAGTCGATCCAGTGGAACGGGTAGACGCCGGTGTTCGTCGGGAAGAGGACGAGGGCGAGGCCTTCGATGCCCGCCGAGGCGACGAGACCCGCGCCGAACCAGAGGTGGCGCCGGGACACCTGGCGCCGCGCGAGCGCGTACGAGGCGACGATCAGACAGAGGAAGACGAAGGCGAGCGGACTGAAGCCGACGGTGAGGAGCGCGAGCAGGACGGCCAGCCGGTGCCGCTTGCCCTGCAGCGCCTTGAGCGCCCCGAGCATCGCCGTGAAGCCGAGCGAGTACGCGTACAGGCCGGTGAACATCGGCGCCGCGGCGAGCACGCCGAAGATGCGCGACGGCCAGAGCGCGGCGCGACCCCACTCGCGCATCGCGATCGAGCTGAAGAGGACGGTCGAGACGACCGCCGCCGCGAACACGAGCGGCAGGTTCCCGACGAGGGCCGCGGGCAGGTAGTAGAGAAGGCTGTACGAGGCGAGCGGGTACGTCCCCGCGTACCAGAAGTTGTCCCAGACGAGCGCGCCGTCGCGGACGAGGAACGTCCGGTACAGATGGACGGGCGCATCTCCGGGCGCCGGCCCGACCAGCAGCACGAGTGCCGCGAACCCGGTGGTGAGGGCCGCGCCGAGGAGCAGCTCCCGGCGGCGGTGCAGCAGCGGCACGTCGACGTATGTCGCGGCAGCGGAGCTCACGGCACACCCATCCTCGCACGAAGCCGGACGGCCAGGGAGTGCGGCGGCACGAGATCGGCGCCGTCGGGTTGGCTGAGGTAGCCGGGAGCGCTGCCCGGAACGCCGGTGTGGCCGTACTGCCAGACGATGCGGTTCGTGCGCGGGTCGATCACGATGACTCGGTCGTGGTAGTCGTCGGTGGCGAGGACGTCGCCGTTCGGGAGCGGCAGCGCAAGCGACGGATGGTCGAGCACGCCTGCCGCCGAACGGGGACGGTAGCGCCAGTGGAGCCGACCCCGGCGGTCGAACGTCTCGACGACGCCGGGGCTCTCGTAGCCGGCGGTGAGGTAGAGGCCGGGCCGCACCTCGTTCGTGTCGGAGGGATAGAAGACCCCGGGAGGATGCCAGGCGCGCACGACGTGCCCCGACAGCGTCATCTCGTCGACCCAGGCACCGTTGATCTCCGTCACGAGATAGTGGCCGTTGCTCAGGGGGAAGGCGCCGTTCGGGCTGCCGAACGCGCGCGGCGGATCGTGGACGCAGCCCTGCGCCGGGCTGCCGAAGGAGCGCGCCAGGCTGTGTGCCGGCGGGTGGATCAGGATCACGCGGCAGTTCTTGATGTCGGCGGCGAGCAGCGAGCCGTCCGGGAGCATGAGCGCGTCGTCGGGGTTCCAGAGCTGGTTCGGCCCGCTGCCCGCGACGCCGACGCTGCCGTAGCGGTAGACGATCCGGTGCGTGGCGACGTCGACCACGCTGATCGCGAACGCGTCCTCCTCGGTGGCGACGATCTGCTTGCCGTCCGGGGTGAAGAAGGCGTCGTCGGGAACCGGGAAGCTCTGCCCCGGACGGAGGTCGCCCGGGCGGGGGAACTGCCACACGATGCGGCCGTACGGGTCGACGACGAGCAGGCGGTCGTTCGAGCGGTCGGCGATCAGGACGTCGCCGGGGAGCGCGGACGGATCCGAGCCCGGCGCGAGGTGCGCGCGCGTGAGCGGCCGCGAGAAGGGTGTGACGGCAGCCTGCTGGGTGGTCGCCGGGCGGGTGGTCGTCGTCTTCGATCGTGCCGTCGTCCCCTGCCGCGTCGTCTTCGCGTGGTTGCCGGCCGTGCCGCCGCAGCCGGCGGCGAGCGCGGCGAGCGCGGCGAGGATGAGGAGGGACGGGCGCACAGGCTCTTCTCTTCTACCGGCAGCGTCATGGGCCACGCATGAGCATCCGACGACAGCCTGCGGGGTAGACTCGGCCGTGCCCGGCATCCGCTACGGAGCTGGAGCGAAACCGTGATCGAGCGAGTCAACGTCATCGGCTCGGGCCGCGTCGGCTCGGCTGTCGCAGCCCGTCTGGACGAGCGCGGCGTCGCGCTCGACGCCGCCGACCCCGACCTCGTCCTCCTCTGCGTCCCGGACACCGCCATTCCGGACGTGGCCCGGGGTCAGACCCCGGGTCGGGGCTGGATCGGCCACGTCTCGGGCGCCACGCCCCTCTCGGCGCTCGCACCGCACGAACGGCGGTTCTCGCTCCACCCGCTGCAGACCTTCGACCGGAGCGGCGATCCGAGCCAGCTCGACGGGGCGTGGGCGGCCGCGACCGGCGAGACGGCGGAGGCGCTGGCCGTCGCGCGCGAGCTCGCGGAGCTGCTCGGTCTGCACGCCTTCGACCTTGCGGACGAAGCGCGGACGCTCTACCACGCGGGCGCCGTCTTCGCCTCGAACTACCTCGTCACCCTGCACCGTGCGGCGGTGCGGCTCGGCGTACCGGCGGAGGGGATCGTGCCGCTGATGACGCGGACGATCGAGAACGGCTTCGAGCTGACGGGGCCGATCGCGCGCGGCGACTGGGCGACGGTCGAGGCGCACAAGCAGGCGATCCACGCGGCACGGCCGGAGCTCGAGCACCTGTACGAGACGCTCGCCGGAGCGACGGCGATGCTGGCATGAGGGTGGTCCGCACGGTCGACGAGCTGCGCGAGGCGCGCGAGAAGCTCGCCGGCGAGATCGCGCTCGTGCCGACCATGGGCGCGCTCCACGACGGGCATCTCTCCCTGCTCGCGGCGGCACGTGTGGAGAACGACGCGGTCGTCATGTCGCTCTTCGTCAACCCCGCCCAGTTCGACGACGCCTCCGACCTCGCCGCCTACCCGCGCGACGAGGAGCGCGACCTCGGCCTCGCCGAGCAGGCCGGCGTCGACGTCGTCTTCGCTCCCGCGGCGGCAGACCTCTACCCGCCCGGCTACCAGACCTGGCTCGACGTCGAGGACGCCGCGCGTGGGCTCGAGGGCGACGCCCGTCCCGGCCACTTCCGCGGCGTCGCCACGGTCTGCCTGAAGCTCTTCCTGCTCGTGCGGCCCGCGCGGGCGTACTTCGGGCAGAAGGACGCCCAGCAGGTCGTGGTCGTGCGCGCGCTCGTCCGCGACCTCGCGCTGCCGCTCACGATCCGCGCCGTCCCGACCGTGCGCGACGAAGACGGCCTGGCGCTCTCCTCGCGCAACGGACTCCTCTCGGCGGAGGAGCGCGAGCGTGCGCTGGGCCTGCCGCGCGCCCTCGGCGCCGCCGCCGGCGCAGCCGATCCCGTCGCCGCGGCGCGCGCCGCCCTCGACGGCCTCGACCCCGACTACGTGGCGCTCGTCGACCTCGACGGTGCCACCGTCCTCGCCGCCGCGGTCCGCGTCGGCCCCGTCCGTCTGCTCGACAACGTCCTCGTGGAAGGAGAGATCGCATGAGCATCCCCGCAGGCAAGCTGCCGC
Source organism: Gaiellaceae bacterium (assembly GCA_035643535.1). GTDB lineage: Bacteria > Actinomycetota > Thermoleophilia > Gaiellales > Gaiellaceae > Palsa-739. Next base: position 9,324 of record DASQQF010000075.1, read on the forward strand.
TCCCCGAGCTGGCCGCGATGAAGCGGCGCGGCGAGAAGATCGTGATGGTCACCGCCTACGACGCGCCCGGGGCGCGCTTCGCGGAGGACGCGGGGATCGACCTGATCCTCGTCGGCGACACCGCCGCGATGGTCGTGCTCGGCCATGCGGGCACGACCCCGGTGACGGTCGACGAGATGCTGTTCCTCACGCGGACCGTCTCCCGCCAGGTGCACCGCCCGATCGTCGTCGGGGACCTGCCGTTCGGCTCGTACGAGACCTCCGACGAGGACGCCGTCCGCACCGCCGTCCGGTTCGTCAAGGAGGGCGGTGCCGAGATCGTGAAGCTCGAGGGCGCGGGGCCGATGGTCTCCCGCGCCCGCGCGATCGTCGAAGCCGGAATCGCCGTGATGGGCCATGTCGGGCTGACGCCGCAGTCCGCGACGAAGCTCGGCGGCTTCAAGACCCAGGGGCGGACGGCCGAGGCCGCCCGGCGGATCGTCGAGGGGGCGAAGGAGCTGGAGGCGGCCGGCTGCTGCTCGCTCGTCCTCGAGGCGGTGCCGGCGCCGGTGGCGGCGCGGGTCACGCAGGAGCTGTCCATCCCCACGATCGGCATCGGTGCGGGAGCCGGCTGCGACGGGCAGGTGCTCGTCTACCACGACCTGCTGGGACTCTCCGAAGGGCATCTCCCCCGCTTCGTCAAGCGGTACGCGAACCTCTCCGGCGAGATCCGCGACGCGCTCACCGCCTACGCGACGGAGGTTCGGAGCGGCGCGTTCCCCGAGGAGCAGCACACGTACGCGATGTCGGAGGAAGAGGAGGCGGCATTCCAGGCCACGCTGCCGCACGAGTAGCCGGCAGGATCAGACGACCGTCGCGAGCACCACGAGCGCCGGCAGCGCCGCGGCGAGGGCAACCGCACAGAGGGCGCGCGGCCACCTCCAGCCGTGGACGGCCCGAACGCCGACGAGCAGGAGGAGGACGCTCCAGCCGACCGCCGCGTAGAGGAGCCCGCCGAAGATGCGGTCGCCGGGGCCCCAGTCGCTGCCGCCGGTGCGGAAGAGGTCCTCGCCGTAGATGGCGATCCGCAGCGGCCAGAGCGTGAAGAGCGCGAGCGCGAGCGGCGCGGAGGCGAGCGCGAGGACGTGCCGGGCACGCCGGTAGGTGCCGAGGCCGCCGAGCCGCCGGGCCGCGCCGTAGAGGAGGCCACCGCCCACCCAGTAGACGAAGAGCGCATAGAGAGCGCCGCCGATGAACGCCCAGACCGGGATCAAGACCGGCGAGAACGACCCGTCGTTGAGGAGCGAGCGCGCGACCGGCGTGCCGAGGACCGTGGCGATGCTCGCGAGGCCGATGACCGCGGTCAACGGTTCCTGCCGCGCCTCGACGGCCTCCTCCGACTCGTCCCGCAGCGAGGCGAACACCACGCGCGGCGCGACGAGCACCGCGGGCGCGCGCAGCCACCAGTTCCGCTCGAGCCGCGACGTGGGTACGGCTTCCGCGCTCACGCTCGGAGGGTAGCCTCCCACCTGTGGAGGGCGTCCCCGACCCCGAGCTGACCGCACGGATCGCCGCGGCGGCACCGTTCATCGCCTTCCTCGGCATCGAGCTGATCTCCGCCTCTCCGCACGAAGTGCGCGGGCGCCTCGCCTGGAGCGCCGACAGGTGCACCACCGGCGGGATCCTCAACGGCGGCGCGCTCATGGGCCTCGCCGACAACCTCGGCGGCACGTGCGCGTTCCTCAACCTGCCCGAGGGCGCGGAGGGCACGACGACGATCGAGTCGAAGACGAACTTCTTCGGCCCCATCCGTTCCGGCTACGCGCACGGCATCGCGCGCCCGCTCCACACCGGCCGGCGGACGATCGTCGTCGACACCGAGCTCTACGACGACGCCGGCAAGCTGGTCGCCCGCGTCACCCAGACGCAGGCGATCCTGTAGTCATCCTCTAGGCGGCCGCGACCGCGGGCTCCGGCAGCACGTGCCGGAGGAAGAGGCCCGTGAAGCTCCCCTCCACCTGCGCCACCTCCTCGGGCGTGCCGGTCGCGACGACCTCGCCGCCCGCGTCGCCGCCCTCCGGCCCGAGGTCGATCACCCAGTCGGCCTGCTTGATCACGTCGAGGTTGTGCTCGATCACGATCATCGTGTTGCCGCCGTCGACCAGCCGCTGCAGCGTCTCGAGCAGCTTCTCGATGTCGGCGAAGTGGAGGCCGGTCGTCGGCTCGTCGAGGATGTAGAGGGTCTTGCCGGTCGCGACCTTCGAGAGCTCGGCGGCGAGCTTGACCCGCTGCGCCTCGCCGCCCGAGAGCGTCGTCGCCGGCTGCCCGAGCTTGATGTAGTCGAGCCCGACGTCGTGGAGCGTCTGCAGCCGGCGCCGGATCTTCGGGATCTTCGCGAAGAACTGCAGTGCCTCCTCGACCGACATCTCGAGGATGTCGGCGATCGAGCGTCCCTTGAAGCGCACCTCGAGCGTCTCGCGGTTGTACCGCGCGCCCTTGCACGTCTCGCAGGGGACGTAGACGTCCGGCAGGAAGTGCATCTCGATCTTGATCTGGCCGTCGCCCTTGCACGTCTCGCAGCGGCCGCCGCGGACGTTGAACGAGAACCGGCCCGGCTTGTACCCGCGGATCTTGGCCTCCGGCGTGAGCGAGTACAGCTCCCGGATGTGCGTGAACAGGTCGGTGTAGGTCGCCGGGTTCGAGCGCGGCGTGCGCCCGATCGGCTTCTGGTCGATCTCGATCACCTTGTCGAACGCCTCGATCCCCTCCACGCCCTCGTGCGCACCCGGCTTGATCCGCGCCCGGTTGAGCCGGTTGGCGAGCGCCTTGAAGACGATCTCGTTCACGAGCGTCGACTTGCCGGAGCCCGAGACGCCGGTCACGCAGATGAACTTCCCCACCGGGAACTCGACGTCGATCTCCCGCAGGTTGTGCTGCGACGCGCCGCGCACGACGAAGGCGCCGCGATCGTCCTGCCGCCGCTCGGGCACCGCGATCGAGCGCTTGCCGGAGAGGAACCGGCCCGTCACGGACTTCGCGACCCGTTCGACCTTGGCCGCCGGCCCCTCGGCGACGACCTCGCCCCCGTGCAGCCCGGCCCCCGGCCCCATGTCGACGAGCCAGTCGGAACGCCGCATCATCTCCTCGTCGTGCTCGACGACGACGACGGTGTTGCCGATGTCGCGCAGCCGCTCGAGGGTCTCGATCAGCCGGTCGTTGTCGCGCTGGTGGAGCCCGATCGACGGCTCGTCGAGGATGTAGAGGACGCCGACGAGCTGCGAGCCGATCTGCGTCGCGAGCCGCAGCCGCTGCGCCTCGCCGCCCGAGAGCGTCGCCGCGGCGCGGTCGAGCGTGAGATAGCCCACGCCGACGTCGTCGAGGAACGTCAGCCGCTCGCGGATCTCCTTCACGATCCGGTGCCCGATCAGCTGTTCGGTCGGCGTCAGGTCGAGCGCGTCGACGAAGCGGAGCGCCGCCGTCACCGACAGCTGCGTGAACTCGTGGATCGAGCGGTCGCCGACGGTGACGGCCAGCACCTCCGGCTTGAGCCGCGCGCCGTTGCAGACGGGGCACGGCCGGAAGGACATGTACTCCTCGATCCGGTCGCGCTGCTGCGACGAGTCGGTCTCGCGGTAGCGACGCTCGAGGCTCGCGACGATCCCGTCGAAGGCGAGCATGTACTGGCGGCGCCGGCCCATCCGGTTCCGGTACTGGACGTAGACGCGCTCGCCGTCGGTGCCATGGAGGAAGCGGCGCTGCTGCTCCTCCGTCAGCTCCGACCACGGCTTCGACGTGTCGATCTCGTAGCGCTCGGCGATCGCCTGGATCACCGCCTCGTAGAAGCCGGACGAGCCGCCGACCGACCAGGGGACGAGCGCGCCGTCGTCGATCGAGAGCGAGGGGTCGGGGACGAGCAGGTCGGGGTCGATCTCCTGTTGCGAACCGAGCCCGGTGCAGCGCGGGCAGGCGCCGTGCGGCGCGTTGAACGAGAAGATGCGCGGCTGGAGCTCGGGCAGCGACACACCGTGGTCGGGGCAGGCGAAGTTCTCGGAGAAGAGCAGCTGCTCCCCGCCGTCGACGAGGTCGATCGCGACGAGGCCCTCGGCGAGGCCGACCGCCGCCTCGATCGACTGCGTGAGGCGGAGCCGGATGTCGCCCTTGAGCACGAGCCGGTCGACGACCACCTCGATCGTGTGCTTGAACTTCTTGTCGAGCTCGGGGACGCCCTCCTCGAGCAGGTATTGCTCTCCGTCGACCTTCACGCGCGTGAAGCCCTCGCGGGTGAGGTCCTCGAAGACGTCCCTGTACTCGCCCTTGCGGTCGCGGACGACCGGCGCGTTGACGGTGAAGCGCGTCCCGTCCTCGAGGTTCATCACCTGGTCGACGATCGCGTCGAGGCTCTGTCCGGCGATCGGCTTGCCGCAGACCGGGCAGTGCGGCCGGCCGACGCGCGCGTAGAGGAGGCGCAGGTAGTCGTAGATCTCCGTCACGGTGCCGACGGTCGAGCGCGGGTTGCGCGACGTCGTCTTCTGGTCGATCGAGATCGCCGGGCTGAGGCCGTCGATGTGGTCGACGTCGGGCTTCTCCATCATCTGGAGGAACTGACGGGCGTAGGCGGAGAGCGACTCCACGTAGCGGCGCTGGCCCTCGGCGTAGATCGTGTCGAAGGCGAGCGACGACTTCCCCGAGCCCGAGAGCCCGGTGATGCAGACGAGGCGGTTCCGCGGCAGGCGGACGGTGATGTCCTTGAGGTTGTGCTCGCGGGCGCCGTGGACGACGAGCTCGTCGGCAGCCATGTGCGGGCATTGTACTGGCCGAACGTGTGTTCTGCCAGCGGCTAATGCGGCTGTCGGAGCGCGTTTGCGAGACGCCGCGGGACGGCGGCGACCTCGAGCTCGCCGGCGACGACCGTCGCGTATCCGAGCACCCGGCCGGCCAGGGTCTGCTCCACCTCCACCGCTCCGCCGGGCTCGAGCGCGACCGTCGCGCTGTGACGGTGGAGCACGCCGCCGACGACCTGGAGCGAATCGGGCGTGAGGACGACGTGCGCGCGGTCCCAGCGCGCGACGCCGACGACCGCCGTCAGCGCGGCGGCAGCGAGCAGCACCGCGCCCGCGACCGCCGCCGGCCACGGGAGCAGGAACGTGGCCCCGCCGACGCCGGCGAGGCCGAGCGCGCGGAGGAAGGGGCGGACGAGCACGATCCCGTGCCGGCGCGCTTCGAGGACGGGCGACGGCGAGGAACGTCCCACGTCCGCTTCGTTCTCTCTCGGCGAGGGAATCCCTCGGCAAATGGGCGGAACCGCACAAAAGGCCGCGACCGCGACCCTGGTCGGCCTCTCGATCGTGGTCGCGGCGCTCGCGCTCTGGACGATCCGGCTCGTGATCGCCCTCGTCCTGCTGGGATTCGTCATCGCGGCCGCGATGCGGCCGGGCGTGGAGTGGCTGAACCGGCGCGCACACGTGCCGCGCGTGCTCGGCGTACTGCTCCACTACGTGCTCCTGCTCGGCCTGCTCGGGGTCTTCCTGTGGCTCGTCGTCCCGCACGCGGTCGACCAGATCGGCCAGGCGATCGGGCACGTCCCGACGTCGGCGAAGCAGCTCCACAACCAGGCGGCGCACTCGCACGGGCTGCGGCACGACGTCCTCCAGGCGATCGACAGATGGCTGAGGCGGCTTCCGTCGGGGACGAGCCTGCTCCATCCGGCGATCTCGGTGACGAAGACGGTGCTCGAGGCGGTCGCCGGCGTCTTCTTCACGTTCGCCGTCGCGGCGTACTGGATCTTCGAGCGCGACGGGGCGATCGGGCTGGTGCAGTCGATGCTGCCGCGGCGGCACCGCCGCATCACGCGCGACACGTGGGTGCTGATCGACGACCGCCTCGGCGCCTTCGTGCGCGGCCAGCTCGTGCTGATCCTGTTCGTCGCGACCGTGCTGTCGTTCGCGTTCTGGCTCGTCGGGGAGCCGTACTGGCTGCTGCTCGGGGGCACCGCCGGCATCGTCGAGATCGTCCCGATCGTGGGACCGGTCGCGGCGGCCGTGCTCGCGATCGGAGTCGGCCTGACGGCGGGATGGGGGGTGGCGCTCGGGGCCGGGATCGCCGTGGTCGTGCTGCGCCAGCTCGAGGACTACGTGATCGTGCCGCGCGTGCTCGGACACGCGGTCGGGCTCTCGCCGCTCGTCGTCCTCGTGTCGGTGACCGTGGTCGGCTTCCTGCTCGGCGCGTTCTACGTGCTGCTCGCGATCCCGCTCGCGGCGATGACGGCGACGATCCTCGACGTGGTCGTGCGCGAGCGCGACCCTGCGGACGAGGAGCCGCCGACGGTGCTCTTCCCCGCGAAGGAGGCGAAGCGCTAGAGGCTCGATGTGAATTCGAGCCCGCAGCGGCATCCGGGCGCCGCTCCTGTCCGGGCGGATTGCTAGCCCGGCTTCGGCTTCCGCCAGCGCCCGAACACGAGCCCTCCGAGCGTGAAGCCGAGGCCGAAGGTGCCGACGGCGAAGGCGCCGATCGCGGCCGCCTTGCGCGCCGTCGAGAGGCGCTGCCAGCGGCCGAGCGCCTCCTCTTCCTCGTCGGTCAGCTCCTCGCCGCGGCGCTGCTTGCGCAGCGCTCCGCCCGCACGGAGCCCGAGGTAGAGGTCGTCGAAGATCTCGGCTGTCTCTTCGGCCATGGTCGGAATCTATAGCCTCGTCCGGTCGTGACTGCCCGTCTCCTCCACGTTTCCGACATCCACGCCGGCACACACGAGGAGAGCGAGACGGGGAGCACGCTCGCACGGCTCGTCGAGCGGACGGAGCCGCAGCTCGTCGTGGCGTCGGGCGATCTCACCCACCGCGGCACCCGTGCCCAGCACGAGCGGGCCGCCGGTCTGCTCCGCTCTCTCGGGCCGCCGGTGCTCACCGTCCCCGGCAACCACGACATCCCGTACGCGTTCCCGGCGCGGATCCTGCGGCCGTGGGCGGAGTTCGAGCGCCTCTGGGAGAGGACGGAGCCGGTCGCGAAGCTGCCCGGTCTGCACGTCGTCGGGCTCAACTCCGTGCGGCCGCTCCGCCAGCAGGGCGGTGCGCTGAGCCCGGCGCAGCTGAACGACGCCGCCGCGCGGCTGGCCGAGGCGGAAGCTGATGCGCTGCGTGTCGCCGTCCTCCACCATCACCTCGTCGGCGCTCCGTGGCGTGCGGCGAGAAAGCGCCCGGTCTCGCACCGGAACCGCGTGCTGCGCGCGCTCGTCGAGGCGGGCGCCGACGTGATCCTGGCCGGGCACATCCACCAGTCGGCGGTGAGCGAGCGGCACGAGTTCGAGGTCGTGGGCGAGGAGGCGCGGACGGCGGTGGTGGTCGTCGCTCCCGGCCTCGGCCGCCCGCGCCCCCGCCGGCTCGGGGAGGCCCGCGGCCTGCAGATGGTGGAGGCGGACGAGAGCTCGATCGCCGTCCACACGTACGTCTGGTCGCGCGGCGACTGGACGCTCGCCGCCGAGCGCGTCTTCCCCCGCTAACGCCGCGGCAGCTGCCGCGAGCCCGGTCCCGTCAGCGGCCGGTGCTGGACGAAGCGCCGGTGCAGGTAGAGGAGGCCGGTCGAGCAGAGGACGGAGAAGACGAACCCCGCCGGGCGCGCCCAGAGCAGCCCGGTGATGAGCCCGCCGGTGAAGGAGCCCACGAGGCCGAGCCCGATGGTGGCGAGGATCCCCATCGGGTCCGGCCCCGGCAGGGCCAGCCTCGCGAGCGCACCGATGACGAGGCCCCAGAGCCCGAGGAAGAGGAGCAGCGACAGCACCGGCCCTCCTCCTACCCGCGAAGCCGCTCGAGCAGGCGGGTCCGGGCGGAGGCGAACTCGTCGTCGTCGAGGACGCCGGCGTCGTGGAGCTCCTCGAGCAGCCCCAGGTAGTGCGCGGGGTTCTCCGTCGGGTCGGCCACCGGGCCTGGCCCCGCGCCCGGCGGCGGTTGTACGTGGGGCGCCGGCTGCAGGCCGGAGAACTGGAGGCCGACCTTCTCCGGGTCGATCCCGGCTCGCTTCAGCCGCTCGCGGTACGCCTCGACGCCGAATCCGCGGTCGGGGAACCGGTACGCGTCGGGGCCCCAGAGCGGACGCTTCTGGACGAAGCGGCGGTAGAGGACGACGAGGGCGATCGCGGCGAGGAAGCTCGCGATCCCCGCCCACGAGGCATCGTGGCCGACCGTCCCGTAGACGATTCCCCAGCCGATCGCGGTGCCGGCGAAGCCGATCGCGATGGTCAGCCACGCGGGCATCGGATCCGGCCCGGGGACGGCGAAACGCGCGAGGGCGCCCGTGATGAAGGCCGAGAACATCGCCGCGATCACGCTGGCGAGCATGTGCGGAGCGTAGCGCGGTCGTCGCGGGTCGACGGCCCGCTCTACGCCACGTATTGCCGCTTCAGGCGCGGGTCGTAGCCGGAAAACGGCCCGGTTCCGGCCGGATGGAACGCGAGCGTCGGCTGGTGCGCGGGCATCATTCGCGCAGCCTCGCGCCAGTCCTGGTTCACCTCCGCGAGACGGGCGAGGACGGCGGAGCGTGCGTCCGCCGGCGGCTCCACGCCCGCCCGCAGCTCGAACGCGAGCTCGAGGGTCTTGTTCGCCTCGCAGTCCTCGCCGAGGACGAGGGCGAAGGCGGCCACGTGCTCGGCGAGCTCGGGGAGCGACAGGACGACCTCCTGGACGTCTGCCACGGCGACGTTGGCGCCGTAGAACGCGACCGTCGAGTCGGAGCGGCCGTAGTGGAAGAGCAGTGGCAGGTCGATCCACTCGGAGGACAGCTCCTCGGGCCGCCTGCCCACGGCGGCCAGCGCGTCGCTCACCTGCGGGAAGCGGCGGACGCAACCTAGATCGCGAATGCAGTAGCGGATCTTCGGCGCCGTCGTGTCGAGCCGGCAGATCGTGATCACGAGCTCGCCCTCGTCGTTCGTCTCGACGAGATAGTCGAGCGGGTTGTACTGGAAGACCATCGGCGGCGTGGCGGAGTCCGGCAGCCCGAGCGCCTCGGCGAGCGCGGGCTCGGCCGCCAGGAGCCGCCGGAACGCGATCGTGAAGTCGTTCTCGGCCGCGATGTTGATCTCCAGGTCGGAGGCGCCGAACGAGCTGTAGACCTCGCGAAAGGCGCGCCGCAGGTAGTCCCGCAGCGACTCGCTCATCCCCTCGCCGCCGACTGCGGCTACGCACTCGTACGCCGACCAGTCCACCGCCGCCTCGTCCACGAGCAGCTTGAGGAAGGGCGGATAGCCGCAGATCAGGTAGCGGTAGCCCGGCCCGAACAGGCGCAGGGTGTTCTCGATCTTCGCCACGTCCGGCCCGGTCGACTTCAGGGCGGCGACGTCGACCACGGCCATCGAGAGGTTCATCCCGGTCGCCCAGGGTCCGAGCGCGAACGCGTTCACGACGAAGATCGGCGCGTCACCGAGCAGGCGGCGCAGGGCGATCTGGAGCAGCTTTCGCCCGTCGCGCCGTTCCTCGGGGCCACGCACCCAGTTGCTCGGCTCGCCGCTCGTCCCCGACGACTCGTCCACGACGACGCCGCGCGCCGGCAGGGCGCCGCCGACGCAGCGCTCCTCGACGCGGAAGCGGCGGACGTAGTTCTCCTTCGTCGTCAGCGGCACCGTGGAGAAGTCCGGGCGGAACCCGTCGAGCACGACCTCTCCCTCGTGCTCGGCGACGAACGTCCGGTATGCGGGCACCTGCTTGCGCGCGCGCTCGAACGCGAGCCAGGCGCGCCACTCGCCGATGCGCCAGAGCAGCCCCTCGTGCCCCGGCCGGAGCAGCCGCGAGGCGAGCCGGGGCGTGCCGACGATCAGCTTCCGCAGCCCGCGGGCGGAGAGCAGGAAGCCGAACACGAGCATCCGCTTCGCACGCGTCATCGCAGCACCGCCGTCACGGGAAGGCGCTCGCTGCGCGGCGGCTCGGCGCTGTAGCCGAGGCGGAGGAGGAGCCAGACCGGCTGTGCACCGGGCGAGATCCGCTCGTCGAGACGCCCGTGCGCCGTCGGGTTCGTGATGACCGAGCCGAACGGCTGCAGGACGAGCCCGTGTGCCGTCGCGGCGAGCCAGAGGCGCAGCAGCATGCGGCCGGCCGCGTACCACTCCGGCGGCGTCGCCCAGGGCCCGACGATCCAACCCACCGTGGCCGTGCCGCGCATCTGCCGCAGGTAGAGGCGCCGCAGCGCCGCTTCGGCGGGCCGCACGAGCCTGTGGTGGTCGAAGAAGAGCCGGACGAGCGGCCCCGGAAAGCCGAGGCAGCGTGGCGAGAAGCCGTCGGCCTGCCGCCGAGCCTCGCGCTCGCTCGTGCGCGTCCAATGCCGGATCTCCGCCCGTCGGTCGTCCTCCGACAGGTCGTAGAAGAGGGTGGCGGCGTTGAGCTCGACGACCCAGCGGACGAAGTCCGGCTCGGAAGAGAACCGCGCCTCGTGATCGAACCGGGCCGCGGTCGCAGCGAGCTCCCCGAGGGCGGCCTCCGGAGCACACCGCCCGTCGTAGGGCAGCCGCGAGGTGCGTCGGCGAAGGAGCAGGTCGCGTCCGGAAGGATCGGTCTCGCCCGCCTCGCCCAGCTCGAGCCGCGCGACGAGCACATCGCCCGTCGCGTCGGCGGTCAACGAAGGGGCCGCGAGCTCGTCCACGAGGACGAGCCCGCGGGCGGCGGCCACCACCCGCAGCGCCTCGACGAAGATGCCCATGCCGGCGGTGAGGAAGCGCCCGTCGGGATCCTCGACCGGGAGCAGCCGCTCCGCCCGGCAGCGGAGCGACGCCCGTGCGTCGTCCTCGACCTCGACGAGCCAGGCCTGTGTGTTGTGCGGCGACGGCGCCCGCCGGGCGTCGTCCACGAGCTCCTGCCACAGCGCGCCCACCGGGCGAATATCGGCGGACGCGCGGATGTGCTTGACCGTGCTAGGCGGGCGCCTCCTCGAGCGCCTGCAGGTCTCGCCGCAGGTCCTTGATCTCGTCGCGGAGCTTCGCGGCGTACTCGAAGCGGAGCTCCTCGGCGGCGAGGTACATCTCCTCCTCGAGGGTGACGACGAGCTTCTCGAGCTCCTCGCGCGACATCCCCTCGACCTTCTTCGCGCCGCGGCGACGCCGCGTCGGGACATGGGGCGACTCGAGCTGGAGCAGCTCGGCGATGTCGGAGACGCCCTTCGCGATCGTCTCCGGCACGATCCCGTGCTCCTCGTTGTACGCGAGCTGGATCGCGCGCCGGCGGTTCGTCTCGTCGAGCGCCTCCTTGATCGCCTCGGTCTGCTTGTCGGCGTACATGAGCACCTTGCCGTGGACGTTCCGCGCCGCCCGGCCGATCGTCTGGATCAGGCTCGTCCGGCCGCGGAGGAACCCTTCCTTGTCGGCGTCGAGAATGGCGACGAGCGACACCTCGGGCAGGTCGAGCCCCTCGCGCAGGAGGTTGACTCCGACGAGGACGTCGTACTCGCCGAGGCGGAGCTCGCGGACGATCTGGATCCGCTCGAGCGTGTCGATCTCCGAGTGGAGGTAGCGGGCCTTGACCCCCGATTCGAGCAGGTAGTCGGTCAGGTCCTCCGCCATCTTCTTCGTCAGGGTGGTGACGAGGACACGCTCGCCCGCCTGCTCGCGTTGCCGGATCTCGCCGAGCAGGTCGTCGATCTGGTTCCGTGTCGGCCGCTGCTCGACCTCGGGATCGACGATTCCCGTCGGCCGGATCAGCTGCTCGGCCACCCGCGTCGACTCGCGCAGCTCGAACGGGCCGGGCGTGGCCGACACGAAGACCATCTGCGGCACCTTGCGCAGGAACTCGTCGAAGCGGAGCGGCCGGTTGTCGAGCGCCGACGGCAGCCGGAACCCGAAGTCGACGAGCGTCTGCTTGCGCGACCGGTCTCCCTCGTACATGCCGCCGATCTGCGGCACCGTCTGGTGCGATTCGTCGACGAAGACGACGAAGTCGGACGGGAAGTAGTCGAGCAGCGTGAACGGGTGCGTCCCGGCCGCGCGCCCCTCGAGCACGCGCGAGTAGTTCTCGATCCCGTTGCAGAAGCCGAGCTCTTGCATCATCTCGAGGTCGTACTCGGTGCGCTGCCGGATCCGGTGCGCCTCGAGGAGCTTCCCCTCCGCCTCGAAGCGCGCGACCTGCGCCTCGAGCTCGTGCCGGATCTCGTCGACGGCGCGCTCGATCGTCGGCTGCGAGGTGACGTACTCCGTCGCCGGCCAGATCGAGAGGTTGTCGAGCTTCGC
>DASQQF010000076.1:0-3826 GCA_035643535.1 Gaiellaceae bacterium
CGTGCCGGGTGTCGAGGAGCCGCCGAGCGAGACGGCGGCGACGACGGCTCCGGCCGCGACCGCACCTGCGAGCGGCGCGAGCCAGCGCAGGCGGCGTCTCCACATGGCCGCACTTATACCGTCCCCCGGGCGAGCGTAGTCTCCCCGCCGACGGGCGCCCTACAATCCGGCCACACCATGATCTACTGCGTCATCCCGCGCGAGCTCGCCGACGACCTCTACGACAAGATGGTCGAGTACTACAAGGACAACCCGAATGTCACCGTCATCGTCGACCGCCGCGAGGGAAAGGACCGCCGCAGCGGCGAGGAGCCGCCGCCCGAGGTGAAGGAGCGGCGCAAGATCCGCGACCGCCGCCGCTCGCGCGTGCCGGGCACCTTCCCCGACACGGACGCCCCTCCCGGCGCCGCCGAGTAGCGTCCGGCGCTAGTCTCGCCTGCATGGCGACGACAGCGACACAGTCAAAGAATTTCATCGGCGGCGAGTGGGTGGACGCCGCCTCCGGCGAGACCTTCGAGAGCACGAGCCCGGCGACCGGCGAGACGATCGGCGTCTTTCCGCGCTCCGGCCGCGAGGACGTCGACCGTGCGGTCGCGGTCGCGAAGGAGGCGTTCGCCGAGTGGCGGCTCGTCCCGGCGCCGAAGCGCGGCGAGATCCTCTTCCGCCTCGCGCGGCTGCTCGAGCAGGAGAAGGCCGGCCTCACCGACCTGATGACGCGCGAGATGGGGAAGGTGAAGGCCGAGGCGGGCGGAGACGTCCAGGAGGCGATCGACATCACGTACTACATGGCCGGCGAGGGCAGGCGCCTCTTCGGCCAGACCACGCCGTCGGAGCTGCGCGACAAGTGGAACATGAGCATCCGGCAGCCGATCGGGGTCGTCGGCGCGATCACGCCCTGGAACTTCCCCGTCGCGATCCCGTCGTGGAAGCTGATCCCGGCGCTCGTCTGCGGCAACACGGTCGTGCTCAAGCCGGCAAGCGACACGCCCGCACTCGCCGAGCGGTTCGTCGAGCTGATCGCCGAGTCGGGCGTTCCGGCCGGCGTCGTGAACATCGTCCACGGGGGCGGGGGCACGGTCGGCGACGCGCTCGTGCGCCATCCCGACGTGCGCGTGATCACGCTGACCGGCTCGCGCGAGACCGGCGTCGAGGTGCTGAAGGCGTCGGCCGACACGCTCACGCACGTCCATCTCGAGCTCGGCGGCAAGAACGCGATCGTCGTCCTCGACGACGCGGACCTCGAGCTCGCGGTCGACGGGATCGTCTGGTCGGCGTTCGGCACCTCCGGCCAGCGCTGCACGGCGGCGTCGCGCGTGATCGTCCAGAAGGGCGCCTACGACGAGCTCCAGTCGCGGCTCGTGGCGGCCGTCGAGAAGCTGCGCCTCGGCCCCGGTTGGGAGGACGACAGCGACGTCGGACCGGTCATCAATCGCGCCGCGCTCGACAAGATCCACTCGTACACCGAGATCGGCAAGGGGGAGGGGGCGAAGCTCCTCACGGGCGGCGAGGCGTCGGGCGACGGCGACCTCGCCAAGGGCTTCTTCTACCGGCCGACGATCTTCGCCGACGTCGACCCGCAGATGCGAATCGCGCAGGAGGAGATCTTCGGTCCGACCACGGCGCTGATCCCGGTGAGCGACCTCGACGAGGCGATCCGCGTCTCGAACGGGATCAAGTACGGGCTTTCCTCGTCGATCTTCACCCAGGACGTGAACGCCGCGTTCCGCGCGATGCGCGACCTCGAGGCGGGCATCACGTACGTGAACGCCGGGACGATCGGCGCCGAGGTGCACCTTCCGTTCGGCGGCACGAAGGACACCGGGAACGGGCACCGCGAGGCGGGCCAGGCCGCGCTCGACGTCTTCACCGAGTGGAAGTCGATCTACGTCGACTACTCCGGCCGGCTGCAACGAGCGCAGATCGACACCGAGCCCTAGCTGGCGTCTGGGCGGCGGGAGCCGGCCTGAAGCCGCTCGCGGCGGGAGGCTGCGCTCGCGCCGCTCGGTCGTACCGCACGTACTGTCCTTCGCGTCGCTCGCTCGCCTCCCTTGCGAGCGGCGCCCCAGGCGCCGGCTGCGGCAGCTAGGTAAAAGTCAGGATGTGGAACAGCTCGACGTGCAGCCCGTTCGCGCCGAGACGGGCGAGCTTCGCGATCCCGTCCCGCTCCTCGAAGCGGAGCACGAGCTCCTGGCCGGTGTCGTCGACGGCGTCGAGCTGGTCGAGCCTGAACGAGAGGGAGGATGTCTGCTCGCCCTCGACGTAGAGGAGCCGGGCCTCGACGTTGTTCGCCCGGCCCGAGTCGTGCCCCTCGCGCAGCCGGAGCTGCCACTCCCCGCGCGGGGCGGCCCAGTCCTCGAGCATGGCGGCGAAGACGGTGAGCGCCTCGTCGACCTCGACCTCGGGCCGATCGCCGGCGCGCTCGGCGGGGGTGGGGCGCGGCTCGACTCGCAGCGTCGGCATGGGCGACGGGTGCCCTCGTGAACCGGAAGCTAATCGTGTTCGTCCCGCGCGAGGCGCTCGACCGCGTGCGCGACGCGCTCTTCGCGGCGGGGGCCGGCCGGATCGGCGACTACGAGCGGTGCTCGTGGTACACGGAGGGCACGGGCACGTTCCTCGCCGGCGAGCGGGCGTCGCCGGCGGTGGGGCAGCCGGGGCGCGAGGAGCGGGTCGCGGAGCTGCGGCTCGAGACGGTCTTTCCCGCCGGGCGCCAGGACGAGGTGATCGCCGCGCTGCGCCGTGCGCACCCCTACGAAGAGCCGGCCTTCGACGTCTACGAGCTGATCGCGTGAAGGCGAGACTGTTCACCGACGGCGGCTCGCGCGGAAACCCAGGACCGTCCGCATTCGGGTACGTGCTCGAGGCGGAGGACGGGACGGTGCTCGCTGCACACGGCGAGGCGATCGGCATCGCGACGAACAACGTCGCCGAGTACCGCGCGCTGGTGGCCGGCCTCGCGCGGGCGGCGGAGCTGCAGGTCGGCGAGCTGGAGGTCGTCTCCGACTCGGAGCTGCTCGTGAAGCAGATGCGGGGCGAGTACCGGGTCAGAAACGAGGCGCTGCGGCAGTTCTCCGTCGAAGCGGCGCGCCTCGCCCGGCAGCTCGGGAGCGTCACCTACACCGCCGTCCGGCGGGAGCACAACGAGCTCGCCGACCGGCTCGTCAACGAGGCTCTCGACGCGATTGGCGGCGCCTAGCCGCGGCTATAATCGACGGTCCACGCGGATGTAGCTCAGTTGGCTAGAGCGTCTGCTTGCCATGCAGAAGGTCGTGGGTTCGAGTCCCATCATCCGCTCTTGTGAAAGCCCCGCTCAGGCGGGGTTTGCTGGACGGCGTCTCGGCCTGAAGCACGGTGTTCGGGCGTTCACAGCGGGTGCGCGATCAGCCAGTGGTGCCCGAACGGATCGACCACGCGTCCCTGACGCAACCCGTAGGGCTGGTCGGCGACGGCGAACATCTCGCTCGCCCCTGCGGCCACCGCCCTGGCCTGTGCGATATCGGCGTCATCGACCTGCAGCGAGATGCGAACGGTTGTGGCGCCGACCGTCTCCGGGCTCGGCGTCCCGAGGTCGGGCGCCTCCGTCGCGACGCCGACGCGCTGCCCCTCGATCAGGAGGAGTGCGACCTGCGGCCCGTCCGGCGCGATCACCCGCTCCCGTTCCTCGGTGGCGCCGAACGCCTCCGCGTAGAACGCGACGGCCGCATCGACGTCCCTCACCGCAAGGAACGGATAGAGGTCGGGCACGCGCGCGACTCTAGCCGAGAGAGGCTCGAGGGACACTCGCGCACGGGGGTGGGATCACCTCCGCGGGGAGCGCCTCGGCGCCCCA
>DASQQF010000077.1:0-3954 GCA_035643535.1 Gaiellaceae bacterium
GGAGATGAGCCCGTGCGCGACCATCTGCAGGACGGCGCCGTCGAACCCGAGGTTCGTCCCGGCGAAGAGGCCGAGCGTGATCAGCCCCGACTGCGCGAGCGACGAGTACGCGACGACGCCGCGGAAGTCCCTCGAGCGGAAGGCGAGCAGCGAGCCGTAGACGAGCGCCGCCGCCGCGAGCGCGAGCACCGGCGTCCGGTAGAAGGACGTCGGCTCGGGGAACTTCGGGATCGCGATCCGCAGCATCCCGTACAGCCCTGCCTTCGCGATCACGCCCGAGAGCACCGCCGTCACCTCCGGCGGCGCCTGACGGTACGCATCGGGCAGCCAGCCGTGGAAGGGGAAGATCGGAGCCTTGATCACGAACGCGAACATGAAGCCGAGGAAGAGCCAGCGGCTCGCGCTCGCCGGCCCGTTCACGAGGTCGAACGTCCCGACCTCGAGCCCGTAGACGACGATCGCCGCCAGCATCAGCAGCGACCCGGCCATCGTGTAGATGACGAACTTGATGGTCGCCTCCATCCGCCGCGGCCCGCCCCAGACGCCGATCAGGACGTACAGCGGGATGAGCATCGCCTCGAAGAAGGCGTAGAACAGCAGGAGATCCTGCGCCTCGAACACGCCGACGGTCGCGCCGGTGAGCAGCAGCATCAGCCCGAAGTAGGCGCGCGCGCGGTCGCGGCCGACCCAGAACCCGTAGCCGATCGCCGCCGCCATCGCGACGACCGTGAGCCCGACGAGCCAGAGCGAGAAGCCGTAGACGCCGACGTGGTACGAGACGTGGAGGTCGCTGAACCACGCTGTCTGCTGCCCGAGCTGCAGCCCCGAGCGCGAGAAGTCGAAGCGCGTCGCCTGGTCGATCCAGAAGCCGACCTCGAGCAGCGAGACGAGCACGGCGAGGCTCCCGGTGGCGTAACGCGAGAGCGGCAGCAGCCAGACGACGAGCGCCCCGACGACGGGCAGCCAGATGACGATCGACGTGAGCGCGCTGGCGTTCATCGCGCGATCAGGAAGGCGAGGACGACGGCGGCGGCGCCGCCGGCGAGGAAGAGGACGTACGTGCGCAGCAGGCCGGTCTGGATCCGGCGCATCAGGCCGCCGGCGGCGAGCGTCGTCTCGCCGAGGTCGGTGCCGGTCTGGAGGACGACCGGCTCCTCGAACTCGCGGCGCAGACCGGCGGCGACGAGCTCGGCGGGCTTGTAGAAGATCGCCGCGTACAGCTCGTCGAACCAGAACTTGTGCTCGAGCGTGCGGCGGAGGAACGGTGCGTGGGGGATCGCGATTCGCCGCTCCGAGTAGACGGCCCAGGCGATCGCGATCCCGACGACTCCGGCGATGACCGTCGCGGCCGACGTGAAGTACTCCTGGGTCGAGCTCGGCTCGGCGATCGCGAGCGTCGGGGCGGCCGAGGCGAGCCAGTCGGTGAACGGGTGCCACTTCGGCGCCCACTGCAGCCAGCCGCCGCCGGTCGCGAGCACGGCGAGGACGCCGACGGGCACGAGCATCGTCAGCGCGCCCTCGCCGATGGGGCCAGAGCGGTGGAAGTGCTCGCGGACGAACGCGCTCGGCTCCCCCGGGAAGACGAGGAACCAGAGCCGGAACGTGTACAGGCCGGTCAGCAGCGCGCCGGCGACGCCGCAGGCCCAGAAGATCCAGCCGTACCAGGTGCCGAGGGCGGCGGCGGCCGCGACGATCGAGTCCTTCGAGAAGAAGCCGCTGAAGGGGGGGATGCCGACGAGCGCGAGCGCGCCCGCGAGGAAGCACCACTTCGTGATCGGCATCAGTCGCCCGACCCCGCGCAGCTTACGGATGTCCTGCTCGTTCGCGACCGCGTGGATGACGAGCCCGGCCGCCATGAAGAGCAGCGCCTTGAAGAACGCGTGCGTCAGCAGGTGGAACATCCCCTGCGAGTACGCGCCCACGCCGACGCCGAGGAACATGTAGCCGATCTGCGACATCGTCGAGTACGCGATCACGCGCTTGATGTCGGTCTGGACGAGCGCGATCAGCCCGGCCACGACGAGGGTGAGCGCGCCGGTGCCGGCCGCGAGCAGCTCGATCGTCCGCGCCTGCTCGAAGATGGGGTGCGTGCGGGCGATCAGGTAGACGCCGGCGGTCACCATCGTCGCCGCGTGGATCAGGGCGCTGACCGGTGTCGGGCCCTCCATCGCGTCGGGCAGCCAGGTCTGGAGCGGGATCTGCGCCGACTTCGCGACGGCCCCGCCGAGCAGGCCGAGCGCGACGAAGTCGGCCGTCGCCGGCGAGAGGTGCGTCACCGTCGCGAACGAGGTCGAGAAGGCGACGGAGCCCGAGTGCGCGATCAGGATGAAGAGCGCGAGCGCGAAGACCGCGTCGCCGAACGCGTTCATCACGAACGCCTTCTTCGCCGCCTGGACCGCGCTCGGCCGCTCGTGCCAGAAGCCGATCAGCAGGTACGACGAGAGGCCGACGAGCCCCCAGCCGACGAGCAGCAGCAGCAGGTTGCCGCCCTCGACGAGCATCAGCATCGAGAAAACGAAGAACGACATGTACGCGAAGTAGCGCCGCTCCTCGTCGTCGCCGTGCATGTAGCCGATCGAGTAGAGGACGATCAGCGAGCCGACACCGCTGACGATGAGCATCATCACGATGCTCAGCGGATCGACGAGCAGCTGCAGGCCGGGGTGGAAGCTGCCTGACGCGAGCCACGTCCAGGCGGTCGTGATCTCGCCGCGGTGGCCGCTCTGCGAATGCACGCCGAAGAAGGCCCAGACCGCCCCGGCGAAGGCGACGACGACGCTCGAGGTCGAGATCCAGCCGGCGGCGACCCGCGGGATCCGCGTCCCGGCGAGCAGGATGACGATCGTGCCCGCGAGCGGCGAGACGAGGCAGAGCCAGGAGCCGGCGGTCATGGCCGTGCTGCTCATCCCCGCAGCTCCGACAGGCGGTCGACGTCGAGGGAGAGCCGCTTGCGGTTGAGCGCGACGACGAGCCCGAGCCCGACGCACACCTCCGAGGCCGCGACCGCCATCACCGCGAGCGCGAAGACCTGGCCGGCGCCGTTGTGGAAGTGGCGGGCGAACGCGATCAGCGCGAGGTTCGCCGAGTTGAGCATCAGCTCGAGCGAGAGCAGTACGATCAGCGGGTTGCGCCGGACGAGAACGCCGAGCACGCCGATCCCGAAGAGGAAGCCGGCGAGCGCGATGTACCAGGCGACGCCCGGGCCGAGCACTAGCGCACCACCTCCGCCTCGGGCTCGCGCTGCTGCGCCGTGCCCGGGCTGATCATCCCCGGGTCGACCCGGCGCGTGTGCGAGCCGAGGATCACGCCGCCGACGGCCGCGACGAGCAGGACGATCGAGGTGATCTCGAAGGCGAGCAGGTGGTCGGTGAGGAAGACACGTCCGATCCAGGCCGGCGTCCCGAACGAGGCGCCGACCGTGCCACTGCCGCCGAGCGCGTGCCCGGCCTGCAGGCCGACCGCGACGACGATCTCGACGAGCAGCGCGCCCGCGGCGACGACCGCGCCGACGGTTTGCCAGCTCGGCCCGCCCGACCACGGCTCCTCGCGCCGCGGGCCGACGTACGCGATCACGAACAGGAACATGACCATCACCGCGCCCGCGTAGACGAGCACCTGCGCCGCGGCGACGAACTCCGCCGTCAGCAGCATGTACATGATCGCGAGCGAGCCGAGGTTCCCGATCAGTGCGAGCGCCGAGAAGAAGGGGTTCGAGAAGGAGACGACGGCGACGCCCGACCCGAGCAGCGAGAGGGCGGCGACGACCCAGACGATCCAGACCAGCGCGTTCCCCGCGGAGGCGAGTACGAGTGCGTTCATCTACGAGTGGCTCTTGTAGAAGGGGATCGGGGTGTCGTAGAGGTCGGGGTCGGCGATCGGGACGCGCTTCACCGGCGGGGCCAGGAGCATGTCCTTCGTGTAGATCTGGTCGTCGCGGTTGTGCTCGGAGATCTC